>NZ_CP011272.1:4667240-4978389 GCF_001610875.1 Pirellula sp. SH-Sr6A | reverse complement strand
CCCGCTACCAATCTGTCCAACTCAGATCAACACGGAAAATGCCGGCGCATGGCAGTCGATGGTGCATGCTCGTTTTGGGACCGTTTCGAGTCTCTACGTTTCCCTCCGAGCCAAGCATCCGCCTGCGGCTGCGCATTCGCTCCGCGTTGCGTTCTGGACTTCGGCTTGGGCGACGAAGCACGAGCTGAAGGAAGATCAGCAACAGCTTTTCGAAACGCTCGCCCTGCTGCATGAAATAGGAAAGATTGGCATTCCTGATCGTGTCCTGCAAAAGCCCGAGAGGTTGTTGGAACACGAGCAGTCGATGATGGATATGCATAGCCAAGTCGGTTTAGAGATTCTTCGAGCGGCGGGAGCAAGCAAAGAGCTATTGCTCGCGATCGCGGGTCTAGGGACCAGCTATGAATCGTCCAGCAATCTGCTTTCGCCCGATATCGCGCCGCTCGCCAGCCGACTGGTCAATGTCATCGATGCATACGACTCGATGACCGCGAAGCAAGTCTATCGCGATGCGATGACACGTGAGATGGCTCTCGCGGAAATCATTCGGTTGGGTGGCACCCAATTTGATCCCAAATTGGCGAAGTCGTTCGCCGAGCTTGTATTGAGCAATGACAGGCAGCTACAAGCCCGCGTGGCGGAACGTTGGATCAATCGCATCGAACAGCACGATTTTTCACGACTGTTTGAGATGGATCGCCAGCCAGGGAACGATCGTATGGGGAGCACTCTGGTCCATTCGCTGAATGAGACCTTCTATCGCCATATGATGGACCATGTTCAAAACGGCGTTGTCTTCATCGATTCCGAATACCGTATTCTCGATTGGAATTCGGCCGCCGAACGTTTTACGGGACGATCGGTAACGTCCGTGCTTCACCAGTATTGGACACCTCAAATCGCCGGTCTCTGCGATACGGAAGGCTTTCAATTGCAAGAAGTGGATTGCCCCTTTCGCGCATTGATGACTACCGGTGAGACCAAAAAGCAGAGGCTTGCGATCCGGACGCAGGGGAGCAAGATGTTTCAGGTCCAAGTCGATGTGGTGCCGGTGATCAGCGATCGAGGTCATCTATGCGGCGGAGCCATGATCATCGAAGACGTGAGCGAAACAGCGGAACTCGAACGAAAGATCCTTCACCTAAGCGAGCGGGCTTGCCAGGATCAGCTGACCAAGCTGGCAAACCGAGGCGAACTGAACCGTCAGCTTCCCGAGTTCGTGGAATACCATCAGCGCACGGGAGAGCCGGCGAGCGTCATTATCTGCGACATTGATTTCTTTAAGAAAATCAACGATACGTACTCCCACCAAGCGGGGGACGATGCGTTGATTGCGTTTGCGAATTTGCTCAAGGAATCTTGCCGCGAATCCGACTTCGTCGCGCGCTACGGTGGCGAAGAATTCGTCATGCTCTGCGGGCAATGCGACCTTCAAGAAGCAAAGGAGTTGGCCGAAACCATCCGCAAAAAGCTTCAGCGCACTCCTATTCCTTCTCTGCGCAACCAGTGCCTCACCGCGAGTTTCGGCGTAGCGATCGTGCAGCCCGAGGACTCTACCGAAACCGTCTTGGGGCGAGCAGACCGTGGCCTGCTGATTGCAAAGGAAAGTGGCCGCGACCAAGTTGTTGCGCTAGGAGATGCTGAACCGTCTTCTCAGAAGATCCGATTGAGTTCCAAACGATCTTGGTGGGGCTGGCTCTGTTCCTCGAATGAAAAATCGATCCGAACCGAGCTCTTCACCAATGTTCCGCGGGCTGTCACGCTTGAAAAGCTCAAAGGATTTGTCCGGGAATTCCATGCAGTGGTTCAACACGTCGATAGCAACCATGTGATCCTGGACTTGGACTGCAAACAAACCCCGATTCCGAAACGGTCCGACGAGCGGTTGGGTAAATTCCGGATGTCGATCGAGGTTGCGGACATTGAGATGAAGGTGGCTGGCAAGAGTGGGAACGTGAAGGTCTGCACTCTTCTGGACGTGGAGATTTCGTCACTACGTTCTCGCGATCGAAGAAGCGAAGCGATTCGCAGCCAGTCGAATCGACTGAAAACCGCGTTACAGGGGTACTTGGTCGCACATGAATTGGATGACGTTCTCAAAGAAGAAATCGTGAGAACCATCAAGCCCGAAAGCGACTCTCGCTACGGATAACCCAATCGATGGGCTCCGGCGCAATGGAAGGTTATACCGCGACAGGCGCCGGGATATGAGGATGTGGATCGTAATCCTGTAGTTCGATATCATCGAACTCGTAATCGAGCACGCTCGGACGGAATTGCTTGAGCACGAGTCTGGGGGGAGTTCGCGGAGTGCGAGATAACTGCAATTGAGCCTGCTCGAGATGGTTGTTGTACAGGTGCACATCGCCGAGGGTATGGACAAAGTCCCCTGGTATCAATCCACAGGATCCCGCCATCATGATGGTGAGAAGGGAGTAGGATGCGATGTTGAAAGGGACACCCAGAAAGAAGTCCGCGCTGCGCTGGTAAAGCTGGCAGCTGAGCCGGTTGTTGGCGACATAAAACTGAAACAGGAGATGGCACGGTGGCAAAGCCATGTCTTGGATGTCGGCCACATTCCAAGCACTGACGATCAATCGCCTTGAGTCGGGTGACTTCATAATTTGCTGTTGCACCTGAGCAATCTGGTCGATCACTCTCCCGTCGGGGCACTCCCAGGAACGCCACTGTTTTCCGTAGACGGGACCTAATTCTCCTTGCGAATCGGCCCATTCGTCCCAAATGCTCACCCGGTTTTGCTTCAGATAGGAGATATTGGTTTCCCCGCGGAGAAACCACAAGAGTTCATAGATGATGCTCCGCAAATGAAGCTTCTTGGTCGTGATGAGCGGGAATCCCTTGGACAGGTCGAATCGCATTTGTGCGCCGAACAGGCTCCGTGTTCCCACACCGGTTCGGTCGCTCTTCGCATCACCATGCTCGATGATTTGACGCATCAGATCCAAATACTGTTGTTCCATGGGATCACGCTTGACGAGAAGAATCGGTCGATGGCTGGATTTGATCCACAGGTGCAAATGTTTGTTTCGACGACGAGGCTCTAGCGGCCAGAGTCCAATGCCGGTCGCTCGTCATGCGAATGCACTCTCGTGGGATCCCGAAAGGTTCGACGAGCGACTGAATCTCGGGTAGGGTGAGCGCGGCATGAAAACTTTGGCGTAGCAACTGCTGCCCATTCGAATCTGCTCCTCCGTAGGTCGTGACGAGTTTCTCCAACTCCTCTTCAGATTCGGGTCGAAACAAATCTCGCAAAAACAACACGCCCCCTGGACGAAGCACGCGGATCGCTTCCCGGAAGAAATTATCGTGTTCGGGCAAGTGATGGAGGAGGGTGTTGGAGATCACACCGTCGAAATAGTTATCTTGAAAGATCATGTCTTTGGCATCGACCAAGTGGAGTTGGACTCGCGATGCGCACTGAAAGACCTCTAGGTTGTAACGTGCGATCTCCAGCATCCAACGCGACGCATCGGCAGCCATGATTCGGACGTCCCGATTCAACCGACAGAGT
This sequence comes from Pirellula sp. SH-Sr6A, assembly GCF_001610875.1. Classification (NCBI taxonomy): domain Bacteria; kingdom Pseudomonadati; phylum Planctomycetota; class Planctomycetia; order Pirellulales; family Pirellulaceae; genus Pirellula; species Pirellula sp. SH-Sr6A. Next base: position 4,974,857 of record NZ_CP011272.1, on the reverse strand, counting down.
ACGGTAGGGATCAACGCCGTCCCGGTTCCCAAATCGAGAAGGTCGGTTCCTAAAGAAGGGACGGCGAGCAAGTCCTTTGCGAATGCTTCGTTGACGGCCGAATGATCCATCGCGTCGTAGGCCATTGCCTCTTCGCATGAATCCATGATCTCGGGCTCTAACGTGCGTTCCAACATAAGAAGGCTTTCCAAGTCGAGTGCACTCGAGTCTTCGCCGACCCGCTTGGTGTTAGCAGCAATCGGGCGAGGTTTCCCCCACGATGCGCCGGCGAGGACCAGCAATTTCGCGTCCGGTGTAGGTGATTTTGTTTTGGTCGTCCACAAAGACGACTTTGGGCTCCGGGATTCTCCATTCCGGCCCGGTTTCCTGTAGGAATCCGAAGGTCGCGATGATGATGATATCGCCGGGACGCACCAAGTGGGCTGCCGCGCCATTGATGCAGACATCGTTCGAGCCCTGTTCGCCCAAGATAGCGTAGGTCTCAAGCCGAGTGCCACGCGTGACGTTCCAAACATGAACCGACTCGAAGGGATCGATCCCGGCTGCCAAAAGCAAATCGGGAGGTAGCGTCAAAGACCCTTCGTAATGCAAGTCAGCTTGCGTTACGGTTGCGCGGTGAATCTTGGAACGAAGAAACTTTCTTAGCATGGCGGTATTGTCACCGGAGCGAAGCCTTTTTACCAGCCAAAATTCGCTCTGACCGTTTCGATCGCAGCACGGGCCGCGGTTGGGCCCTTCGCTAGTTTGGAGTTTGCGGTTTGGTGTCGCCGATGAAGCGAATACCGAGTTCTTTGAGCTGCTTTGGAGTGACTTCCGATGGGGCTCCCATCATCAAGTCCTCGGCTTTTTGGTTCATGGGGAACAAGATGACTTCGCGAATATTCGGTTCGTCCGCCAGGAGCATGACGATGCGGTCGACTCCGGGAGCCGATCCGCCGTGAGGCGGTGCACCGTATTTGAATGCATTGATCATTCCGCGGAATTGTTCATCGACAACGCTTTGATCGTAGCCTGCGATTTCAAACGCTTTGTACATGATCTCGGGCTTGTGATTCCGAATGGCTCCCGAGGAAAGCTCGATCCCATTGCAAACGATGTCGTACTGGTAGGCGAGAATATCGAGCGGGTCCATCGTTTGGAGCGCTTCCATTTCGCCCTGCGGCATGGAGAAGGGGTTGTGGCTGAAAATGACTTTCTGCTCGACTTCATCCCACTCGAACATCGGGAAGTCGACGATCCAACAGAACTTGAAGGTGTCTTTTTCGATCAGTCCAAGTTCGGTGCCGACCCTCGTTCGGGCTGCACCCGCCAGTTTGGCGGCGACGTTCGGTTTGGCGCAAGCAAAGAAGACGCCGTCGTCGGGGCCCAAGCCCATTTGGGAGACGAGTTGCGCGACCCGTTCAGGCCCCAAGTTCTTCGCGACCCCACCTCCGGGCTCCCCGCCTTTGAAGTTGATATAGCCGAGCCCTGCATAGCCCTCGTCCTTGGCCCATTGATTCGTGCCATCGAAGAAGCTTCGAGCACGGACCCCAGCGCCGGGCGCGGGAACGGCGCGAACCACCGAGCCTTGCTCGATCGCATTGGCGAAGACGCCAAAGCCACCGCCCCGAAAGATCTCCGTGACATCGGCGATTTCAATCGGGTTGCGCAGGTCCGGTTTGTCGCTGCCGTATTTAAGCATCGCTTCCTTGTAGGAAATGCGAGGGAACGGGGGCGGAGTGACGCTCTTTCCGTTGCTGAATTCCTCGAACACACCATGGAGAACGGGCTCGATGGCTTGGAACACGTCCTCTTGGGTGACGAAACTCATCTCGAAGTCGAGTTGGTAAAACTCACCGGGAGAGCGGTCTGCTCTCGCGTCCTCGTCTCGAAAACAGGGAGCGATTTGGAAATAGCGATCGAACCCAGCCACCATCAATAGCTGTTTGAACATCTGTGGGGCCTGCGGCAACGCATAGAACTTCCCGTGATGCAAACGGGAAGGTACGAGAAAGTCCCGGGCTCCCTCGGGGCTCGATGCGGTCAGGATCGGCGTTTGGAATTCGGTGAATCCTTGGTCGATCATCCGGCGTCGCAGGCTCGCGATGACTTGGGAGCGGAGCACGATATTGGCGTGCAGTTTTTCCCGTCGAAGGTCCAGGAAGCGATTGCGCAAGCGGATTTCTTCAGGATATTCCGCGTTGCCCGCGATCGGGAGAGGAAGCTCGGCAGCTTCGGACATGATCTCAATCGAAGTAGCCCGAACCTCGATTTCGCCAGTGGGGAGGTTGGGGTTGATTCGGTCGCCGCTCCGGGCCAGGACTTTTCCATCGACGCGAATGACCGACTCCAGCTTCACCGACTGGATGATCGAAAACGCACTGCTGTCCTTGTCCACGACGACTTGGGTTACCCCGTAATGGTCGCGGAGATCGATAAAGAGAACGTTTCCGTGGTCGCGAACCCGATAGACCCAGCCGGAAAGTCGCACAAGAGAATCGACGTCGGAGACGGCGAGTTGGGAGCAATGATGGGTTCGGTAGGGGTGCATAAACGTTTCCGCCTTGAAAGGCTCCACGGAGGGCTGGGAGCAAGCTAAATCTTGGTTTGGCAGCAACTTATCGGCTACCAAGGGGATACTCAAGGCCTATTTGCAAGAGGCAGAAAATGGCCATTGGACGCAGGTTTAGGTTTCGTGAATTCCCTTTGATCCCTGCCAAAGGGTTGCGTGAGGATCAAATCAAAGGTATAGTTTCGGTATCCGGTAAATTCAGCTCCCTTAGCCGGGGGTTTTGGCGGACTCGTTCGCCAAAAGACTGGTTCATCCTGCCGGTGCTCCACGTTGGCCTGACAGCCATTGGCTACAGCCCTTTTCCTCTTCGACTCCTATAGCAAAAGTCCTCCACTTTTGCCGGGTCCGCGTGGAGCATCCGCTCTCCTTCTAGAGGCGTTGATTCGGTCCTGATTGCTTCGGATACCATCTCTCGACCCACGCACTGCCATTTCCTATTTTGGAGTTTTCAACAGATCTATGAGTCAGCCACAAGAATCTCAGTCGACTGAATCCCGCCGCGGTTTCCTCCAGGCCGGAGGAGTCGTTGCAGCAGGTGCCGTCGCAGTGAACAGTTTGCCCATCAGCCGAGCCGCTCACACCTTCAGCAGCGATGAAATCAAAATCGGATTGGTCGGTTGCGGTGGACGAGGAACGGGTGCGGCCCTCCAAGCTCTCGACACGGCAAGCGACTCGAACCGTTTGAAACTGACCGCGGTTGCTGACCCCTTCAAATTCCGAATCGACGGGTCCTTGAGCGCGATCCAAAAGAAGCACGCCGCCCTGGTCGATTTGAAAGATCGCACCTTCGTCGGTGTCGACGCTTTCAAAAAGGTGCTTGAAAGCGATGTCGATATGGTGATCCTGGCAACCCCGCCTGGCTTCCGACCCATGCACTTCGAAGCCGCGATCAAGGCTGGCAAGCATGTGTTCATGGAAAAGCCGGTCGCGGTGGATGCTCCCGGCGTCCGACGCGTCCTCGAGGCCAACAAGATGGCCAAAGAAAAGAAGTTGGCAGTCGGCGTCGGATTGCAACGCCGGCATGAATCGGGCTACCAAGCGACGATTCAAAAGCTGCGCGACGGTGCTATCGGAGACATCATCCTGACCCGCGCCTACTGGAATATGGGAGACCTCTGGGTCCGAAACCGCGAACCACAGCAATCGGAACTCGAATACCAAATCAACAACTGGTACCACTTCAACTGGCTCAGCGGAGATCACATCTGCGAACAACACATCCACAACTTGGACGTGATCAACTGGCTGATGGATGGTTATCCCGTCGAAGCACAGGGGCAAGGAGGACGCCAGGTTCGGACCGGCAAGCAATACGGTCAAATCTATGACCACCACTTCGTCGAATTCACCTACGAGAATGGTACCAAGCTACTCTCCCAATGCCGTCAAATCTCCGGCTGCTGGAACGAAGTCAAAGAGTACGCGCACGGCAGCAAGGGCTGGTGCGAAATCAATGCAGGGAAAATCTACGATCGCGATAATAAGGTGATCTGGACCGCACCCGCGAACGAGCAAGGCCACGCGAAGGAGCACGTCGATCTCTTCGCTTCGATCCGAAAGGGCGAAATCCCCAATGAAGGTGACTACGGTGCCTACAGCACCATGACCTCGATCATGGGACGGATGGCGACCTACACCGGTAAGAAGCTCAGCTGGAAAGATTGCCTCAACAGCAAAGTCTCCCTCGCTAACACCGACGCCATGGATGACTTCTCCGACGAAGCACCTCTCAAGCCAGATGATGACGGACGTTACTGGGTTCCACAGCCTGGCCAAGACCCCGAACTCATCGTCTAGCAGGCGGTCAATCCGCAAATAGTCGTTTGACAAAATATCGGGGGGCGACCAAGCCCCTTGATTCGCTGCGAGAATCGCTGCGATAGAACATAACACGGTCCGTTTGGCAGCCTCTCTGTCGCCTGGAAGGCGAACTGCCAAACGGACCGTTTTTGTTTGAACATCCCCCGGGCACTACGGTCAGAACCACGCCTTCTTGCACAGCTTCTTTACGATTCCGACAGAACGATCGGGATAATCGATAGGGCACGAACCTATGGCACATGCGGTGGTCCTCCTACCCTTTTCGATTCGATTTGAGTTCGAAGCGCTCGATCCTCGACGGGGTACGGCCGACATCTGAGGAAAGGCTTGCTAACGTCTGCAACGGACCGCTGTGAGCTGTTTCGCCATTTGTTACAACCGCTACGAACTGCCAATCCTATGCGTGAACAATCCAGTCGCAGAAAACGCAATTCGCTTCGTGCCTGGTTCAAAGCTTGGGTTTCCAAGTCGGTGCGCGACGCTGCCGTTGTAGGTTGTGTTGCAGGTCTTTCCGGAAGTGCAATGGCGCAACAACCTGTTCCGGCATTTCCCCCGCGGGGTTCGGAGCAGATTCCCGTTTCCGTTCGAACCGGAACCGATTTCCTCTCTAACCGATCCCGCGATGAACAATACGAACAAATTGCCCAAGAGGTCGAGCTTCTCGAACGCCATCAATCATTGCTTCGACGCGTCGTTCGACTCGTCGCCCCAACCGTGGTTCACATTGAAGCCATCAAAGAGGAGCCATCCCCAGAGCGATCCAACGGAAAGCCTCGGGAAACAAAACGAATCGAAGAGGCGGGATCGGGCGTAATCGTTGCCCTCAACAACATCAACGTTATTCTTACCAATCGCCATGTGATCCATGGTGCCCCTCTGCAAAACATTCGCTTGGAAACGTCCGAGGGTGGATTGTTGACCCCCCTCCGCGTTCTCGAAGATCCTTCGACGGACGTCGCAGTGATCGAAATCGATCGAACCCTTCTCCCCACCGCCAAGATCGCCGATAGCCGGCAACTAGAGATCGGAGATTTTGTCTTCGCCGTCGGTAGCCCCTTTGGTTTGAACCATTCGGTCAGCTACGGAATCGTCAGCGCAAAAGGAAGACGCAATCTGGAGTTGGGCTCCAAAGCCATCGTCTTCCAAGACTTCATTCAAACCGATGCTGCAATCAATCCCGGCAATAGCGGTGGTCCGCTGATGAACATGCGTGGGGAAGTGGTCGGTATCAATACCGCGATTGCCAGCAACAGCGGAGGCAACGAAGGGATCGGCTTTGCTATCCCGGTCAATATCGCGGTGAGTGTCGCAAAACAACTGGTGGAGCGAGGTGAATTGCAACGCGCCTACCTCGGAGTGAGTGTCGAGAGAGCCTTTAACGCCTCCAACACCGCACCGGGAACTCCGCCCCCTCGCGGCGCCTTTGTGAAGGTGATCAAGCCGAACAGCCCTGCCGAGCAAGCCGGATTGCGGTATGGAGATATCATCCTCGAATTCGATGGAACCCCAGTCGACAACGATGAGCATCTCGTCCAGTTGGTCGGCCTGACCGGGGTCAATCGCGAAGTCGATATCATCTACATCCGCGATAGCCAGCAGTTCAAGATTCATGTCTCCCTGGCTCCCTTGCCGCTGATGAATTAGACACCGCTCTGCGAATTCACTTCACTCACCGCGCGAGGAGCGAAGTGCGATTCATGTCATTCTTGCAATGCCGTTCTGCGGTGCGCTACTTCAAGTCGATAGCAATCGGCCCGCGGTCGTTCGGCTGGATCTCGATCTGCAGATCTGTTTTATCGAGTGTGGCGTACTTGTTCGGCAGCGCATTCGGCTTCGCGACGATAGTGCCTTTGGAAACCGAAACTTCGTGCTGCACCACGGTCACTCGATACTTGCCCGCCGGTATGCCATCTGACTGAACGTACGTCCAGATATCAAAAGTTCCAGATGGATCCGATTTGGCCTTCGGCCGGACGTCATCTGGAAACGAAACGTCGACGGGAAAGAACGCCAGCTCAGCCCCCGCCACAGGTTTCCCTTTGTACTGAACCACCCCGCTCACAGGATAGGTTTTCTCCCATGGCATGGAGGGTTTTGAACATCCTGTTGCACCTATGCAGGCCACTGCCGTCACCAAGAATGTTACCGCAAGCGGGGAAAGGAACTTAAAGCGTGGCGATAGCGATGGAATCAAAATCAATACTCCTTTCAAGAAATCCTCGGAGTGCAAACCGATGTCTGCACCGCGGTACCATGGGTTTTGGGATGGGTACCATGGGCTTTGGGATGCATGGGACTGCGGCGCGAAAGACGCCACCTCGTTACGTGATCAAAACTCACCTGGGATTTCACCACCTGCGGGTGTTGCCAGGGAGATGAAGACAGCGAGGTTGACCCCTTCGCTGATGAACTGAACCGATCCATCCCCAAGGGCAAAGTGAGCTCCGCCGGTGTGGAACGAATAAGGGGCACCGGTTCCGTGGGTGGCGATAGGTAACCCGAGAATGGTCTGCGCGATGCCTTGCGGGGTATACGTCAAACCGCGGATGTTATGTCCGTTCGTCGAGTTGAAGGAAACCGTCCCCCCCAACACACCTCTCGGATCGTTGGTCGAACCGAATAGCATGAGATCGCTTGCGGGCCGAGACCATCCTCCCGAGTTCAATCGATCGGTGTTGGATGAAGACGCATCCGTATCGTTGAGTGCATTACCTCCCGATAACTTCTTGCGTTTCGCATACACAAAAGGGCGCCCCGCCGACTCCGCGATGGCCAACGTATTCGAAAGACCATCCGAGACGTTGCTGAACTTGTAACCTTTGCTCGTCTGAAGTCCCGTCGATGGGTTGATGGTCGCATTCTTTGGGAAGAAGCCACGTACATAGGTGTAGGGAGGATTCACGCCCGCGAACACTTCTGCCGGATCGCGATAGAGTTCGGGTGGGGCGCTCAAGCCGAGTGTTTGCGTGAATACGCCGGGGGCGATGCCAAAGATGGGGGAATAGTCGGTCGACGACGCAATGCCCGGGATGAAGGCCGCCGTGCTCCCCGGTGGGGCCGTGTCCAGCGCGCCACCATCGGGATTGGATGGGCATACGAAGGCAGGAATACGCGTTTGAGACAATGCGATATTCGTCCCTTGATTCCAGTTGATGGCTTTGTTGTAGCGATCGTAGATCGCGTTCTGCTCCAAGAAGGGTAGCAGATCCGTGAGAACCGAAACCCGGCTTTGCTCTCCGGAGCTTGCAACATTGGAAGGTGGGCGAAGACTGGTCGGAACTTCTTTGCGAGCGCTCTCAAAGTTATGAACCGCGAGACCCAGCTGCTTGAGATTGTTCGAGCACTGCATCCGACGAGCTGCTTCGCGGGCCGCTTGCACGGCAGGCAAGAGTAGGCCTACTAAAATACCAATGATAGCAATGACTACGAGCAGCTCGACGAGCGTGAAGCCGCGGTGCTGAGGGAATCGATATCGTCGCATGGGAAACGTCCTGTGGAATGGAATCCTAAGTGAATAAAAGAAAGGGAGAACCCGGGCGTGGAAGTTCTCGGGTTGGCATCAGCACTATTGCGTAGAACGCATGGGTCGTGCCAATTGGGGGGGAAATAGGAAAATCGGGTGTCGCCGTGGATGACTGTGGGCTGCAAGGGCGCTGCGATACCTCGAAAAAGATAGAAAAGGAATCGAGAGACGAGATCGATTTGCCCCGGTTGGAATAAGGCTTCCAATGGGAGTGGCTAGTAAATCTGCTGGTAGGTTTCCCTTGAAGGAACACGGACCGTGTTCCGAGACGGCCATGGTCTTAGGAAAGGAGGGAGGAATACGCTGCGATTTCAAGCCCTACCTGGAGTGCAGGGATACTGATATGCTCATGGCATGAATGTCGATGCGTCCTTTTTGTCCAAGCTTTCAAGCATTCCCCACAAAGCCGGAAGCTCCCCGAAAGAGAGCGAGTTCTCGCGCGCCTACGGAGCTCAGCTGGCATGGAGTCAGCTGCCGCTCAAGGAGCGATTGAGCAGGCTCAAGAAAGTGCGAAGCCTGCTGGTGCATTACCGGCGGGAGTTGGCCGACGCGATTCAAACCCCAACGCGGCAAGGGTATCGAGAGACCGTTGCCGCGGAGTTGCTTCCCTTGGCCGATGCTGCGAGATGGGTCTGCAGACGAGCACGCAAGATTTTGAAGACGCGCTATGCGAGCCGCTGGGTAACCCCGTTTTGGCTGGGAGGTCTCCATTCCACGGTGGAGCGAGTTCCCCATGGCTTGGTCTTGATCATCGGGGCGGGCAATTATCCGTTGCTGTTGACTGGCGTACAAACTTTGCAGGCGTTGGCGGCCGGAAACGGTGTCGTGATCAAGCCGGCTCCCGGCGCGGAAAGGGTCACCGAGTTGTGGGTGAAGATCCTGGAAGAATCAGGGGTCCCCGAGGGCTTGATCTTGGTGTTGGATAGCAGCATCGCGGCCGCCGAGCATGCGATGGAAATTGGTGTCGATAAAGTCGTGATGACAGGTAGCAGCGCATCAGGCCGCACGGTCCTCGGACGGCTGGCGAACTCGTTGACTCCTGCCACCATGGAATTGAGTGGCTGCGATGCGGTCTACGTACTGCCGGGGGCCGATATGCATCGCGTTTGCGATTTGCTCTTGTTCGGATTGCGGCTCAACGGTGGCGCGACTTGCATGGCCCCGCGAAGGGTCTTTATCACCCGAAAAGCGTCTGAGGTGTTCCATCGATTGCTAGCCCAGCGACTTGCGCAAGAGAATCAAAGGGATTGGAGCTCCCCTATTCCAACATCCGTTTATCGCCGAGTCTGGGATGGCGTCGAAAACGCGGTAGCCCAGGGTGCCAAGGTATTCGAAAGCCATGGACGACATCCACTTCCCGATCTGCGGACCTTGGAGCGGAACGATTCGAGCGAGTCGGGTAATACCAAGACAGTGGCGATGGGGCACCTGGTTCTCACCGATATGACTCCCGCCATGGACATGTGCTCGTGGGACATTTTCGCGCCGGTGTTGATGATCATTCCGGTGGACGATTGGGCGGATGCTTTGCAAGCAGACTCGCAATGCCCGTATGCACTTTCGGCAAGCATCTTCGGTCCCTTGGAAGACGCATTGCGGATCACCAAATACATCACCGCCGGTTGCATCACGATCAACGACTTGATCGTCCCAACGGCGGATCCGCAACTCCCATTCGGCGGCCGTGGCGAAAGCGGATTTGGTGTGACGCGAGGGGATGAAGGGCTTCTCTCGATGACCGTTCCCAAGGTCGTTTCGGTTCGCAAAGGGGCTTGGCTACCCCACGCTCAGCCCCCGACACCGGCCGACGAATCCGTCCTAGACGGATTGCTACAATGCGTCCACTCGAGCACTTGGCTGGCTCGTTGGAATGGCGTTCGGCAGATTGTTCAAGCTATTTTGGCGATGCGAAACAAGCAATAACCCACAAAAAATCGGACTTTGAGGTTTGTCATGATCCAACAAAACGGTCGTTCCTTGAACATAGGCGTCGTCGGCGGAGGACTCGCCGGCCTCGCCGCAGCCTGCACGCTCGCGGCCCGTGGGCACCGCGTTACGCTGCTGGAAAAGAACGAATGGGTCGGTGGCAAGGCAGCCGTTCATCAGCAGGACGGATACCGATTCGATATGGGACCGACCATTCTCACACTGCCATCGGTCCTCAAACGCATCTTCAGTGAAGCCAATCGCAAGCTCGAGGATTACATGGATCTGGTCCCGCTCGATCCACAGTGGCGATGCTTCTTCGAAGACGGCAGCGTTCTAGACCTCATCTCCGATATCCAAAAGATGCGAGAGAACTTGGACAAATTCTCCAAGAACCCTGGTGCAGGGGCTGGTTACGAACGATTCATGCAAATCTCGAAGCAGTTGCACAAAGTATCAGACAAGTTCTTCTTCTGGCGGAGCGTTGGAGGTATTGCCGATACGATGGAGGTGGGAGGGGCTTTTTCACCTGCCGTTCTGAAGGATGTATTGTCCCTTCGCATGGGGAGATCGGTTGCGGGATTGGTCCGGTCGTGTGTTCCAGACGAACGGGCCGCGCAAATGATCGACCACTTCACCCAATACGTCGGATCGTCCCCTGAAGCCTCCCCTGCGGTTCTGTGCGGGATCGCGCATATGCAAACTGAGGAAGGGGTGTGGTATCCGATTGGCGGTACTCGAGCGGTTCCCGTCGCCTTGGAAAAGCTCGCGAGAGAATTGGGCGTGGATATACGAACGAGCATCGATGTCGTCTCCATTCAAAACGATGGTCAATCGGTGCGCGGCGTTACGACCGCATCCGGCGAAACATTCCAATTCGATGCGGTGGTTTCGAACTGCGATAGCGTCCGAACACACCGCGAATTGCTAAACGGAACAGCGACCGAGAAGAAGTTTGAGAAACGACGCAAGTACGAACCGGCTTGCTCCGGAGTCGTGCTCTATCTGGGACTAAACCAGAAGTACGACCATCTGCTTCACCATAATTTTGTTTTCTCCAAAGATCCCCACGAAGAGTTCGATTACATCTACCGACAAGGCAAACCGGCTCCCGATCCGACAGCTTATGTGTGCGCCCCCTCGATCAGCGAACCTGCTGTTGCACCGCCAGGAGGAGAAGCTTTGTACATCTTGGTCCATACCCCCTATCTGAGACCCGAGCACGATTGGAGCAAGATGTTACCCGAATATCGGGAAGTGATCCTGGACAAGCTGGAACGGACAGGAGGCATGAAAGGGATTCGCGATCGCATCGTTTGCGAGGCCTCGTTGACCCCCGAAGGAATCCACAAACGGTACCGGGTTCTCAATGGTGCCATCTATGGTTTGGCCAGCCACGGCAAGTATCTGGGGGCATTCAAGCCTGCGAACCGCTCCAAGGATCTGAAGGGCCTCTATTTGGCTGGGGGGGCTGCTCACCCAGGACCTGGTATGCCGATGGTCTTGATGAGTGGATGGATTGCCGGGGACACTGTCGACAACGATCACCAAGCCGGTCAGCTGGCTGCAACCGCTACGTAAGGCAGGGCTCTAGCGAGGTCGCCGATTCGATCGTGCGAATCGGCACGGGCATCAGGACATCATCGGCTCTCACGAGCCGAATCTGCGAACATCGCGCCAATTCAAACCTTCGGGGTGTTTCGCGACAAAGACAAAGTGCCAGTAGGGATTGTCCACCAAGCCATCGGATCGGGCTGATGACTCGCTCAGTAATGATTCCCGCTTTATCGATGTACTGAAGCTGAACCACCAAGTCATCTGGGTTCTGCATCGCTCGATTGATTGCCACCATCTCTTTTGCATTCATCGCTCGTCCCTTTCCTCCGTTGAGTTCCATCCTGTTACCTCTAGGATCGGTGTAGCAGGGACACGTCTGGTCAAACCATGGGGGATTTTCGAACGGAGGTGGAAAAAGAAGGTATTCAGCCTGAATCAGGGTGGATCCTATCGGGGGAATCCACCTCAGCCGGCCTGATCTCCGAGGTTATAATGGAGAGGCATCGGTCTTCCTGAAAACGCGAGGAATCCTTTCCATGGCAACCGCCCCTAAACCGTGCATCACCCCAGATGAATACTTGCATCGAGAACGCCAGGCGGAATTCCGTTCGGAGTACTTTCGGGGTGAGATGTTTGCAATGGTCGGGGCGTCGGCCAATCACAACTTGATCGTTAGCAACGGAATTCAGAGTCTGGGACTGCAACTCAAGAGAAAACCCTGTCGAGTTTTTCCAAGCGACTTGAAGTTGCGCGTGGCGGCGACGGGCCTTTATACCTATCCCGATCTTTCGGTCGTCTGCGGAGATCCTCAACTGGATTCCGATGGAGGGGATGTATTGCTTAATCCGATTATCCTGGTCGAAGTCCTATCCGATTCCACGGAAGCTTATGATCGGGGGAAGAAGTTTGAGCATTATCGAACGATTCCCGGTTTGCAGCACTATGTATTGATCGCTCAGGATCGGTACGCCATCGATTGCTTCACCCGTCGCGACGATGCCACTTGGAGCTTGGCCAGTTGCTCGACCTTGGAAGGTAAAATCGAGCTCGAGGCAATCGGATGCCAACTTCTGGCAGCCGACGTGTACGACAAGGTCGTCTTTCCCGCCTAGACTCGGTCTGTCTATCCAACCAACACCTCCCTTACGATCTCCATGATGAACCTCCTCTCTCCTTCATGGGCGAGCATGCGATCCTCCTTCCACATACTCGTGTGCATCGGTCTGTCGCTTCTCGGGGCAATGAACCTTCATGCAGAGGAGGTGCCCCAACGCAACGTCGTTTTCATCTTGGCGGATGATCTGGGCTGGAGCGACACCACGCTGTATGGCACAACGAGCTTGTACGACACGCCCCATGTTCAGCGACTGGCGAAGCTCGGTATGACCTTTACGAGGGCTTACTCAGCAAGTCCCCTCTGTTCTCCCAATCGCTCCGCGATCTTGACCGGCCTCAGTCCTGCACGAACGGGCATCACCACCCCCAATTGCCACTTGCCACAAGTTGTCCTTAACGCCTCGGTAGGTACGCGTGCACCTCCTAATCAAATGGCGATCCAACCCAATCCTGTGACACGATTGAAGAGGGAGTATCGAACTTTGGCCGAGGCCTTCCGGGAGGCGGGCTACGCCACGGGTCATTTCGGCAAGTGGCACTTAGGGGCAGAACCTTATTCCCCCCTTCAACAGGGATTCGACGTGGATATACCGCATCACCCGGGGCCGGGCCCGGCGGGAAGCTACGTTGCTCCGTGGAAGTTTCCCTCCTTTCAAGAGAAGGTCGCTTCCGAGCATATCGAAGATCGCATAGCCGACGAAGCGGTCGCATGGCTGGAAGCCAATCGAGACAAACCGTTTTTCCTCAACTATTGGATGTTCAGTGTGCACGCCCCGTTCGATGCGAAACCGGATCGAATCGAAAAGTACCGAAAGCGGGTGAAGTCCAGTGATCCACAGCGGAGTCCCACCTACGCCGCGATGGTATCGAGCATGGACGATGCGGTCGGCCGGTTACTCGACGCCCTGGAGAGACTGCAATTGATCGACAAAACGATCATCGTCTTCACCTCGGACAATGGCGGGAACATGTATAGCGACTTGGATGGTTATGTACCTACCGATAACCAACCCTGGCGCGGAGGAAAGGCGACGATGTACGAAGGGGGAACTCGTGTTCCATGCGTGATATCTTGGCCTGGCATCACACAGCCAGAAAGCCAATCGGACGCGTTGATCCAAAGTGAGGATTTTTTTCCGACACTTCTTCATGGTCTTGGTATTCCTACCGGCGTGGACTATCCGCTGGATGGGGCGGACATCGTGCCTGCTCTTCGCGGTGAGCCACTGCATCGCCCACCTACCTTCCAGTACTTTCCACACTCGCCCTTGGTTCCCGACTGGTTACCACCCGCGGTTGCCGTTCATCACGAGCGATGGAAACTGATTCGCATTTTCCACGGATCGGGAAATGGATCTCATCGGTATCTCCTGTACGACCTTGAGAAGGATCCTGGCGAGCAAAATAATTTGGCTGCCAAGGAGCCTGAGAAAGTTGTCGAACTGGATGTCATGATCGAAGGCTTCCTCCAAAGCACCCATGCGGTAGTGCCGGTCCGCAATCCAAACTTTGATCCATCCCGATACGATCCCGAGGAGGAGGGAAAGCCTAAAGCCAAACGCGCATCCGATGCATCCGCGACGACGTCGAAGGCAGTCAACACGAACGACAAACCTCTGCCGGAATTGCTGGGATGGCGAGCGCGAGGATGCACCGCGCAAGTCAAAGACGGAGTCGCAAAGTTCCTTCCGACCACCGAACGCCCCTTTCTCGGTTTCCCCATGGGTAAACTCCCATCTCATTCCAAGCTGCAAATTCGACTTCGCGGTCCCGAAGGAACTGGGCATGTAGCTTGGCTCGAGAATGCTGGCTTGTCTTCGAACAAAGAGTTGCACCATGTCGATTACCAACTCCCCTCGGATTCTTGGAATGAGATCGTGATAGAAATACCTGAGACCGGTCCAACCCAAGGGATCCTTCGGCTCTTTTTACCCTCGAGCCCATCGCGAGTTGCGAAACAAGACTTCGTTCAGATCGACTGGATCAAACTGGTCGCGCCGGGGGCGAACCGCGTATGGGATTTTTGAAAGCCGAGCCATTCGAGAGGATGGGGCATACGATGTTCGCAAACAGAATTGCCGCAGCATGCGGAGTCATACTCTTGGTCTCTCTCGCTTCCGAGTGGAACCCCTCCGCAATCGCGATGGGACCTCCCGTGGAGCGGCTCTTCAACGAATCCTGTCTGGATTGCCATGCCGGCCCATCGCCGGAGGGTTCTTTTTCGGTCGAAGGGCTGTTGTCCCAATCCGCCAGTTGGGACAGCCCAGACTTGGACACCAAGCCTTGGGAGCGGATCCTACGCAAGCTGCGGGCAGGGCAAATGCCACCCCCCTCGCATGACCGACCGGACCCGGCGTTGCTCCAGGCAGCGCGATCGGAAATGGAGCAGGGGCTTCAACAGCAGAGCGAAGCCCATCCACGCGTAGCAAAAACTCCAGGGTTGCGACGTTTGACCCGCACCGAATATCAGAATGCCATCCGCGATTTGATGGGAATCCCGATTGATGCTGCAGCCTTCCTACCAAAGGATGAATCCAGCCAAGGTTTTGACAATATCACGGTGGGCGAGTGGACGCCCGCGTTCATTTCGAGAGCGGTTCAAGCTGCTCAAAATGTCAGTCGTTTGGCGCTCGGAATTCAGGAGCTTGGTCCAGCTGGAATCACCGTTCGTATTCCGCCCGATCGAAGCCAGGAGTCTCATGTGGACGGGCTCCCGCTCGGAACTCGCGGTGGTGCGCAGTTCGAATACGCGTTCCCTGCAACGGGGATCTATGAAATCCAGGTTCGGTTGACGCGAGATCGCGACGAAAAAGTGGAGGGGCTCAGCAAGGCAACGGATCTTGATATTTTGATCGAGCGCGCTCCGGTGCATCGGTTTGCAATACAGAAGCCGACGCAAGGTGACGATCACACGTTGATCGATGCCAATCTCCGAGTTCGAATCCCGGTAGAAGCGGGAGTGCGTCGCGTCGGCGCAACCTTTCCAGCGACCAGTGCGTCCCTTTTGGAGATCAAACGACAACCATTCGATGCGTCCTACAATCGACACCGGCACCCGCGCATGCACCCAGCGATTTACGAAATATCAATCGTGGGCCCGCTGGATCGAAAGACGGATGTCATCCCAGACACACCGGTCACCCGAATGCTATTTGCGGGAGCTTCGGTGCAACCGGATGCTGCGGATGAGGCTCAAGTGGCTAAAGGTGTGTTGGAGAGGCTCGCGCGACGCGCGTACCGAAGACCGATCCACGACGAGGATTTAGAGACTCCGCGGAAGATGTTTGAGCTTGCGGCCAAGTCGCGAGGGTTTGCCCATGGACTGGAGGCGGGAATCGCATCGATTTTGGTCAATCCGAATTTCTTGCTTCGAATCGAATCGTCGAACGAAGAACCCTCGATCGATTCGCCTCCTCTCGTGCCCCTGAGTCCAGTCGAATTGGCGAGTCGACTCTCTTTTTTTCTGTGGAGCAGTATTCCTGACGAAGAATTGTTACGACTAGCCGAAAGCGGTCGATTGCGAGAGCCTTCGATCCTGGAGGAGCAAGTAAAACGCATGCTGCGCGATCCCCGGGCCGAGGCATTGGTGACTAACTTCGCATCGCAGTGGCTCTATCTCCGCAATCTATCGAGTATTTCTCCCGATCTACGGTTGTACCCCGATTTCGATGACAACTTGCGAAACGCGATGCGTGAAGAAACCGAGTCGCTCGTCCGCGAAGTCTTGTTGGAGAATCGCTCGGTCCTCCAGCTCATTCAAAGCGAACATTCGTTTATGAATGAGCGACTCGCGGTCCATTATGGAATATCGGGAATCTTGGGGAGCGAAACGAGACGCGTTGAGAACGTCGGAGAATTCCATCGAGGTGGAATACTTCGACACGCCAGTCTCCTGTCGGTAACGTCGTATGCGACTCGGACCTCTCCGACGATTCGAGGAAGCTGGGTTTTAGAAAATATCCTGGGTACGCCACCGCTACCGCCTCCCCCCAATATCCCCGCGTTGGGAGAGCGTTCATCGTCCCGTCCGGCTTCAACTCGCGAACGATTGGCCCAGCACCGCGAGAATCCAGCGTGTGCATCCTGTCATGAACTGATCGATCCAGTCGGATTTGTGCTCGAATCGTACGATGCCCTTGGTCGATGGAGACATTGGGATGGAGACGCGGCTATCGATTCTGCGACGGTTCTGCCGGATGGGAAGCGGGCGTCATCGGTTGCCGATCTGGAGTCCAGCATTCTGGAGCGGCCGGATGCATTCGTTGGTACATTGGTAGAGAAGCTGTTGACTTATGGGCTTGGAAGGGGCGCCGAAATCGAAGACGGACCCTATGTAAGAGAAATTGTAAGAAAAGCCGCCGCAGACGATTTCCGGTTTCATACGATTCTCCTCGCCATCACGCAAAGCCGTCCTTTCCTTATGAGGCACAAGGAATGATTCTCAAGAAATCGCTCGATCGACGCACACTCCTTCGCGGTACGGGCGTCGCGTTATCGCTTCCGCTGCTCGACGCTATGGTGCCAGCCATGACAGCGCAAGCTGCGACGGTCGCAAGTCGTCAGAATCTAAAACGGATCGGTTACGTGTATGTACCGATGGGGTATTACGCAAAGGAATGGAAGCCCGAGAGCGAATCGCTAGAGAATCTCCCGTCGAGTCTCTCCCCGCTCCAACCTCTCGCGAAGGATATCAGCGTTCTCTCTGGTTTCGACTTGCAGAATGCCTATCCGGGTTCCCATGCGACTTCGAATTCGGCCTTTCTCAGCGCAGCGAGAGCGAAGCTGACGGAGAGCACGGATTACTACTTGGGAACGACAGTCGATCAAATCGCGGCGAAGCGAATCGGAGCCGAAACGCAGCTTCCCTCTCTCGAACTTTCCATGGATCTCTTGTCGACAGTAGGGCAGTGCGACAACGGATACGCGTGCGTTTATCAGAACAATCTCTCCTGGTCCTCGCCGACCACACCCCTTCCCGCAGAAGCACATCCACGATTGGTATTCGAGAGTTTGTTCGGCGAAGGTGGTGACGCGCAGCAACGGCAGGAAGCCTTGCGACAAAAAGCGAGTCTCCTCGACTCGGTGACCCAGGAGATCTCGCGGCTCAAAAAGAGAGTCGGAGCTTCGGATCGCCAACGGATCGAAAGCTATCTCGAAAACGTTCGCGATGTGGAGCAACGCATTCAGAAAGCGGAACGAAGTGTGCTCGAGAATCCCTTGCCTGATTTGGATCGCCCCACAGGCGTCCCAATCCAGTACGCAGACCATGCGCGATTGATGTTCGATCTGCAGTTACTCGCTTTCCAAGGGGATATCACACGGGTCACGACCTTTCAGTTGGCCCGCGAGGCGAGCAATCGTACGTATCCTGAGATCGGTGTCCCCGACCCTCACCATCCGATCACGCATCACGGCGGGGACCCCGAAAAGCTTCAGAAGGTTGCCAAGATCAACCAATTCCATATCGCGTTGTTCGCAGAGTTTCTCGCTAAATTGAAGGCGACTCCCGAAGGAGAAGGAAACCTGCTCGACCATTCTCTCTTTCTCTATGGCAGCGGCATGGGAGATCCCGATGCGCACGATCACTCGGACCTTCCTATCTTGGTCGCAGGAGGAGCAGCGGGGCAACATCGCGGGGGTAAACACATTCAACTGCAGAGCGCGACACCGCTTTCGAATTTGCATCTCACCCTGCTAAACAAAGTGGGCGTTCCCTTGGAAACATTCGCGGATAGCACCGGCACGATCGATCACCTTTTTGATCCTGTCACGCTCTAGATCATGCTCGATCCCATTCTTCGAACCGTCAAAAAAATTGCAACGTCTCTGCTGATGGCCGGAGCAGTGGTTTTCTACGACGCTCCATCGCGGGCTGATGACGCACTCGAAAAGCTCTCCTCGAAGCAATCGGTCGATATCGCTGAGCTTGCGGAACAGCAACGCTGGGATCTCCTACGCGCGAAAGGGAAACTCGCCTCCGAGTTGCTCAATGCCCCGCAACAGGATGGTATGACAGCTCTTCATTGGGGAGTGAGACACGGTCGGCATGATATCGTCCAGTGGTTGCTCGACGCCGGAGCAAACCCAAACGCCAAAACGTACTACGGTGTCACTCCCTTAACCATTGCATGCACCCAAGGTGATATGGCTAGCGTTCGATTGCTTCTCGATGCCAAAGCGGATGCAACGACGCTTGGCCCGGGGGATGCGACATTGCTTATGATCGCCTCCAGGCAGGGGAATGAGAAAATTGCGGAATTGCTGCTCCAATCGGGGTGTTCGGTGAATGCCACGGAACGCAATGGTCAGACCGCGTTGATGTGGGCCGCTGCAGCGGGAAACACGGACGTCGTCAAGACGTTGCTCGCATCGGGTGCAGACAGAGACCTATCGCTCAAGTCAGGATTCAATGCGTTCTTTTTCGCGGTTCGCCAAGGCCATATGGAGACAGTGGACCTCTTTCTATCGACCGGAACGGACGTGAATCAAGGGATGAACGTCCGATCGGGCGGGGGGAGGAACGCTGCCAATCAAACGTCTTCACTGATTTTAGCGGTGGAAAGCGGGCACTTCGAGCTGGCGTTGCATTTGGTGGGACGGGGGGCAGATCCGAACGATCAACGCTGCGGATACGCAGCACTCCATGCGATCAGCTGGGTTCGGAAGCCCAGCAGCGGTGATGGAGTGGATGGAGATCCACCCCCTCGCGGATCGGGACAAGTCAGCAGCCTCGAGTTCGTACGCCGGCTAATTGCACTGGGAGCCGACGCCAATCTGACTTGCAAGAGCACGAGACCGCCAGGAAAAGCTGCGCTGAATCGCAATGGCGCGACCCCCCTTCTGCTCGCTTGCAAAACGGCCGACCTGCCCCTCATCCAATTATTGGTTGAGCTCGGGGCAGATCTGAACCGACCGAATGCCGACGATTGCACGCCTCTCCTCGCAGCGGCCGGTGTTGGAACGGTCGCGGTGGACGAAGAGCCCGGCACCGAGTCAGAGGTGCTGGAGGTTCTCGATTACTTGCTGGCCGAAAAGATGGACCTCCACCACGTCGACAAGAATGGCGAATCGGCGATGCACGGCGCAGCATATCGGGCCTATCCCAAAGTGGTGCGGCTCCTCAAGGCACAGGGCTTGAAAAGCGACACTTGGAATCATAAGAATCGACATGGCTGGACACCGCTGGACATCGCGGATGGAAAACGGCCAGGAAGCGTCAAGCCAAATCCTGCGGTCCGGAAGGCATTGGAAGAGTCCTTGTAACGAGACTCTTTTCGATTTTCCTCGGTTAGCCCGCTGGTTGTTATAGGTTCAAAGACCTCGTGCCAGCTTTGTCTTTATCCATAGGTTTCAGATCCTTGAATGCGACCCGATCCGGTCGATCGCGTCCGACTTGGATGGTATGCAATCCGCTGGAGTAAACACGCGGCTGAAATCGCGAGCCAGCAACGCGAACCGTATAAAGCACTTCGCCGCCTGTCTGTTCGATGACTTGTACGACGGGATTGCTTCCCCCCTCGAACACCAACTCCGGCAACCAACCGACAATGGATCGACTATCGTTGGCATCCATCGCGATGGTGATGGGCCAGCCCGGGAATTGCTCGGAATCACCTTTCTTCACGTCGCAGAAGCGAGGCCAGCATTCAAAGGTAATGGTTCGCTTCTCCTTGTTGAATCGCGCGATTCCGTATCCATCCGCTCGCTTCTTTTCGTCTCTGATATCTTCGGGGTTGGCATACGCCAACATGCTGATTCGATTTCCAAGGCCATCGAGGAAATCGCCGGTCCAAGGCAATGGGCTGTTGGGGACTGGATTGGAACCCGGCATTTCGTCGAGCGGATGCCACCAACGCCCGTAAATCGTGTTTACCAACGCAGGACTGGTAAAGGCATAGGGGCCATCGCCATGGGAATCGATGCCATGCTTGACGACAACGGCCAAGTGTTGGTCGCCGCATAAGTGAACCGCCCATGCTTGACGAATAATCGAAAGAGCGCGTTTTCGCGGAGTTTGGGGCCAGCCGTTGCAATCCAAATCGGCCAAGAGCCTGCCATCCACTTTGCCATGCATGTGCACCGCCCCGCAGAATGCGGTTTGGGATAACACCGCTTTCATAGTCGCTCCGGCCCAATCCTCCGTCCACGCGCGCAAGAACTTTTCCTGGCGCTCGCCTAAGAGTTGCAGGCCTGGCAAGTCGACTGACTTGGGGTCGTACGCATCATCGTTGATGTGGTCGGGACGCGGTCCCATCTTCGGGATTTTGCCGTCAGGCCCCATCTTGAATTTTCGGTCCTCAAGAATGGCGAAATCGATTCCACCTAGCAGGAGCCGAGTGAAATAGACTTGAATGTCTCGGTCGACAGGGGCGGGGTCGACCGCGTCAGGGAGATGCCAGGCTTGCTGCCGTTGCACTTGATTGACATACGCGACAGGGTAGCGATAGCCTCCGTCTGCATCCCCCGGCGTCACAGATTGTTTGCCGTTTTCTCCCCACAAGTTACCGTGTCCGACATCGTGATCATCGGGAATGCATACCACGGGGCGATTGCGAAAGGTCTCACGGAATTGCAGACCGAACTCAATCCAGCCTGCGGTGTGTTCGGTGTGACGATAGGTTTGGTCCCCGCTGAAGAAGAGAAGATCGGGATCCTGCGCGAGAACATTCTGCACGATCTCGGTCCGTTCCCCGATGGTCTTGCTGGAGTTGCACGAGAGGTTTCCAACGACGATCTCGTTCTTGTCCGCAGGGTCGCGGCGAATGCGTCCCTCAAAGAATGCACTTTCACCGTGGCGAATGCGGTAGGGAACATCGCGCGAAGCGTCCCACTTCTCGACTCGAAAATGGGCGTCCCAGCCAGGATAGAGAACTTGGGTCGTGGCGGCCTGTTGCCATTTTCCGTTCTGTTGAAACTCCAGATGGACGTCGCGAGACTCGCCCGGTTTGAGCGGATACAGCTGTGCGCTGATTTTCAATATTCCCGCATGATGAAGATAAATCGCGAACACGACGACTTGATCGCGAGGTACGTTCATCGAGGGGGCTGGGGACGCTCCTCCTCGCCGGACTTGGGTGTTCCGGTTATTAGCGGGTCGCGTCCACCATTCGCCCGTCGTCAGCGATTCTAGGTTGGGAAATTCGTCTCCAAACGGCTTCACAGCGTCTTGAGCGGCGAGATCCAAATCAGGGAGCACTAGCGAACAGGCAGCAACCGATGCGGCTGTTTTCAACGCAGATCGGCGATCGATGTGGAGAGAATGGTGGTTCGTGCTCATGTGGGGGCTTTTGCGAGTAGGGTGCGCTGTGAAATTAGTACAGTGAGATTGGTTCTATGAGATTGGTACTGCATCTATTCTATCTCGCTATACTTTGCCATGTTTTACGTATTCCTCTATTGCACCCCGCCATGCCGAAAAACCAAAGCTGGACAACTTTGCTTTTGAATACGCTGATCGCGATGGCTTGGATGATTTCTGTCTCGTTGAGCCAAGATCCTGAGTCTTTGCTAGAGGAGCGAATTGCTGCTGGAACAGAACAGACTTATGCCGACGTTTTGGAATCGTTTTGTGAGCGATCGGTCTTTCCAAAAACGATGCAATACCGCGACTCGACCTTGAACTTTGATTTCTGCGTCGTGGAATCGATCTCGCGAACCGCTAACTCCTACCGGTGGGTTTGTCGGGCGAAGTACTCAGGGGAGGTAGATGGTTACTTGTTTTCCCCAGAACGCATACGTTTGGAGTTTTCGAATGAACAATGCCTTGTGAATCAAGGTGACCTGCAAGGCAAAATCGAAACAGAGTCCATTGTTCGGTGGATGGGCGAAGACGATCCCTTTCAGCGAACGGATCTATCAGCCCCTCCCTCGCTACGTCGATATGACGCTGCGGTTTTCCATCCGGAGCAACTACGACTCCATCTGTTTCTCGAAGATTTCTATTACAAATGGGATCCTCAGAACAATGAGCTGAGCCGAAGACTACGCATCACCGATGGAGAATGGAATGGAGTCACTCCTTACTTGGA
Organism: Pirellula sp. SH-Sr6A; assembly: GCF_001610875.1. Classification (NCBI taxonomy): domain Bacteria; kingdom Pseudomonadati; phylum Planctomycetota; class Planctomycetia; order Pirellulales; family Pirellulaceae; genus Pirellula; species Pirellula sp. SH-Sr6A. The sequence goes on along the minus strand of NZ_CP011272.1, from coordinate 4,952,335 downwards.
TGCCTCTGTTTACCATCCTCGGTATAACAAGATCTATTTCTTTCGCAGGGATCGATACGAACGCTTTGATTTCAGCAATGGAGTTGGGAAATCAGACAAGTCGGGGCGAATCGCGATCGATGGGTGGTGGCGCTTATGGACCACGGGGATCGATAGCGCGCTGCTCCGCTCACCTGACGAAATCGTTTTCTTTCGCAACGATGAGTTCCGACGTTTTCGCTTGCCCGACGACTTTGCCAAGTCTCCTGAGAAACGGGTATCGGATCCTTTGTGGTCCCAACTTCCCGATGGCCGGATCGACGCTTCGTTTGACTGGAATGGCAAGCTCTATTTTTTGATCAACCGCGAGTTAGTCGAGCTCGATGCGACTCGATCGATCCCGGTGCGCAAGGGGCAGCCACGCGACTTCGGATGGAGTTTTCGCTGAGTGATTTCGACCGCTCGCTGGAGGGACCTTCTTATGCCCAACGATCGATCGTCTGCATCAAGCGGTCTGCGTTGACAAAGACTTGCGTTTGCCACCCTCGCTTGCTCGCCGCTTCGATGTTATCCGTTCGATCGTCGGTGAAGAAAATTCCCTGCGGCGAAACCCCTGCTCGCTGCTCTGCTTGCTCGTAGATCCCACTGTCCGGTTTCATGCTTTTGGCTTCAAACGAAAGGATCACCGGTGAAAACCAATCGACGACTTGTGGATAGCGTTGTTGCACGATCCATTGCCAGTGGGCTTCGCACGTATTCGAGAGCAGGCCCATCGGGATCCGCAATTCCTGGACTCGCTTCAGCACCGGCAAGATATGCGTATTGGCGATAAACATGTCCGCAGCCGCTTCTAGCATGGGTGCCACCGCAAGCGGTTTATCCAGATGCTGTGCGATTCGATCGACAAATTCGCTACCGCTGATGTGTCCTGTCTCGTACGCGATCTGCAACTCGGTATCCATCACCGCGGCCCGCATCTCGCTCGGTGTGACACCGGCTATTTTCGCCATCTTGCGAAACGCCAAGTCGTGATCGAAGTAGAGGAGGACATTTCCCAGATCGAAATAAAAGAATTCAGGTCTCATCAAGTCTCAAACGGAAAGGGACACCAAGAACGGTTGGCCAAGCAAATATCACACCCACACTAAGGGGCGACGACGCTTAACGGTAAGATCCAGGAAGCGATCAGAGTCGTGACAAGCCCGGTGACCGACAGGACACACAACATGACACTCCACGATTGAAGTGTCTCTTTTTGGGTGAATCCCCCCAACCGGCTCACCACCCAAAATCCGCTATCGTTCATCCACGAACCAAACATGGCCCCCCAGCCGATGGCCAAGTATATATAGACGGGGTGAACACCCATCGAGGTGTCGAGCATCCCTTTCACCATCCCGGCAGTGGTAAGAATGGCAACGGTCGCGCTCCCCTGTGCAACGCGAATCACCGACGCCACGACCCACGCGAGGATGATCAAATTGACTTCGCGCCCGCTCGCCAGTTGCTCCACCGCAGTCCCGACTCCCACAGTCCGGAGCATAAAGCCAAATGCTCCCCCTGCGCTCGTGATGAGAATGATCATTCCTGCCGTTTCCAGAGGCTGTCCGATCAAACGCTCTAGCCCGTGCAGTGATATCCCCTTTTGACGGAGTAAGACCAACACGGAGATTCCCGCCCCGATCAACAACGCAATGTTTTTGTGCCCAATGAAATCGACGGCGCCACGGATGTTGGTGAAAAGTTCGAGCCCCATCGCGTTGACTATGCCTTCGCACCAAGCCATCTTTGCCCCTTCTTTGAATGCTCCGTTGGCAACGATCTGCATCAAGGAGGAAAAGCCGATGAGTACGATCGGGAGAATGACTGGCATCACCGACGCCAAGAACGAGGGAAGCTTTGACTCCTCGACTTCCATTTCGTTCGCGCTGACCCCTGCACTGGGCATGGTGGTGCTGCGAGAATTGGCCCAAACACAGAAGTAATAACCGACGACAGCGGGAATCAATCCTCCTAACAACCCAGCCACCAAACTGAGGCCCGTATCGACTTGAAGCTCATCCACCATCGCCAAGGGGCCGGGGTGGGGAATGGTCATCGAATGCGTAATGACACCGCCGCATGCCGTGCACATTGCGAAGAGCATATAGTCTTTCCCCGTTCGCCTCGCCAAGGCTTGAGCCAGCGGAACCATGAGCATGAACATGGTGTCGAAGAAGATGGGAATGCTCAGCAAATAAGTCGACCATAACAAAGCCCAGCCCGCATTCTTGTAACCGAAGAAAGCGAGGAAGCGTCGCACTACCTTGTCCGCCGCCCCACTTTCCATCAAACACATCCCGATGATCGATGCAAAGGCGATCGAAATGGCGATGTCCCGGGCTGTATCGCCCAAGCCTTTCGCGGTTAGTTCGACAACGCCTACCAATCCAGGCATGCTTTTAATCTGCCCGTCCTTTTGAACGACATCCCACGTCTCCTTGTTCGCGGCGACGCCTGCGAGAAGGGAAGCGCAGATCAAAGCCACAAAGGCATGCATCCGAAACTTGGCAATGGCCAAGATGATGAACAGGACGCTGATAAGAAGGACGGCCAGCGGCCAAAGAGGACTCGAGGTGAGATCTTTGAAATACATAAAACGTGTCCGAACGGGAGGGAAGTTCGCGCCAGGGCGATTCGATTCACTAATTTAACCGCATTCTCACCTCCTTCCATCCGCGATAGGAGTTGGGGCGTGAATATCGCAAGTTTCTTCGAAAAAATCGATATACTATCCCGGGCATTCTCCGTTCTCGAAACTTGGAAACCAACGCATGTATGCCAACTTGCCCAATCGATCTCGCTGGATCGTGTGCCTCTCCGTATGGATCGCGAGCTGGAACTGCTCCCTCTTTACCACCTCCACGCTGTGGGGCGAGGAGCCTCTGGACTCGATTCTTGCGAACGTCCAGGAGCATCAACTGCACGGTCATATTCAGTTTCTCGCCGATGACCTCTTGGAGGGGCGAGGCCCTGCGTCGACGGGAGACAAACTGACGCAGCTCTATCTGGAAACACAGTTCAAAGCATTGGGACTTAAACCAATCAAATCCTTAGGCTCCTACCGCCAACCATTTCCGATGATCGGTCAGCTTTCCCAGCCGGAAAAGGAGTGGAGTTTTAGCCAAAATCAGAAAGCGGTCGGAGAACCATTTCGATACTTCGACGATTTCATCGCCGTCGCCGGGAAGCCGGAGAAAATCAATCGGGTGGCGGATGCCGAAGTGGTCTTCGTCGGCTATGGCATCCAAGCTCCCGAGTTTGATTGGGACGACTACAAAAACGTCGATCTTCGGGGCAAGATTTTGTTAATGATGAACAATGACCCCGAGCAAGATCCGAATCTCTTCGCCGGAGCTCGCCGGCTCTACTACGGTCGCTGGGATTACAAATACGAAAGCGCTGCAAGACAAGGTGCTGCGGGGGCGATCATCATCCATACGGATCCTTCCGCGGGTTACCCCTTTAGCGTGATCCAAACGTCTTGGACCGGCGAGGAGTTTGAGCTTCGCGATAGCCAAGCGCCCCGTATGGATCTCAAAGCTTGGATGACGGATGCGGCCACGAAGCGAATGGTCGCGTCCGCAGGATTCGATTTGGAACAGCTTCGGGCCAAAGCGGAGAGTCGCGATTTCAAGCCTGTACCTCTCGGTATCGCCCTAACCACATCCTTCGCATGCGAAGCGAGGGAACGCGAGACGGCAAACGTACTAGCCGTCCTTCCCGGCACCGATCCGAAACTGCAGGACGAGTATTTGGTGTTCATGGCGCACCACGATCACATCGGTATTGCCGCGAGCCGGGATGAAAAAGGTGACACGATCTATAACGGAGCGATCGACAACGCATCCGGTACGGCCGCACTGCTGGCGATCGCCGATGCGATTGTCCATAGCGGTGCACAACCTCGACGTTCGATCTTGTTCGCGGCCGTCGGTGCGGAAGAGCAGGGGCTGCTCGGTTCCAAATACTTTGCAGAGCATCCGCCGATCCCTAATGGAAAGTTGACCGCCGTCATCAACATCGACGGACTGAACTTTTTGGGTCCGACTCGGGATGTGCAGGTTATCGGATTTGGGAAAAGTTCGCTCGATGCCCTCGTGACCGCTGCAGCTCAGTCGCAGTCGCGAACCGTCATTCCGGATCGAGAGCCGAGCAAAGGCTATTACTACCGCTCGGATCAATTCTCGCTGGCCAAAGTGGGCGTTCCTGGTTTGTATCTTCACTCTGGTTATGAAGTGATTGGTAAACCGGAAGGCTGGGGCAAGAAGCAACTTGATGCTTGGACCGATCGCGACTACCACCAGCGTTCGGATGAATACAATCCCGATTGGGATCTCTCCGGCGCGGTCCAAGATATCCGGCTCTTGCTGCAAGTCGGCTGGCAATGTGCCAACCAAGAAACGATGCAGACATGGAATCCTGGCGATGAATTCGAGCTCCCGCGTCAGCAAGCATTGGAGGCTGCCAAGGAGTAGTGCAGTCCATTTGGAATGACTCGTAGGGATGCTTAACCTTGCGAATCGGGGACCCAAATCTCGCAGCGGATGCACTCAACGTCTCGATCAACCGGCCTTGGGTATTCCATGCTTTCCTCGCTCCACGTGAGTGATCCTTTTCGTTCGTGACTCAAATGCACCCCCACGAAGAATCATTGATCCGTTCGTTTATTCAGCCGGCACGGCGACTGCGGTGGCTTCAATGCTTGCAGTCCGCGAACAAGCGGGGCCGAATGTTGGATCGCTTGAATCATTGCCGTGACTTCGATACCAGATTTACTAGCGCCTTATCTCCCAACGTGCATGTTCAAGACGTGTTGGCGGCTCGGAACGCGCCGAAAACTTGCTACGTACTGTCAGCGAACGATAGCATCGATGGGCGAGAGATGGAACTTTCCGACGCCATTGAGCAGGCAAAACTCGGAGGCTGGGGAACGCTGATCGGATGTATTCCCAATCGCCTCGCCTACTACTTTGACGAATGCGGGGAGCGCCAGATGCTTTTGGAGCGTGACGTTTAGGCGTCGCCACGATACAATTGCTACGAATCGAGAATATCGCCGGACAATGCGATGCACTGGAGCGGCGAAGTCGATCCATCACACTTTCGCGTCAATGTTAAAGTTAGATGTCCACTCCCAATCTTCGAGAATCGATCGATAGTCTTACACTTTCCCAATTCCGACGATTGGGCATTGCGTTTTGCTATCGTCTACGATGCGACCAAAAAGACAAGCGACTGGGGAAGGCATTGCGCAGACTGGAAAGATCACTGGGCCCACCGCCCAACGATCAGCTGCGACGCGATGCGTTGAACGCAGCCAGTTCCATTTATCGAGACTTGGCGCAAACCAATCACGTCTTGAGGGCCGCGGCATGTACCCTTGTGTGTGCATGCTGGGATGAGCACACCCCGAATCTCATAGGTAACTTCTACGCTGCTTTGCGTGAAGCAGAGTGCCTCAGCAGTGAGGAAATTGACGCTACGCTGAAGCAAATGATCAATGCTGTAATCGATGTATAAAAAAGCGTTGGACGCGAAGCCGCCGATCGCGTCGTTTCTAAGGTCAATGTTGATTGGCGACGGCCCAGTCAATGCCGCTGTGGTGTGTGGAGAATGAACGTGGAACCTGAAAGCGACGAGCTCGTACCCGTCTTCATGCCTGCACTAATCCTCCTTCTTGGCCACGCGGAAGACAAGAAAGGCTCGCCGCTCTCAAAGGACGAAGTTCACTCGATTCGTGACAGCGGTACCTGCATCATGATGGACGTTGGCGACGCACGCAAAATGGATGGGGCTCGCGGATACTCTGACATCGATCCGGAGAACTGTTGGCATGATTGGCAAATGGCTCGCCGGGAAATGGGCCGCAAAACGGACATGGATCCCGGTCCACGGTTTGACTTTGTCCAGTCGAATGACCCTGCTTATCAACAAACGATTCGAGATGCCCAAGAATCGATCGGACAATTTCGCACAATGCTACCATCGGATGGTTCGGCACGGCCTGACGCGCTCATCAAGACAAAACTGGTAGATGGCAACAATAGCGCATTCATGTGGCTCAACAACACCGCGACCGAAGGCGACAACTTCAGTGCCGAACTGTTTGAAGTACCGGACACTCTGCCGAATTACGCGATTGGCGATCGATACGTTGTGGCGCTCGATGAAGTGACCGACTGGATGGTCAATGAAAATGGTCGCCTTACTGGTGGATTTTCAATACGTTATCATCGCGATCGTATGACTGAGTCCGAAAAGCTAAACTTGGATCGGCACATCGGTGTCACAGATTATGCTTGACCGGCCAATGCACCACCGTCGCCGCGGGTGCCTTTCGGACTTTTGGAAGCGCGGTTTCCGGCGACATCGGTGACTGCCCCCATTGTCATTCATACGCACTGCACGTGCTCAGTGAAACGGTGCTCGTACTCGTACTCGTACTCGAATTCGTACTCGAATTCGAATTCTAATCGAATCAAAAATCACCGATTGTTTGTTTGACCATGATCTACTCGACGCTTTTCGTCTTTCGATCGAGTACGTCGCCGATGCTTTTAATGCTTCGTGTTGGCCGGAGGGGCGTCATTGTCATTCCCACGATCAAAGGTCACGTGTAGCACAATCGATTACGTTCTAATCCAATCGACGATTACGATCACGAGCACCGCGATGCTGAGAACGAGCACGAAGTATCGTCCGACGTAAGCTAGGTTGACGAAAGTTTGGATGGGCCGCTTTTACATGGATTGAGTCACTTGATCGGTGTCACGGATCAAATCGGTTGTTTGCCATAGGTTATCACTCATACTCATCACGCTTGTCGTGGCGGCGGCGAAGTGATGCCCCCATTGTGGAAAGAAGAAACTCGACGGGGTAGACTAAACAACGAAGCGGTGCGATTGGCCCTTGAGAATCGCATGCATCCGAGCCCGCGGTCGGGGCGGCTTTGAAGTCAACGCGTATCGCGCTAGCCCACGGATGCGAATCGTTCGCCGAGTTAAGAAATCGTGAATCCATACGCAGTCTCCAATTCGTGCGGGAGTACTCTTCCTAGGCAACACCGGAGGAATCCCGCCAAACTTAGGTTGATCCTTATCGGAGGTCTGTTCGCTGCCACATCTCCACTCGCGATGCTGTCCGGTTTGCAAGCTGGAATTCATTTGATCGCCGCGGGATTCACTATGCTGATTCTCGGTTGCGCAACCGTTTGGCTGGGGTTCCGTGACTTCACACCGATTTTTCGCAATCTAACAATGGGTTGGGGAGGTTGCCTTGCTGCATTTCTCGCTTGGGCATCATTCTCAGCCTACGACCCAAGCGATCTCGGAGGATCGATTTTCTTTGGTATCGTGTTGATGGCAGTGACACCCATTCCGGTAACGGCTTTTCGGCATTCCGCATACCACCGCATTGGTTCAATCCATGCAGCAAGCAATGTGGAATCAGGGGATACTTTGAGTCTCAGAATGGAGTTTGAGGAAGTGGTAAGTCGTTCGCACTGACCACGTGATCTGTATCATTCCGCAATGGAAAATCCAACTCCCGCAAAGGCGCGAGGAGTTGTCGTCACCACTTCTCGTCATGGAGAGAAGTCTCCTTGTTCGACAAAACGAACCGATATTGGAGATGGGCTGTTCATGTTGGAATCGATCGCAGAATTTTCCCCACTGCAAAAACAGCGGCGAACAAACCGATGTTGATTCGGAGGGGAAAGCCGATTCTCGCCAAGGCGCCACGACGCAAAGTTAGGACGAAGAATCTTGCCGCCTTTGCGCCGAGGCGAGAGACCTTTGTATTGCTCAAACGGGTTCGATATTTGGCTTTGGAATTGAATGTTGCGAATGATCGGAAAGAGGGGAATCAAATACGAGTACCGCGATGCTGAGTAGGAGTAGGACGACGTGCGTGAATAAAGTGATCCCACGGAGCTGCTGGCTGCGGAGGTTGCAATAGCTCCTCAATGTAAAGCCGATTCTCGCCACGGCGCCACGACGCAAAGTTAGGACGACGAATCTTGGCGCCTTTGCGCCGTGGCGAGAGACTTTTGTACTGCTCAAACGGGTTCGGTATCTGACTTTGGAATTGAATGTTGCGAATGATCGGAAAGAGGGGAATCAAATACGAGTACCGCGATGCTGAGTAGGAGTAGGACGACGTGCGTGAAGAAAGTGATCCAACGGAGCTGCTGGCTGCGGAGGTTGCAATAGCTCCTCAATGTAAAGCCGATTCTCGCCACGGCGCCACGACGCAAAGTTAGGACGACGAATCTTGGCGCCTTTGCGCCGTGGCGAGAGACTTTTGTACTGCTCAAACGGGTTCGGTATCTGACTTTGGAATTGAATGTTGCGAATGATTGTGTTGGACGATTACCGGCTCTTGCCACTGGCGAATGGCGGCGTGAACGACTTCTCGCGAGAGGAACTCTTGCTCCAATCGGCCTCGGTCCGTCGAAAGCAGCCATCGATAGAGATCTTGTTCTAGTTCGGTTAACCCGACAGGGGGCTCAATTCCCGCATGAACGGGTTCGCGGACAGCCTTCCATTGAAAATGGCCGAACACCTCCGAAGTCATCAGCAAAGGCTGCAAATGAGGAAGCGATCGTCGGGCCTTCGCAAGGAAGGCAAGCCCCCAGGTGTCGAGATCGCCCCAGTATCCAACACTCCGTTCGCGAAGCCATAGTGCGTCGGTCCAACCTAAATCGAATCCTGTCCCTAATACCGCGATCGTTCCAGGACACGCGGGCAATTGATGCAAGCAGGATTCGTTTTCAATCAAAAGAACACGATCACCCGGTAGGGGAGTCGAGCTCAAATCCACGCTCCGAATTCGCAGTCGCCGGTAGGGTAGCAAGCCCCCGTCCATGTCGTAAACCAATAGCCAATGTTCGCTTTCCCGGTAGGCACCGAGAAAGTCTTCCAAGCCGATCCGACTTACCTCCCCTTCGAACCGCTCATCGAGAAGGGCAGCGATCAAGCTGGAGTGTCGCTCAAAGAACTTGGTGTCCGTACCCACCAACCCAAGCGACCGGAGCGGTTGGGCTTCGGCGCATCCCGGTGTTAACTCTTCAGCAACTCGCAAGGCTTGGATGACCTCCTCCTCTGGTTTGCCTGTCCACAGTGAACGCCTTCGAATCAGCAACCGATGGAAGAGCGGATCGGAGTGTTCGACCCACTTCGCCATCGCGTCAAACTCGTCACGAACGCGCCGATCATGAATCGCATCGATCCATTCGCTTGGCCGATGCAATCGCCAAGAAAACGGGACCTCCACGTCCGAGGCGGCGGCCCGGTAGCGAACCTTCTTCCAAAGAACTTCACCAACTCGAACGTTTCGCCAAGCATCGATGTGACGTTTGACGCGATCAAGTTCCTGCCACATCCATCGCGAGGGAGGTCGTCCGATGGGAATAGAAATCGGCCAAACGTCGTGCCCACCGAGCAATCGGGTCTCTCGATACGTCGGTGATTCCCATTGTTTGGCTAAGATGCGGCGACATGCTTCTGGGGACTTCATTTGGGTCGCGCGATGCTCTCTAGCCGCTCCCACGTGATCGATGCGAGGCTCGCTTCTTTCTTAGGGCGCTGAACGCAGATCACTTTTCGAGTGTGTTGTTTTAGCAGTCCAATCTCTTTGTTCGGCGTGACGAAAATGGGGTGGAGGCTGAAGATTCGAAGGGCTTCGATGATACGACTGGCGGCAGAGGGAGAGCTCTTCGAGAAGGCCTCGTCGAGGACAACCGTTGCATAAAGGGGTTTCGTCGCGGCGGCTGGGCACAGTGCATAGCTGAGGGATGCCGTCAGGATATGGCTAGCCATCAACTCTTTTTCGCCACCGCTTCCGCTTTGCGATCCCGTTCGAGGAGGGGAACGATCTCCCGATTGTCGATCGACCTCAACGACAAAAAACTGAAGGCGAAATCTTGCATCGAGCAATGCCCTGGAGCCTTGCAGCCTACGATTCTCTCCGGCGTCGCGGAGGATGGTCACCATTTCCTGCAACGCTTTGTAATGGCTTTCACCACCATCCTCTTTCAATGCGGCGCTGCGTACTTTACGCACTGCGAAATCGAGACTTCGCAACCGTTCGTCGCGGATACGCTGTGGTTGCAATTGAAGATAGCGTCCCGATCGGAAATCGACTTTCACTAGCGTCTGGTTCAATTCCTTGATGCGTTGTTCGATCGCGTCGACCTCCTCATCGATGCTGGCAATCAATTGCGTTACCCCTTGGTCGGACGAGCGATTCAGATATTCCAGGAAGCGGCCGCGTTTCTCGGGCAGTCCTTCGGTCTGCAGTTGTTTCAGTCGATCGAGGTAGTGCGGTACATCCTCGATCGCAGACCCGAAATCTGCGAGAGCGCCGGTGTCGACACGCTTCGCCACTTCCATCTTCCGAATCAACTGCTGTTCGATATCGACGACGCGGCTGGTCAGTTCCAGCAGTTTTTCGTCGACTGATTTCGTCAGACGCCGCTCTTCTTGGTCGAGTCGTTGCGGTTGGATCCCCTCCGCAATGTTGAGTTGCGTCTCTGCCAACTGCAGTTCATCCGGAAGAAGTCCATTGCCAACCCGTTCTGCGGCTTTGTCGCGTTCCAACTCCGCTTGGGAGCAATTGGCTCCGAGAACTCCGATCTTCGTTTGTCGGTCCATGAGCTCTTTTCGAAGTTCCTCCAGGGACCAATTCTCTTTTTCGAATGCCCACTTCGATTGGCTCGCGTCGGAATTGGGGTCGAGCAAGGCCGCCAATCGCTCCTGAGCCTTGGCAAGTTCCGACTCTGCCCTGGGAAGATCGATACTTGAAAAATCCAAGTCCAGCAACGAATCGAGCATCTGCAATTGTTCGTCGAGCTTGACGAGGCTTTGGCTGTTTTGCGTAGCCGCTTGCTTTCGTCTTTCCGCTTCCTGACGTGCGGTCATCCATTCACGATGAAGGAACTCTAATTGATCGCGGTTGTCAAAACCCGTCATCCAGTCTTGGTCCAGCCTTCTTTGATCTTGTTTCTCGAACTTCCCTTTTCGGCCCGATTGAAGACCTTGAATGGTCATGGCATGTTCGGTTCGTCGCAGCGCGTCGGGGGAATCGACGCAGTGCAAATCGCGGTTTACCAAGAGTTGCTTGGCGGCACCGGCGAGCGGGTGGTCCTTGAATTGCAATTTCGCAACATAGCCGTCGCGATACCCTTGCTCTTTCCCTCCGCTCGCTCCCGCTTCTTGCAAGCGAACGTGCAATCGGTTGTCACGTTGGTTCACCCATCGCAAGGCGGTCTGCATCTCTTCCGTCGGAACCAAGATACGAAGCCGATCCGATCCGATGGCACGCTCGATCGCTCCGCGCCAATTCGATTCGCTCGCCTTCACCTCGACGAGTTCGGCCAGGTAGGGAAGGTCGGACTCGCGGAGACCAAGTTGCGTCGCAAGATCGGCGCGGAAGTCTTGAAACGGTGGAGGGATGTTCGATCCCGGTCGTGCTTGAACCTTTTGTACGAGCTGTTCCAATTCGCGACTCTTTTCTTCTTGTTCGCGGGCCTGAGAGAGTGCAATCAACGTCCGTTCTTGTTGCTCGGTCCTCGACTGTTGCTCGTCGATGCGACGCTGTTGTAGCAACACGCGATTCTTGGCAAATTCGCTCTCCGCAATATCAACCGGGAGGGAGAGCTGTTGCATCATCCGTTGGTATTGTCCTGCGTACTTTCTTTTGATCTCGACGCTTTCTTTACGAAGGGTAATCGTATTTTCTAGTTCGGAGATAACATTTCCACCGAGCTCGAGATAGCGTTCGCGAAGGGCTTCGACTCGTTCCTTCAATTCCTCGGCATAAAGCTCCTTGGACGCGATTTGTATCTGCATCTCCCCGAGTTCTTGTCGCATGCGTTCGACCTCGGCGTTCCACCTTTCTTTCGCTTGTGAGGCGAACCAGATCGGTAGTATGCGTTTAATGGCTTGCTGCCTCTCGACACGGTGGCGAGCTTTTTGGAGGCGGTCAAAGTCTTCGGCGACGGGGATCAGCGAGTCAACTTGCTTCTTGGCCGTTTCCAGCTCCGCATGGATGGCTGCCAAGTTATCAAACTCCGCGGCTACCTCGATCGCTCGATCAAACGCCGATCGATCGTCGAGAACCAACTCGCGAAAGATCTCGTCGATGCTATTGAGTTGTTTCAAACCTGCGGCGCGATTGAGCAGCGTGAAGGCGTTTTCGCCGACATCAAAGAATTTACGGATATGCGTTAAGTACGCGCGCTTGCTATCGAAGAACCGAATATTGGCTGTTTCACGCCCCATCTTGAGCAAATCGCGGACGCCGTCATCATGGAGCATGCGGATCCAGCCTTCGAGCGACTGGTCGTCGGCGAGTGAAAAGATCCATCGCTTCTTCAAATCCTCGGCGGAGTTCCCCGTCCCTTCTGTCCAAAGCAATCCACCCAAGCGGACGGTTTGCGTCCCGCCTTGGTAGGTCGCGCAGATCCCGGTGATGGTTTTGCCGGGACGAGCGACTTCCTCCCGGCCATCGGAACCATCACCTCCCAAGACTCCTCGGACATACGAGACCAAGGTCCGATCGCTTTCATGCCCTCCGGTCGATGCGAGATTGTAGCGAGGTTGAGCAACGAGTAGTGTCATCAAGGCATCGACCAACGTCGTCTTCCCGCTCCCCGTCGGACCGATAATCGCCGTGCCGATGGGATCGAAATCCGCTCGGTGCATTCCGCGAAATGGTCCCCAATTGAACACCTCCAGCCGTGTTAACAAATAAGATGGTTCACTCGACTGAGCACCGTCCATGGCGTTCTCTCGTTCCGGCGATGCGAAGCTGAAAGTGTCCATGGTCGTGTCCGACTCGCTTTCACGATCGAGGCTCATCGTTCTTCCCTCTCTGCATCGTCCGATCGCGTTCCTTGATCTTTCATGATCTGCAATAAACTTTGCAACGACTCAGGATTCGCTAAGTGTGCAATCAAGGGACGAATCGTCACCTCTTGTTTTTTGTCGACCTCCGAAACCAGTCCGTAACCCTTGAGCTGATCCAACAATTGCACCAGTCTGCTCTCGTTTTTCGAATCGCTACCGGTGTCTCCAAAGTAGACCAAGAACTGCGGTAGCAATTCATCGATCGCCATCTTGGCCGGCGAATGCCCGACGCCTGACTCCTGTTCATGCATCACGAAAGATTGTCGCAAGATGGCGATGATCAAGGATTGCTCGAGGGTGAGTCGTTGTCGGCGTACCAAGGGGTGCGACCAACCTTCGTCCATGCTGACTTCACCGTCGACCTGTTGCGTGATCCGAAGAAAAGCAACGCCGCGATGCGTATCCAATTTGACTTCCAAATCCAAAGGCTCCAAGGCCTTTTGAATTGCAGATTCATGGATGCGAATGCATTGAAACAAATCCGATCGCCCCTCCTCTTCGATGAATCCACTCTTGAGCAGTTCTTGGACGGCGGTCTTGATCTCCGCGGGTGTTTTACTTTCCTGAGCTACCCCCGCACTGTTCGGTCTGTTCGCTTCCGGTCGCTCCGACCCAAGATGTTCGTCGGTTTCTCGAAGCACGGCGCCAGAGTCGTTCTCCGGGGGTGGGGCCTGTAAACTTTCTCGGCGATCGTTCCCGGATGCGATACGGTCAAAGATATTGCTCATTCTAGGCTTGATGCTCCTAGGTCTTGGACATGATCGGACGACAGCTTCATGTCTGGGACTGTGAATCGTATGATTCCCACCGAATCATCCTGCAGATCGATGGCTTCGGTTTCCTCTGGGACCTCCACGCCGGCTTGTCTCGCCATGGCAAGCCAATAGGCCAAGGTTTCCAAATCGTGGGTAGGTGGAAGGGCCTTGGCAAGCGCTCCGATCGAGAGAGGGGTACCTGCCTGCAGCAAATGGTTTAGCGTATTCTCGAACAACTGCGCTCGATTCAATGCATGATAGGCTTGCCAGAATTCATCATCCATCTCGTCTGGATTCGCTTCGCGGAAGGTGAGTTCCAGGTCCTCGCCTTCGGTTTGCTCCGCTTGCTTTGCGAGAAGCCGTTCCACGATCGGCAGATTGGAAAGCACCGGTGCAATGGGTGGTAATGGACTATCCGTTTTGCGAACTTTGGCGGAGTGCCAATCGACCTTCAACGCCGCCTGCAAGATCTCCTGCAGGAGAGAACCGACTCGGATTTGTTCATCGACGAGACCCGATTTTAGAAACGTTCGTACGTCTCGTTCGCTGCGCGCGCGAGCCTGGATGACACGTTCCGATTCTTGGACGAGTCGAGAGACCAGTTGTTGGAGATCGGCTCGTTGTTTTCGATGGAGCGCTTCGTCGGTGTTGCTATTATCGAGGATGGAACGCAATCGCGCTTTCATCTCTTCCAGTTCTGCCGTCTTGACCAGTTGAGCATGGAATGTTTCGAAGACTTGCCCTTCGGCGGTGTTGACCAGAGCGTCGTACCCGTTGAGCAATTCATCGACGATTTCACCGCGATTCTGTTTTTCGCTGATGACTCGTTCTCGTAGTTCGCGATCGGCTTTGCGATAGGAGTCCTCCACTCGTCGAAAGTCAGACTGCAGACTGACGGCGAGTTGATAGACTTCGCGGATTCCTTCGATCGCTTTGGGGCCGTCTAGGACTTCGAACTCCCCTGCTTGCACGGCCTTGAGTTCCTTTTGCAACGCGTCGATTCGAGTTTGCAGCGACTTCTCCCGTTCGAATTGGTTCCGGCTCAATTGGGCATCGAGCAATTCGATTGCGCGTTGCACGGTCGCCAAACGCGATGCGGTCGATGTCATCGTTTCGCTTTCGAGCGATTCCAGGAACGCGATAGCGCGCTGGAAGGCGTTTGTGGCCATCACCAGTCCATCTCGTTCGACGATCAAGCCATTCTTGAGCCAAGACCGCAACTCCTTGCGGGCCATCGCCGGAGGTTCCTCGCTCAAATCGAACTCGCTGTCATTGATGAACTCTGCAAAGAGGCCGGCCAGATGTTCCACCGCCTCATCCAATGCGATTCCGTTGGGATACGCCTCTATCAGCGTCTTCAGGCTACTCAGAACAAGCGGAGCCCGCTTGGACGTTAAAAGCTGCCAAGAGGGGTTGGTTCGTCGCAGATAGACGAAATGGTGGACGGATTCTCTCGCTGTTCTGCCAAACCCCATATCGTTCAGTCGATCTCGGATGGAAAAAGGAAGTCGTGCACCGCCTGTCAATTGTAGTTCAATGCATCCGGCAACATAGGCAAGCAAACGCAGCTTGATTCTTTCCCGATGGCCCAAGTTCAATTACCATGGAGAGTCCCACCGCACCCCTCCCTCCCTCATACGGGGTTCCACCCGTCTAAAGGAAGACCATGGCTTTCCGAGTTCAATTCTGTCTTGCCTCGTTGTTCGTCGCCGGAATCTTGGTATTCGCGAACGAGTCTCAAGCAGTCGAGCCACCTGATTTCGTCAACGATATTCAGCCATTGCTGCAGAAAAACTGCGTCGCCTGCCACAATCTTCAAAAGGCTGAGGGGGGGCTCAACCTGGAGAACCTCGACGTTCTTCTCAAAGGGGGCGATAGCGGCGCGGCATTGCAAACCGGGAAATCGGCCGAAAGCAGCCTGGTCCGACGCGTCAAAGGGGAAGAGGAGGTCATGCCCCCCGCCGATAATAAAGTCGGAGCGAAAGCCTTTACGCCGGAAGAAATCGCCCTCCTGTCTGCTTGGATTGACGGTGGTGCAGCGGCTGGTTCTAAGAAGAACGCGACCAAGATGGAGTGGCAAAAGATTCCCGATTCGGTCCGCCCTATTTATGCGATCGATGCGACCGCGGATGGTCAGTTCACCGTCCTTGGTCGGGGGAATCAAGCGGTGGTATACCATTGGGCTGCTCTCGGTTCGTCCGAACCGTTTGTCTTGGTCGACCCGAGCTTAGTCGCCCCAGCTCCTCATGGCGCGGCGCCCTCGACCCCGAACAATTCCACGCACCTAGATTTGGTCCAGTCAGTGGCTATCGATCGGACCGGGAACCGCATTGCAACAGGTGGTTTTCGCGACGTGAAAATCTGGCGTAGGGCGGACCAAGCGATCGCCGATGCCATGGCTGCCAATCTTCGAGGAAGCGTGACGCTGGCGGCTTCTCCGGTGGATAAATGGATTGCGAAAGCCACGCGCGCTCCGAGCTTGGAGATCGTCGATACCGAGTCCCTTCAGACAGTAGCACGCTGGGACGCTCCAGCCTCGATCCGTTCGATCGATTGGACATCCGATGGCAAGAAGGTGGTCGTATTGCTGGAGGACTCTCATGTCGCTCTGCTACCGATCGCGGATGTTGTCGCGCAAAAGACCAAGTCCGTTGCGCCGGAACATCTGCAGAAAACGGATGTTTCGGCATCGCAGATCGTCGCGACCATTGGGAACGGGTTTTTGCTACACACCACCGACGGCCAGTTTCAGTCCTGGCAGTGGAATGGTGCTAGCGAAAGCGAACGGGGCTGGATCAAGACGGAGCTTGGAAAAGAGATCGCGCAGTTGGTTTCAATCGACTTCGCGGCTCCGGATCGAGTGTTGGCAGCCACCCAAGACGGCTCCGCCCACCTCTATTCTGTTTCCCAGGCAAAACTCGAAAGGACCATTCCTCACGGTTCGGCTATTTCTCACGCTATGCTTTCTAGCGATGGGAATACTTTGGTTACTGTCGGTACCGATGGAGTCGCGAAAGGTTGGAATGCAGCGGATGGTAAAGCCCTTTGGGAGAACCGATTGGATTTGGAGTCGCAGCGAGCGATTGAAGAATCCGAGACCCGTTTTACCCGCTTCAAAGCCAAGGTAGATCGAGCGGCATCGCAAGTCCCCGAGCTGGAGAAGAGTCAAAAAGCGGAAGCGGATAACGTTGCCAAGCTCCAAAAGACCAAGTCCGAAATCCAAGAGGCACTTACTAAGAAGGCCGCCGAGTTCGACGCGCAAACCAAACAAGTCACCGAGGGAGAGGCTGCTGTCCAAGCAACGACAGCCGCACTGGAGGAGGCCAAGAAGAAACTGGAGCAATCGCAAAAGGACTTGGAGGCTCGCAAAGCCAACCTAGCCAAGGCGGAGGCTGCAAAGAAGGAAGAGAACGCCAAACTCGAGAACTTGGACAAGACCCTTGCTGCAGCCGATCAATCCGCAGCAAAGGCCGCAGCCACTCTCGCCAGTTTTCAAAAGCAACTGGAAACGGACAAAGCCGAGCTCGCAACGCTGGAGAAGTCCGCACAAGATGTGAAGGGGAGCAAACCACCGATTCCCGTCAGCCAAGCCGCCATCACACCCGACGGGAAAACATGCGTGACCGTTCGCACGAATGGATCGCTCCACGCGTTTCGAGTCGATCGCGGGACGAATCAATCGACGATGGCGGGGAATCTTGTCCCACCCGCGGCCCTCGCGCTGACGGTGGATGGACAAGCCTTGGCCGTCCACGAGGATGGTCGCTCGATCCACTGGGGATTGGCGAATCGATGGTCGTTAGAAAAAACGATTGGCACTGCGGAGGAGTCTCCCTTCAGCGACCGAGTCACCGCTTTGGATTTCAGTCACGATGGGAAACTACTCGTGGTGGGTAGCGGGCCGCCGAGCCGATTTGGGGACCTCAAGCTTTTGGACGTCGAGACAAGCACCATTCGGAAAGACTGGGGCCAGGTGCACAGCGACACCATCTTTGTTGCCAAGTTCTCGCCGGACGGTCAGAAGGTCGCGACCGGAGGGGCCGATAAACTTGTTCGGCTTCATGCCGTCAACGCAGAAAGCGCTCCGAGGACGCTCGAGGGACACACCCACCATGTTCTCGGTCTGGCTTGGCAAGACGACGGTTTCTTGCTCGCAAGCTCCAGCGCGGACAACACCGTCAAGATTTGGGATGTGGAGCTTGGCCAAGCCCAGCGAACCATTGCAGGATTCGGCAAAGAAGTCACAGCGCTTTCTTTTGTAGGACGCAGCACCCAGATCCTTTCCTCGTCGGCGGACCAACAAGTTCGGTTGCACAACGCAGCCGACGGAAAGCTGATTCGAGCGATCGGAGGCCCTGCCGATGCACTGTACAGTTTGACGGCGATCACGCCGGACGTGGCGAACACCAAAACCGCGATGGTCGCCGCTGGTGGTCAAGACGGAATGCTTTGGGTCTGGCAAGTCGAGGACGGCAAAGCGATTCAGCAGATCAAATAGGCCTGAAGCTGAAGGGCCCTTAGGCACCTTAGGCAAAGGTATGAAAGAACTCGCGACCTCGCCAAAGGTAGTAGGTCAGCGTGAGCGCGTCGGGGGAGGGAGCAAGGGAAGGAAGCGTGACCAGCTCCTTTCCGTCGAACGCAAAGGGTTGCTTGCGTCCCCCCTTCTCGCCCATCCCAACCAGCACTCGGTTGCCAAAGAAGTGAGCGAGGAACGCGGGCTCTACGACCTCGAACTTGTCTGGCTGCAGCATTTGTCCCCATTCCATCATCGTCGCTTCATCGGACGTCGAGAGCCTGTCGGCAGGCGTTTCGTAGGCTTCCGGATGCTCGATATCCCAACCGGCGAAGATCGCGAAGGCATCATCCATCGAGACGTTTGCGAGATCCTGCGAAAAAGCTTTGGAGGTCGGGCCCGCGAATCCGACGTTGCTGAACTCGCTGTCGCGCATGCCGTAGCCAAAACGGAACAAGAAGCATTCTTGCGGAGACTCAAACCCTGGCCACGGGAGCGTTCGTTGTTCTAGCAGTTCGAGTCGGGTGGGTGGGAGTCCCATGTTCTCCACTTGAGCAAGCCACTGCGCCAACTGCGATTCCGCGAGGGCCAAGATCGAGCGATACTGTTCGTCGATCTTCTCGATGCACCCGAGTTCTTCGGAATACGCCAGGACTCGGGTCCGAACCGCGGGGTCGATGGCCATTTCCACCAGAGCATCGATGCCGTGTTGCTCCCCCAGTTTGCCTAAGGCAAACGCGGCTTCCGTGCGGATACGTCGATGTTTGAGCTCGAGCGCTTGGTTGAGTTTGCCGATGCACGACGCGTCTCCGATTGCCGACATGGTGTGACAAAGGGAAACGCAGAGGGAAACAGAATCGAACAAGATTCGTTGAATCGATTCCGCGGAGTCCCCGAACTTGGACGGGTTCTCTTCCAGAACACCTAAACGCTGAACCATTTCCCCGAGCAGCTTTACGAACAGAGGGTAGCGTTCCTTGGCGGGGTGGGAATCGACTTTTCTTTGGGTGAAAAGGTGGTTGGCGATGTCGAGTGCCGAGCTCAAGATCGATGGATTGGCGGTATCGAAGACGCGTGGGAAAACGATCGAGGTATCCCAATCGTCGATCTGCAAAAGGGGGCTAAGTGCGAGAGAAGCAGATGTCCAGGCATCCGGGGGCTGCTGGAGCAGCAGATCGATCCCCATACGAATG
Organism: Pirellula sp. SH-Sr6A; assembly: GCF_001610875.1. Taxonomy (NCBI): domain Bacteria; kingdom Pseudomonadati; phylum Planctomycetota; class Planctomycetia; order Pirellulales; family Pirellulaceae; genus Pirellula; species Pirellula sp. SH-Sr6A. Next base: position 4,932,945 of record NZ_CP011272.1, on the reverse strand, counting down.
GCGGTGGAATGGCCCGACGCAAAGGGAACTTGCAGCAGCGCCCCCTCAACCCGGGTGAACCGACCGTGTCGAATCTTCAGATATAGCTCCGCGGCGCACTGCACGGCGACGAGGCGGCGGAGGACTGCCTCTTCGCTGTCCAAGGGAGCGGCGACGGATTGCCGAAGCCATTGAGCGAGCTTGTGAAGCAGTTTCTCCAAGGCTCCGAAGTTCGGTTGATGGAGGAGGGAGGCATCGGATGCGTCGTCCGGATCCGTCAGATCGACCGATTGATTCGCTTGGGGTCCTTGAGGAGTTGGTCTCAGATCCGGAGAATAGTGCTCCCAGTTCTCCGTAAGTTCCCTGGCGACTGCGAAGGACCAAAAGGGAGAATCGGGATCGGGAAATTCTGATCGACCCGTCCCTTCGACACGCGTGGCCGTCTCCAGCTTTTGAAAGACTCTCAAGCTCCAGAGATGAGCTTCATCGGACGATTCGAAGGGGTCAATTTCCATTAGATTCGGACAAAAATGAGATTCTGAGCAAAGCGGCATATCTTAGTCACAACTCTAACGTAAAATGTTTTTTTGGACGACACCAACCGGGATTGAGAGGCATGGAATCAAAAATCGCTGAGACGTTTGAAGAGCTCGGACTATCTCCGATCATGATGAGGGCCCTTGCCAAACTCGGATACGAACGCCCGTCACCCATCCAATCGCGTGTCATTCCTTGGGCCTTGGAGGGGTACGATCTCATCGGCCAGGCGCGAACAGGAACCGGTAAAACAGCTTCCTTCGCGATCCCGATCTTGGAGCAGCTCGACCCACTGCGAGTCTGCCCTTCCCCCCAAGCCTTGGTTTTGGTCCCCACTCGAGAATTGGCTGCCCAAGTCCATGGGGAATTTGTCAAGCTGGCCGATGGCTGCCCGACAGAGATCCTCGAGGTCGCCGGTGGCAAGCATTTGGACCGCCAAACCCGCAAGCTTCGAGAAGGGGTGCAAGTCGTCGTCGGAACACCGGGGCGTGTGATTGACCACATCCAGCGAGGATCGCTCGATTTGCGGCGCCTTTGGTGTGTGGTGCTCGACGAAGCGGATCGCATGCTCGATATCGGCTTCCGACCCGACATTGAACGGATCCTTCGCAGGTGTCCCGAAAACCGTCAGACCCTTCTCCTCAGCGCGACGTTGGCCGCAGAGGTGAAAGAGCTGGCCAACCGCTATCTCTTTGAGCCGGTCCATATCGACTGCTCAAATAAGGACATCTCCGTCGAGACGATCGAGCAACGTTATCTTACGGTTGCACCGGAGAAGAAGCTGGAGACGCTGCTGGCTCTACTCGAACGAGAGCGTCCACCCCAAACCATCATCTTCTGTCGAACCAAACTCGGGACTGCGAAACTGCATAACCAGCTTGAACGCCAGTTGCACCGATACCCAGACTTGAAACATCTCCGCCTGGCGACCATTCACGGGAATATGAATCAATCGCAACGCGACGCGGTATTCAAGCAGTTGCGGGAGGGCTCGATCCAGATCTTGGTCGCGACCGATGTCGTCGGACGAGGAATCGATGTTTCGACAATCTCCCATATCATCAACTGGGATCTGCCGGATGACTGCAGCGACTACGTCCACCGAGTCGGCCGTACCGGACGGATGGGGCGAGAGGGAATTGCATTCTCGTTCGTGGCCAAAGGACAAGGTCAGATGCTGACGGAGATCGAGCATAAGATCAATCGACTGCTGGTGCTCGACCCTCTATCGGAAAACCATGCAACCATGTCCCGCGAGGTGATCACTCCGACCGTCATTCGGGACGAAGTAGAAATTGGATCTGCACCGGAAAGTTTTGGTCTGGTCGCCCATGGAGCTACGAAGAAACCTCGACTCAACCGGATGCGACGCTCCCTCAGCGACCGCGAACGCCGCCGCTAGTCAGGTCCGTCTGTCGCTCGGTCGATTGAGGTAACCGGGCGATTTAAGTAACCGGTCGGTTCAGGTATCCAATCGGCCTAGGTATACTGGGGACCGTCATCCTCGACGGTTCTCTCAGCCTCCCTCCTGTGCTCACCATGACCTCTCTTTCTCGACGTTCGGTCCTCGGGGCCACACTTAGTGCTGCAGCCATCGCTTCCGCAACGCCTCGCTCTCTGGCGCTTCCGCATCCCAAGCCACGTTACCTCAATGAGCGGGTGGGAGTCGGTGCGATCGGTCTTCGATACCAAGGAAGCGTCATCGCGCACAAGGCGCAGATGTATGGTGACATCGTCGCGGTTTGCGATGTCGATCGCCATGTGCGCGATCAAGCCAAGGCAGCCTTTGGCAGCACCCCTGCCAGTTTCGAAGATTACCAGCAACTCCTCGCCCGAAAAGACGTCGACGTAGTCTTGATTGGTACCCCCGATCACTGGCATACGAAAATGGTGATCGATGCGTGCAGGGCCGGTAAAGATGTTTACTGCGAGAAGCCGCTCACCCTGACCATTGACGAAGGAAAGCAACTGGTAAAAGCCGTACGCGAGACGGGGCGAGTTGTTCAGGTAGGTTCGTGGCAACGAAGTGACGAACGCTTTCGACTGGCGGTCGAGATGGTCCGGGCTGGTCGGCTCGGTAACTTGAAACAGGTCGACGTTGTTCTTGGAAAGAACGGAGTCGGCGGACCCTTCATGCCTCGCCAGATCCCCTCCCATCTCAATTGGAATCTTTGGCAAGGCCAGGCTCCGGACGTTCCTTACGTGGAGGAACGATGCCATTACACATTCCGATGGTGGTACGAATACTCGGGCGGACAGATGACCGATTGGGGGGCTCACCATGTCGATATTGCGCAGTGGGCGATCGGTTCCAATCCGGTTGAGATCGACGGGAAGGGGCGGTTTGCCAATCAACTTGACAGCTACAACGTCCCCATCGATTTCTCGGTTGACTACCTCTTTGAAAATGGGGTTCGCATGACGGTGCGCGACGAAGGGGAAAATGGTATCCTCTTCACCGGAGATCGTGGCCGAATCTTCGTCAATCGCGGTAAGATCACCGGGGCCCCGGTAGAGCGATTGGCTGACCAGCCTTTGCCCCGAGAAGATTGGAATGTTTACTCGACCGACAACCTGGATCGCCCGCTTCGCGCTGGAAAACTCGATGCCATCATCAACCACATGGGGAATTTCTTCGATTGTGTGGAATCACGGCAGCGACCGATTTCCGACGTGGAGGGCCAGCATCGCAGCGTCTCATCCTGCCATCTCGCAAATATCTCCATTCGGTTGGGCCGGAAGCTCCGATGGGATCCGGCAGCAGAACGCTTTGACGATGACAAGGAAGCAAACGGACACTTGCAGCGCGAGCAACGAAAAGGCTTCGAAATCGTCTAGAATCCATCGTTTTGCACAGGTTGCCTAGCGATGAAATACGAGCGTTCTTCGGACGAACTGCTGTCCGTCTCCGGATATGTGGCTAGGCTCGTTCGGAGCGTGATCGCGGTCCTTCTCATCGTGGCATTTTCCCTGGGACTAGGTGCCATGGGCTACTGCTACTTTGGCGATTTGACGTGGGATGATGGCCTGCTCAATGCCGCCATGATCCTCACGGGTATGGGGCCCGTGGATCGGATGCATACCACGGCAGGCAAACTATTTGCTACGGTATACGCTCTCTACAGCGGTGTTGCCTTCTTGTCGATGATGGCCCTGTTGATCGCACCGATCTTTCATCGTTTCCTTCATCGCTTCCATTTAGAAGAAGAATAGGTTTGCAATGCAGAGCAAAGCTTCCACCGTGGCGGAGTATCTCGACAGCCTACCGGATGATCGCCGCGCGGGAATCGAAGCGATGCGGCGAGCGGTGCGAGAACATCTAGATCCTGGGTTCGAGGAAGGAATGCAATACGGGATGGTCGGCTATTATGTCCCACACCAACTCTATCCGGCCGGTTATCACTGCGATCCCAGGCAACCACTCCCTTTCGGGGGTATCGCGTCTCAAAAGAATCACCTCACGATCTACTTCATGCACCTCTACATGTTTCCCGACGAACTGAAATGGTTTGAAAAGGAATACGCCAAAACGGGCAAGAAACTGGATATGGGAAAGAGTTGTATACGATTCAAAAAACTCGAAGACATCCCCCTAGAACTGCTCGGCCGCACGGTCCAACGTATCTCAGTCGATCGATACATTCGTCTTTATGAACAAGTGGTTGGACCGAAGAAGAAAGAGTCGAAAGCGACCCGCAGCAAAACTTTAGTCACCAAGAAGACTCCCACTGCGAAGAAAAAGGTGACCAAGACGGTTGCAACTAACAAGACCGCGACCAAGAAGACCGCGACCAAGAAGACCGCGACCAAGAAGACCGCGACCAAGAAAGCAACCACCAGGAAGGCGACCAAGGCTACTAAGAAGAAATCTAAATGACGATGGATTCACTCGACGTGGCAGCGGTTCCTTGGTATCCCAGCGAAGTGGTCTACGAATCGTTTCGCGCTGCTGCCGAGGATCCGCAGGAGTTCTTTGACTCTTTTGAGGAATGGAAGGTCGCGGCCTTGGAGCATGAGCGTCAAGCGGAGCGAGTGGGGGTTATTCTGCTACGTATCCGCATGTCCATCGACGAGTTTCAGGCCTATTGCGGGCTTGCTCCCTGCCGCAATGATCAAGCGGGGCGTTCGCAATTCGCCTATTACAAAGCCGAACAGATCATCAAGATGACGAGTTAAGCGTGGAAGCCTTAGCGTTTCCCATCCTTTGCTCCCCATGGGTCCACTTGCTGAAGATTTTTCGCTGCCAAGGCTTCGTAGCAGTCTGGCAGATCAAATGTTTTCAGGATACCCGGAGGGAGCATCGCAAAGGGCCAATCGTAGTCTTCGGTCTCCGCGACCGACTGAAACGAGACCAAGGCATTTTTCAGCGTCACACGATTCACGGTGGAACTCATAACACCCGCCAATGCTGCAACCACCGCACCCCAGCCAGCTCCTAGGAGATGGATCCGTCGGGTCCCCATGGCTTCAAGCCACCGGATCGTGTGCAAACAATCCGTCACTCGTTGACCTAAGACGGGACGATCCAGCATGAGGCCATGGGCTGCACCGAAGTAGTCACTGCCGTAGGGGTTGTCGAATTGGTTGGCGCCGCACGTGTCCGGTTGTGAATCTCCAATTCCACGAACGTCGCATGCGAAAAAGGGTGTAACACCTGCCGCTCGGACCTGTTCACGGAGCCAAGCGTCGTCACGCAGTTCGCTATCGCTCGAGCGATGCGAGACATAGAGTATGACATCGGTGAGATCCTGACTCGGACGGGACATCCAATTCTCGGGCGAGAGCATCGTCACGATCGCTTGTATTCCTACCTCGGTGTCGACGGCATAGGTCGCATACTCCTTCGCTGGATAAAGGCGATTGCCGACGCTTCGTAAGATGCGGTACTCGGGATCACCCGACGGCGCGACAATGCGCAACGTTGTCCGGATACGTTCTGGCAATTCGCTAGCGGTCGGCTTCTGCCTTGTGCTTTGGTGCGATTGGGCGATATCTCGCGTGTAAGAGAAAACGGTTTTGGATTCTAAGTCGGCGACCGAACCCCTAGGAGTGCACCAGAGTGTTTCGTCACTCTCAATAACCATGTCCGATTCGACATCGCGATCTTTCAATTGGGTATGTGTGTTGAAGAATCGGTACATCGATTCACGGTTCTCTTGGGAAAACCCGTGGTAGTTGGGGCCGATGACCAATTGCAGGTTGTCTGGTTTCCCCATCGCGGTGTAGAGTCCCTTGAGCCGCTCGTACGCCTCCTCTGCACCGCGAACGTCGAAGAAGTCCTTCTCTTGGGCGAGAATCACCATCGGCTTGGGAGCCATCGCGGCGAGGAAGTCCGAGTGGTCCATACGCAGCGCGAGGGCCTTCGGTGGGCACTGCTCGGTGTCCGCAGGGAGTTCGTTTTCAGCATTCCGTCGGAAGGTGGTGATGAAGCAAGCGGGGGCGGCCATCGTCCAACGGGATTCCAAGGCGCAAAGCCAAGTCGTCTGGGTGCCGCCGCCGGAGTTTCCGGTGACACCGACATGGTTAGGGTCCACCTCTTCGCGAGTCAGCAAGTAATCGAGGGCACGGATTCCATCCCATGCAAACCACGTCCCCAGGAACTCGCCGACCAACGTCTGCTGGTTCCCCATTTGGATGTGCTCGGAGACGCCGGAAGACCATTTGGCTTTGCGATCTGGCGCGGAGTACTGCAGGCGCTCCCCTTGGCCGATCGGGTCGTAGATCAGCGAGACATAACCAAGTCTCGCTAAACCCTGCGCGAAAGACTGGTAGGCTTCGGCCGCTTTGCCATTGGCCGAGTGACCGCAGGTGCCGACGACTCCCGGCGCTTTCCCTCGTAGCCCCTTCGGAACATAGAGATTGGCAGTCACCCAAAATCCGGGGCGGCTTTGGAAGATCACATTCTCGATTCGATAGGTGTCCCGCTCCGTGACCTTCATGACTTTGGCGTGAAGGGGTGTCTTTTCGGGCAAAGGTCCGAAGCATTGCCGTGCGCGTTCCTGGCAGCTGGCTACGTACTGCGCAGCCTCCTCCGGGGAGCGGACTTGGGCTCGCAATCGGTTCCCCTCCTCCTCGGCTTGTCGAACCTGATCGATGAGCCACTCCTGGGTCATCCGGCTGAATCGCTGGAGAGGCTGCCAAGCTTTCTCCTGCGGCGCGAAGAGGGGAGCACCGAGAGCCCTTTGCCCGAGCGAAGAGGGCCCCGCGGTGGCGCTCAGCACGAGAGAGGTAGAGGCGATGTGAGAAAGAAACGATCGGCGGTGGGGGAGGTTGGAGGGATTCATCCCACCATTGTAACAGGACGGATCGTTAGGGGCGGGACTCCAACTGCTTCAATCTGGCTTCCAACTCCGCAATCCGTTCTTGGGCAGTCGATAGTTCGGTCGCGACTCGTTCCAACTCCATTTGCAAGGCGGAAACGTATTCGGGCGTCAACATCTCGGCCGTGATACCGGTACCCTCCCATTCACCTGAGGTCTCCGGTGTATTCTTTCGAACCAGCACAGCGCTTCCCCGTTGAAGGATGGAACCTCGGTAGAAGGTGAACTCCATCAGCTCCCCGGGGCTCGCGGTGAGAATATGGTCGTACACATCGTCTGCATTTTTGACTTCCTCACCTCGCATGGAGACGATGCAGTCGCCGGGCCTCAAGCCTGCTCGCTCCGCGGGCGACCCGGAGATTACATCGGTCACCGACGCACCGCGGTAAGCACCGATGGCAAACTGTTTGCGAAACGCCTCCGACATATTCGAAACGTTGACCCCAAAGTACGCCTCGCCCGGCTGAGGCGCGACCGGCTCATAAGGAATCGCGCCGGGAACGTTGCCATGGATACGGTTCGCGATGCTGCGGTCCATCAAAACCGCGACCAAGCTCATATTCTTTCCACGTCGATCCACCAAGAAACGAATGGGGGTGCCCGGCGGATATTCGGCTAGCTGGATGGCGAAGTCCTCCACGGTGGCCACGGCGGTCCCCTCGACCCCAATCAGTCGATCTCCAGGCCGAAAGCCGGCTTTGAACGCTGGCGAATCGGGTGTGACCTGTGCGACGTTCAGACCGAACCCTCCTCCTGCTGAGGATTCGACGGTCATCCCCAAATAGCCGCCACCGGGTTGCTGGGAAGGGGATTGCTGTGGACGAGCCTGCCGTGGATTAGGTGATTGGGGATTGGTTTGTTGGGGAGCGGGGAAAGGGGGTGGGGCCGCCGAAGCACGCTTGGGGCCGGTCGCACTCCGCGGCGGCGGGAGCAATTCATTCTCCTCGTCGGAAGCGTTCGAGGCGTTTTTGGCACCCACTTTCGGTTCCGCCTCGTTTGGCCCAGCCTCTCGTGGCATGGCGACTGGTGGATTCAATTGGAGGAGGCTCTCTCCGAGTCCAGGCTTGCCAGCGCTCCCGCTATCGGTCGAAGGTTTTGAATTCTTGGTCTCTTTCGCAGCCGAATCCTTGGCCTTCGCCTCCTGCTGACGCTTGAGGATCTTCTCCTCCAGCTGTTTGAGAAAGTCTTGCGCGAGCAGGGACGGAGAGGCCATCCAACAGAGCAAGGCAACCGCGGCTACCATTTGTTTGCAATTCATGACCTGACTCCCGCTTCTCTCAACTGATTCGGACGATTTCACTTTCCCATATCACCATAGCCGAGCTACTACGATTCTTGCAACGGAGTTTCACCAGACAATGCTTGCAAGGATACGGTTCGCCTCCCGACGTCAGACCAGACCCACTCGTTTACGGAGCCACCATTCGGACGCTAGCAAAATCAAAATTGCAAAGAACCAAGGGAAACTTTGCCATAGGGGGAGGATGACTCCGAGGACTTTACCATTCGAGTAAGCTCGCAATCGCTCGACCAGTTCTTCGCTTTGTTGAATATCCAAATACTGACCACCCGTCTCTTCCGCCGTGCTCCGGAGCAGGGATTCATTCCGAGCCAATTGTTCCAACTCCCGATCCGGGGGGCGCATCACATAGATGGACGTGGCGAGGAGCTTGGATTCTTCAGGCAGACCAGCAGGAACAAGCTGGATTCGATATTCCCCTTCGATGGGAACCAGCGAGTCCTCGATCGGGACGACTCCCGTGGAGGGGATGGTCCACTCTCCTTCAAAGAAACCTTCCGCATTCTCGACCGCTTGAAGTTCCACGACGGCAACGGTCTGACCATTCCCTTCCACCGTCGCTTGAACACGCTCCAATCCGATCGGTAACCCGTCGTCACCCAAGATTTTGGCTCGAATGGTTACGGACTCGCCATGCCGGACCACTCTCGCTCCTGCGTCGATTGCAATCCTTTCCCCGCGAACGATGAAAGGGGGACGCATGATCCATCCCGCCAACTGATTCCAAAAACGTTGATGGTAAAGATCCGATACGCCATATCGCCAACGCCATGTTTCGTCGGATGCCAAGTAAACGACACGCCCCTGTCCGAATCTCTGCGTCGCGATCAACGGTATCGACCGATTCCGGTCCACGATCCCCTCTACCATCACCTCCGCTCCTCCTTTCGGTTCTCGGTTTCGGTACGTGTGGGGTGGCTGCAATTGACTCCAAAGCTTTTGGTTTGCGATCCCCTCGGACTCAAATTGAAAGGCAGGTTGTTGCGAACCGATCGATGTCAGCTTCAAGGTCTGGATCGCGACTCGGGAATTCCCTAGGACATTGGCAGGTAAACTTGATGCCAAGTCAGGATTCGGAACATTTGGCTGCGCCGAAGTTTCGGTGGCTTGTACCGGCAGCAATTCCTGCAGCCAAGCGGGGGGGATTTGGTCGGTGCCTTTGACGCTATCGAGGACGATCAAGCCGGCTCCTGCGTATGCGACATAATCTCGCAGCCAAGCTTGTTTGTCGGCTGGAATGCTGCTGGCGCTCTCCATGGTCATGATGAGAAGATCAAGTTCGAAGAGTTCTTGCTTGGTGCGTGGAAAGAACTCGGAACGGAAAGCATTCGGTCCCAGGAACGCGTTGACCTTCCACGCAGGATCGCGGTCGAGTGCGTTGCGGAGATATCGAGACTCCCAACCACCTAGCGGGTCCAAAAGGAGTAGCGAATTCTGCTTGACGACGCCCCAAGCCGACGATGCCAAACGATTGTTTTCCTGGGTTAGTTCGGCGGCCTCGGTTTCGACCCATGCGTTCAAGTCCAATGGAACAGCTCGTTGTTCGAATCGGGAGGGATGAAGCTGCTGGGCTCTTGCGAGAAGTGGAGCAGCGGGTACATCCAGGGTAACTTCATACACTCCCCGGTTCTGCGAGATGACTTCTTGGCTCCAAACCATTTCCCCCTCGTGTTCTATTCCAACACGATAGACCGTTCCGACGGGCAAGGTTTCTTTCACTCGCAGACTACCTCGCAATCGGTCTTCGCTTCGCACCGAAGACGAAAAGGTCGCTTCCAAAACGGCGATGTCCACCGGCTCATTTCTATCCCCGACACCGAGTGAATAGATAGGGACGCGCCGGCCGCTAGAACGAACCACATCGTCGACGGTCGCTCCAACGTTGCTCTGTCCATCGGTCAGGAGAACGATCGCGTCCCACGCGGCGGGTGAATCAGGATTCGAAGTATTCTCCGCTTGTTCGCTGGTCGAAAGGATCGAGAGCAACACATCTCCGAGCGGAGTCGAGCTCTCAGCGGCATTCCAGATGGCCGAGGGAACCGGCTCCGGATCCTCAAGAGAATCCCAAAGCTTTTCACCTGTCGCAGCAAAGAGACGCAGATGATGGCTTTCCGCCACGCGATCGATGACCCCTCCGCGAGGATTGCCGCTGCCACTGGCCTGGAGCGCCGCTTGCAATTGATCGATTCTCGACTGGTCTTTGCCCGGATCTTGGATCGCCATACTCTTCGATCGATCTAGAACCCAAGCGATCCGTCCGAGCGTTCCATCGACGTGCTGGTATCGAATTGTCGGCCCCGCTAGCATACCGAGCATCAAGGCAAACGCCATCGCTCGTAACAAGGGAAGGACGAAGCTCCAGGGGCGCTGTAACCATCGCGTTTCGCGCCAATACCAACTGGCGATCAACATCCCTCCGAGCAATGCGAGCGCTGCAATCCACCAACCGGGTACGCTTCCTGTGAACTCCAATCTCATCGCGATGGCACCTCGCTCGCTCTTCGTATCGCCTTCGCTTTCGTTCCCCGTTTGCTCCTATAGGATTGCTCGATCGCCATTTCTGCGAGAAAGCAGAGAACGGCACCGATCCAAAACCAGCTCCATATCTCACGGCCGAGGAAATCGGCACGCATCGCGGTCAGATAGTCGGAAGTAGATTGGGAAACGGGCCAGTTTCTTTCCTCCAACCATGTCTTCGCGGAATTCGGGCTCCATGGCAGCAAGCGAGATTCGCGTTGATCCTCCGCTTCCCCCACGCGGGAATCGACGACTGCCAAAGATCGCACCTCGAGGGGGCCTTGCTTCCATTTCGCTTCGTAAACTCCCTGCTGCCGCGTATCGAGCCATTCGGAACCTTGCCATTCTCTCATCGCCGCAAAAGGATCGATGACGGTGAGGCTCTCTCGCAACCCATCTTGTACCTGTCCCGCAGTACTGATCTCACGGGGCGGGGGATTGGGTATGGACCATGGCTCTCCAGGCGCGAGTAAGGCTGATCGAGCATCTCGTTCCGCTGCATCCGAAACAATACGTTGCACCAGTGGCACAAATGCCGCGCGGGAGGGTAGGTTGGAATCCGAGCGATCGCATGAGAAGGAGAACCATAAAACGGTTCCTCTGCCCAGTGTAGAGCGAACAATCCATGCGTCCCCATTGCTGAGCTTCGCCACGACTTGAGAGCCTTTGGGTAGGGAATCGGTGATCGGGGTGTAGGCTTCGATCAGCGTGTCTCGGAGCGATTCGAGGCTAGGTCTGGAAAGCTCTCGCAGCTTGCTCCACTGGAAACTGTCGGTGTCGATAGCGATCTTCTCATCCGACTCGACAGGCGATAAGGGATTGCTCGCACCTGGGGCGAGAGGTAGCGCTGACTCCGCAATCCACCGAGGTTTTACCTCCGTGCTCCGGATCCCTCCGTGCTCTAGAAGAGGCAAACGATTCCAAGCCTCTCCATTGGTTCGGTCGCCCGGGAAAACCAAAAGGCCTCCCCCTCTTTGGACCCAGTTGGCCAAGATCGAGGACTGGCTCTCGGTGAGATTCGGAACGTTGCAAAGTACAATCACTTCCGAGTTCTGGATTTGGGCCTCGCCCCATTCGTTGGGACCGACGACCGTGCACTCGAAGGGGTCCGATCTCCCAGTCGCCAACTGCGAGAAGGGTGCCAACGCTAGCTTGAGATAGTCGCTTTCGCTCGCCATCTTCTCGGGCTTTCGATCCCCATCGACCAGCATGACGCGAACCGGAGAAAGGACACGCAGGGAAATATAGGAGTCGTTGTCGAATCGCAAACGGTCGTCCAAGTCCATCGCGATACGGGCCAAGTACTCGCGAGTCTCGGACGGTGTCCACCTGAAGGTGACTTCTGTTTGGCTATTTGGCCCTAAGCTTATACGCTGCTCCTCCACCTCTTTCCCGTCGATGAACAAACGAATTGGGGTGTCATTGCAAGCCTCATGACTATCGTTGAAGACAACCGCTTTCAACTCTATTGGTTCGTTAGGAGTAACCCATCTGGGAGACGTTTCCCGAACATAGATGCTCCCATTTCGTAGCAATCGCTGTTCGGTTGGCTCGAATAATGCATCCGCAGTATGAAGCAGCGAAAACTTGGGCGCAACAATTTGTTCTGAAAGACGATCCGCAAATCTCGTCCACGATTCTTCTTTTGCCGCCCAATCTTTCTCTTCCAAGTCAGTCGCCAGGAGCATAAATCGGGAAGAGGTTTGTTGCCGACCAAGCCATTCGAGGGCTAGTGACTGAGAATTCTCGGAATCGAGGCTTCCCGCAATCGAGGGATTCTCGCGAGCTGCTCGCAACCAATTCGCCAAGTCGGCTCTGGTTTCCGTTTCGATGATTCGGGGTGGTGTTCCCGCAAGAACCACGGCGACGCGAGCGTTTTCCGGCAGCTCTTCACGAAGCTGTGCGATCTGGCTCAGCGCATAGTTCCAGCGCGTGGTACTATCCTCTCGCAGCGCCTGCATGGAGACCGAGTCGTCCAAAAGGATTGCGAGGGAAAGGGAACTGCCCAGGCCCCCTGAACTCCAGGATTGCATGAGAGGTCGGGACATCGCGAGCGCTAGGAAAACCGGTATCAGGCATCGGAGCAATAGGAGAAGCCACTGTTTGAGTTGAAAGCGTCTGGAATTCGAGCTGCGAGTTGCCTGCAGAAAGCGCATCGCCCCCCACTCGACCACACGGAATCGGCTCCGATAGAGGAGATGGATCACGAGGGGCAAGACAAAGGCTGTTGCTCCCATCGCCAAGATCGCATTGAGGAACGTCATCGAGCCCCTCTTCGCCGCGCTAGGTACCGCTGGATGGCTTCGCTATAGGACTGGACGGTGGTCAACGAAATCAAGTCCACACCATTCTGTTCGCATCCCTTTCGAATCGTCTCTTGGTGGGAAGCGAGATTTTCGAGATACCGAGCTCGGATGGTGGCGGGTTCCACGATTTGTTCGTCGGTCGCCAGCTCCAGAGACCGAAACATCGTTCTCTGTTGAAAAGGAAACTCCAGTTCGTCCTCGTCGACAATTTGAAATAGGACGACCTCCTGTTGATTGCTCCGGAGCAGCGCCAGAGATTTCACCACCGAGTCTGCGTCGCTAAAGGTGTCGGAGAGGACAATTACCAAACCTCGACGTTTGCTGCGACGTAAAAACTCTTCGGTGGTCTGCCCCCAATCCGCTTCACCCTCAGGAGTGGATTGCGCGAGGAGTTCCATGATGTGGTGGAGATGGCCGGGCTGATTCTTCGGCGGGAGAAAGAGCCGGATCTTAGCATCAAACGTTGCTACCCCCACCGCGTCCTGCTGGGACACCAGTAAATAAGCCATGCATGCAGCGAGCCGGACCGCATACTCGTGTTTGCTCAAACCGGCAGACTGTTGTCCCGCGTAACGCATCGAACCGCTTTGGTCGATCAAAAGTGTGCAACGTAGATTGGTTTCATCTTCGTACTGTCGGATGTACAGGCGGTCCGTCTTTCCGAAGAGCTTCCAATCGATCGTGCGGATTTCGTCCCCCGTCACATAGGGGCGGTGCTCTTTGAAATCAACACTAGCTCCCGTATGCCGTGAACGGTGAATCCCACCCCGTACTCCTTCGACGACTTGACGCGCCAAGAGTTGCAGCGACCCGACACGTGTCATGTCGGTGGGAGTGAGCCATCGCAGAAGGGGATTCTTCACAGTTATGGTCCAAATCGAATGAGATTATCGTCGGACCAATTGCTCAAGCAATTTTGCGATGATGGCATCGGACGTGATCCCCTCGGCTTGAGCGCTGAACGTAGGAACAATTCGATGACGCAATACAGGCGGGGCGAGCGCGACCAAATCTTCTGTCGTGACATGGTAGCGGCCGGACAGAAGAGCGCGCGCCTTGCTCGCCATCACCAACTGTTGACTCGCACGCGGTCCCGGGCCCCACTGCACCAACCCAGGAACCCATTTCGGAGCGTCGGAATCATTGGGACGTAGCGATCGGACGATGTTCAGAACAAGCTGCTTCACCGATTCGGGCAATGGTACGAGGCGCACGAGTTTTTGGAAGGCGATGATATCTTCGCCGTTGACGACAGGAGTGATGGAGGAGCTTTTCGAACCGGTGGTCAAGTCGATGATAGCGGCTTCTTGATCGCGTGTTGGATAATCGACGATCGTTTGAAAGAGAAATCGATCACGCTGTGCTTCAGGGAGGGGGTAGGTCCCCTCCTGTTCAATCGGATTTTGCGTTGCGAGGACGAAAAAAGGCTCTTGCAGTTGGTAATGCTTTCCTCCGACGGTAACCGAGTGCTCTTGCATTGCTTCGAGCAATGCGGCTTGCGTTTTCGGAGGGGTGCGGTTGATTTCATCCGCGAGCAGGATCTGCGTGAAGACGGGCCCTTTCTCGAAGACGAGATGCCGCTGGCCGTCGTTGGCTTGCTGGATGATGTCGGTACCTGTGATGTCGGCCGGCATGAGATCGGGTGTGAACTGAATCCTCTGGAACTGTAGCTCCATGGCTTGAGCGAGCGACCGGACCATAAGCGTCTTGGCCAATCCAGGCACTCCTTCGAGCAAGCAATGGCCGCCGGCCAAGATGGCGATCAGCAATTGTTCGACGGTTTTGTCTTGACCCACGATGGCATTGGCGACTTGTTTCCGCACCTTTGCCATCGCACTTTGCAACCGTTCGGCCTGCGCAACATCGGGGGACTCCATCGCATCGGCTGCAGGCGAGTTCATATAGTCCTAAAATCCAATCGAGGGTAAAACGTGGGGGGGGAACGCTTCGGCGGTGTGAGTCAACCTTCCTTAGGAATCCACTGCCGCCGGCACCACATTGTACTCCAGAATCGGGGCTTCAAAATCCGATCTCCAGAATCCGCGGTTTCCACGGTCCCTTATATCCTCACCGTACTTTCCAAATCGGGCTCTCTGTTTCTGGCATCGCGTCGAGCGATAGCAGACCCATTCCCTATGGCCCCGGGGCTTGTTCATGTCGTCCATCCCAACTTTCCAGGCTTCCATTCGACTTCTGACCGATCGACCGGCGGGGCATACGCTGAATCGGAGGCAAGTCCTTTCGCCGGACAGGCAATGGGCAATCTTCGATGGAAGGAATGGTGACCCACAGATCGCTTCGACTCAAACGATTTCACGGATCCACCTTCCAACAGGATCGATCGAAACGCTTTACGAGACCCCGACCCAATCCGCATTCGGGCCGGGTGTCGGTGCGGCTGCTTGCCATCCCCATGAGAATCGAGTGGTCTTCATTCATGGAGTGAACAACTGCAATAGCGAAAGACCTTACGGTGCCGCACGTCGGTTCGGAGCGATTTGGGATCAAGCCTCCTCGCGCATCGGTGCCTTGGAGCAACGTGTGCTGCAGCGGCACCCCCGTTTGGGTGAACTATCGGGAGGAACCCATGCCCACAGCTGGAGCCCTGATGGCAACCGAGTCAGTTTCACCTACAACGACGCGCTCACTCCCGATATGCCTCGAACCGTCGGCTTCAGTTCGCTGCGACTCGCTCCTCCCGCGTGGGGGGCTTCGGCGGTCTCGGACCAAGCGGAGAACTTTATCGGGCAATCGGCCAGCTTTCTCGTATGCAGGCCCCCGACTCGGTACGGGATATTGCAAGCCCTCGAAGAATGCTGGGTGGGGAATGATCGAATCGCCTTCTTGGGAACGGTATGGCGCAGTCCGCAGTCGGACGAACGGATCCAAGAAATCTTCCTGGCTCATCTCCCCTCGGACACAGAGCTTCGCGAGCTGATCGCGGAAGGGAGTCGCTCGGAATCGGCAGAGCAAGACTTTCATTCGCGATGGGAGTCGATGGTACGGATCACTCGACTGACACAACTGACCGACCGCAAATATCCAGGAATTCAGGGCCCTCGGCACTGGTTAGTCGCCGATCCTCAGCGGGGGTGTATCTTCAGCCTGTGGCGCGACGATCGCGGGTTGCCCCAGGTGATCGAAGTCGATTTGGTTTCGGGGGCATGCACTCCTCTGACCGATTTGGAATACGGTGTGGCGGAGTCCTTTAGCTACGATCCCATCACCGAGCGGATTGCTGTGGTTTCGCATGGGAGCATCCACATTCTAAGTCTCTTGGACAAATCGATGCACCGAATCGAAGAGGTGGAGTTTACGGATGCGATGGGGCGGCAGATCAAAGAACCTTGTTGGCACGGGGGTTATGTGGGTGCTCCTCACCCGATCGATGCGAATAGCTGGTTGATCAATCGGTATGTTCAGCGTCCGGAGGGATCGTTCCTACAAATCTTGCTTTGCACTCGAATCGGTTAGAGGGCGATGGATCGATGCCCCTTCAAGAGAAATCACACATTCTTTCGATGGTGTCGGCGGAACCATCTCGCACCCAGCCGTCGAGTTGTCCAGGATCTTTGAGCTGTTGTCCTCGCACGGCGGGGACCGCAATGTACTCGCACGCGATCGAAGGAAGGCTGCTCATATCCCCCCAAATCTTCTCGAATTGGGAGACAGGGAACACATCTTCCTGCCCTAATCCCCATCGCTTTTTCACATCTTTAATGGTGATGTAGGTGGGAAGGCGTTGACCGAATGCTCGGACTGCTTCCTCGACCTGGTCGGAGTTGCCCAAGTCAGATCGCTTCAGCTCGAAGGCTTGCAAAAGCCGGTCGATACTGATCCAAGTCGTCATCGAGGAATAGAACGAGAGTTTGAATTCGTCCTGATCGGACGGCATCGCCATGCCTTCGACCAAACGACGTTTGCCGTCGACGAGAGCCAACCCACCCCCTCGGTCATCCACACGACGCGAAATGACTTCGAAGCTCAGGCAGGCGTTCGATTCGATGTGTTTGCTGAGCACCAATGGATCGATATTGGCTCCGAGGGTGTCGATGTTATGGAGTAGCAAATATTGCAAGCTGGGTTGCTCTACGAGCATTCGGTGCAACAATCCGTTCCGAAGCATGTTTGGAATCTCGTACCAATGGCCGACAGGATGCATGCACTGTTCTGGAATATTGTCGGTGTAATCGGATGCTTCGCCGGCTGTTTGAGCCCAACCGATAATCGCTGCATGCGCGCTCTCTCGAACCTTTTGCTGTTGCTCGTCTAGTGTTTGGTGCGCCATTTCTTGCCAGAGGAATTGGAGGTCTCGCACCGTAGGGACCATTCTCAGCCCGACCGAGAGGCCTCTCGAGAGGTGGACGGGGCCTGGATAACGATAGTTTTTGACGTCGCTGAGATGGCGTTCGATCGGACCATGTGTGAGATATCCCGTGGTAAAGACGTGCGGAATATTGGCTCCAAATCGGCGGGACGTTTGCCTGCTCTTTGCGAGATGGACTTCGATAAAGCTTCGGTGCTGGCCTGCCAATCGGCAAAATGGATGAAGCCCTTTGACGACTCCCGCGCCTCCTGTCCAACGAGATCCGACCCCCGCAGCGAGTGTAACCACAGCGACTTGGTTCTCCAAAATAGCTTTGGCGCCCACCGAACCCTCCCCGCTTCGAATCAAAGCGGCCGGAGCAACAGGAATGTCTCGAAGGTCGATGATGTCGTCGCGCGAGACATCTTCAATGATCGATTGGGGCGGAAGCCTATTTTCGGAAAGTCCGATGCGGCCTCCCAATAGATCGGTTCGAATTTGTTCATGCACTTCCCGGTCAAAGCCATGGTACTGCAGTCGTTCACGCAATTCAGCGGCCGACTCACCCCGTTGATTTTGCTGTGGCATGATCCGATCTAGTAGCCATTTTGCTTTTTCGCTTTCCATTCGGCACAGATGGTTCAAGCGTCCCAATTCCCGTTGGACCTGCGGGGTGAGGTCTCGTATTTCACGCCGGATCCACTTCGGTGCAACGATTGAATAATAACCATCGGGCATCATGGCCTCATCGCCGGATAGCAGCTTGGCCCATGAACCTTTTTCCTGAATGGAAAACTCGTAAACGATTGGATCCATGGCAAAAGGTAATTGCGTTTCCATGGCTTGTTTGGTTTCGACCAGGGATCGAAGCAGCCAAGGTCTCGCGGCGTCTTGCACGGAGGGGTCGAAGAAGAATCCCATGCCGCCTCCCGACATCCCGCCGAGCATGAGAAAGCCCCAGAACTGCTCTCCCCACCGCTCGCGGCATTGTTCGATCATGCGATCGGTGAACCGATTGGTGCACCACGGGATAATGGTCTGAAGGGGCTCTGTGAAGTTTTTGGTAGTAAGATTGGCGACGCGTCGAATATCGCCGGTTTCAAGAGCCGTAACAATTTGTTCGTAGATCCCGATCGCCTCGTTTCGGGCTCGCCATTCCTGGCTGGCTCGGACCAGATACTTTTCCGTAACCATTTCCAAGATCGGACCGACGTTCTGAGCCATTCCTCCGTAGACGAGGATGAGACTCTTTTGGAGCGCATCGAGCGATTCCCGCGGTATCCGCTTCGCGTCGAGGACGGTGTGCCGTGGCAGCAGTCTTCCGCGGCTGATACCGAATTCGGGATCCCCTTCTTGTGCGAGAACTCCTTCGATCCGTTTGATACCTGGCCAAATCCCCCCCGAGTCTTGCCAGCCCCCACCGGATCCACCGAGCCATTCTCCGAGGATGGCGCGCGCCGTAATCAATCGTTGATCCACGACTTCCAATTCACCAGTCAATCGTCCTACTTGCTGCGTCGCACGCATCAGCACCGAGATCAAGCACCCGAGAAGGTTCGTCGAGACCGCGAGCCGAGATCCCTTTGGGATATTGTTCACGCGACTGACCAGTTCCAGTCCCAACCCTTCTTTCCCAATCAACGTCGCGAGAAGCTCGCTCATTTTTCGGTGGCATCCCTCCATAGCAGGGGGCACAACGCCCGATGCGATGAGCGCACCTTTCAGCAGCCCCAAATAATCTTTGGCAAAATCGAAGACTTCATCGATCTCCGTAATCTCCGCTTCCGCCCCAAGATCGGTGCTGACCAACCTAAGTACGGGGCGATCGATCACGCGCAGGTAAGCCTCCACGGGAGGTTGAGGCTGAGAGTCTCGTCCATACACACCGAGGTGGATGGACGCATTGAGGACCTTTGCACCTTCAGGAAAGTCCATGCCAAGAAAGAAGATATCCGACCAACCGCTATGCGAAAAATCCATTCGAACACTGGTCTTTTCCGTCAAGATCGGGAAGTCACCTTGGTTGGTATGACTTCGGAGCAGCGATTGGTTCAGACGGAGCGGGTGTTCGTTGGGATGGCCGATGCGGAACATCCATTGGTTGCCGCGAACGGTCCGGACGCTCCGTTTGACTTGATCCGCAAGAGTCTGAATGCCGAGTTGGTGGTAAGCGCGGGACAGCGCGCTGGCGATTGCGACCGTAGGACCCTGATGTCGCTGCACCGCGAGCAATTGATCGATCGCCTCGGGAAAGCGGCGGCCCAAGATATGTTGGTAGGCTTCGTAGGGAAGCAATCCAGCGGAGGATTCGGGAAAAGAGGGAGGCAAGTAATACCGGTAGAGGGCTGCCAAAAAGAAATGGGCTCGAACCCGGTGGTAAAGATTGGAGGCGGAGCGGCGAAAGCGATCCAGCTCGTATGCCGCGTCGAGCAATCCGTGGGCATCCAAGTTTCCGCACAGTTCCTCCAACGTGCGGTTGCGAACCGAGTCTACTTCCGATGTGATCGTCTCGATCCAAATACTGGCAGAGTGTGTGTTCATACTTCGGGGCCGAAAGAAGAGAGATGTTCGTTATCGAGTGGCCAGCAGTTCGACCATATCGCTGAGGACTTGGTCGCGATCGACTCCTGAGAGGGATAGAGCCAGTTGGGTGTTCAGCAGTCCGTACTTGACGCCGATGTTGTAGCGGAACCCCTCCACCTCGACAGCGAGATAGCGTTCGCGCAGTGCCAGCTCCTGCAGCGCTTCGGACAAGGCGATAGGACGTCGATGTTCGTCCACGAGGGATTCCAAGATATCCAGGACCGAAGGAGTTAGGACGTGCATACCAAAGAAGCAGAGATAGATCCCGCTTCGAAAGCCCGCGATGGTCAGTTCCTGCTCGGCCAGCGTGGGAGTCGGCTTCTCGATCACACGCTTCACTTCATAAAGACGATCGGTTTGGGGCAAGCGATTGCCGCCGATAGCACCGAAGTAGGGAAGCATCTTTTCTTTGGTGGGGTGCACTCCGGAAACGGCACTGTTTTCCTTGGTTGCGACCTCGATGATCTGTTGAGCGCAACGCTGGCCGTTTCGACTTAAATACAAATGGTCTCCGACGAGGTGGAGAAAAGGTTCGTTGCGAGCAAAGGTCTTCGCGCACAAGAGGGCTTGGCCATAGCCTCTCGGTTCCGGTTGGATGACGAAGGTCAATCGGTCGAGGTAGGGGCCCGCAGCTTTTCGGTAGGCTTCTTCGTTGCCCGGGCTGATGACGATACCTATCGATTCAATCCCGGCTGCGTCGATTTCTTCCACGATCATTTCCAGGGCCGTTTTTTCCATTCCATCTCGATCGACGAGACGCTGGAGCGGCAATGCCCCTTGGCCGGGGCCGGCTGCCGTGATAACCGCTTTTTGAATTCTCATGAACTCGGACCTACCCCAAAGGAAATGTTGGAAATGATGGGCGATGGATGGGGAACCATTCTCTGCGGAGGTGTTTTGGCCGCAGGAGCCCTGTGTAGCGTACTTGAGAGTGTCGCTGAATTCGATCGGTTCGGAACCACGCGGCGTGGGTTTTGAGGGCTGAATGGGGAGCTTGGTCGGTTTGTAGCGACGATAACGTTGGGGTTCCTGCCCAGAAAAATTCCACCGATTACAATGGGCGGTCTCAATAACGGTCTCGCTGCCTGCACTCACCCTGAATGGTCGGAATGTCTTCTCGTCTCGCCGATGGAATCTTCAAGTACGTTCCGGCCTTGGAGTCCCTTCGCACCTATAGCTTGGATCATTTTCGGCGGGATCTCTTCGCAGGGCTGACCGTTGCCGCAGTGGCCGTCCCGCAGGGCATGGCTTACGCCACCATTTTCCACATGCCTCCGGCAATGGGGCTTTACACTGCGATCGTCATGACCACCGTCGGCGCGTTGCTGGATTCTTCCAAGCAACTCATCAACGGCCCGACCAACGCCATTTCCATCGCCATGCTGAGCGCTTTGGCGGTGCTGCCTGAAGATTCGTGGATCGGTGCTGCGATCATGATGGCGTTGATGATTGGCGTGATCCAAACCTCGATCGCCTTGTTTCGCTTCGGAGACTTATCTCGATTTATTTCCCACGCGGTAATCGTCGGATTTACGTTGGGAGCGTCGGTTCTCCTTTTGCTCGATCAGTTGAAAGTCATCCTCGGCATCAAATCGATGGGCGGGCATCATGATCACTTCCTCGTTCGTTTTTACCGGACGATGACGGAGGGAGGAGCTATCCACTTGCCGACCTTTGGTATTGCGACGTTCACGATTGCTATGGCGGTTGCCATTCGATTTCTCAATCGACGTTTGCGATTGGGGTTGCCGGAGCTGCTGATTGCCATCGCTTCCTCCGCAGCGCTTCTGGCTTTCGTCGATCCATCGCAATCCTCGGGTGTGCGGCTTTTAGATCCCGTCCCGCGAGAGCTTCCCGCCTTTGCATTGCCTCCATTGGACTGGAACCAAATGCGGACTCTTTCCAGTAGCGCGGCCGCGATTGCATTTCTCGGGCTTTTGGAGGCAATGGCGATGGCCAAGTCGATCGCAGCCAAAACAGGTCAGAAGCTCGACATGAACCAGCAGTGCTTGAGCGAAGGGGTCGCGAACCTCGCGGGGAGTTTCTTTCACTGTTTTCCCGGGTCGGGGTCGCTTACCCGTTCTTACATCAATCACGCTTGCGGGGCTGCCACCCAGTGGTCTGGCGTGATCAGCGCCGTGGGAGTGATGGGAACCATTCTGTTGATTGCCCCCTTGGCCCAATACGTCCCGCGAGCGGCCCTCGGCGGGGTCTTGATCCTCACCGCCTTTCGCATGACGGATCCCAAGGCGATCGTTTATTATTTCAAAGCGACCCGTTTTGATGCCATCATCATGATTGCGACGGCGGTATCTGCGGTCTTCGTTTCGATTGAGTTTTGTATTTTGATCGGTGTCTTCCTTTCGTTCGCGTTTTACGTTCCGCGAGCGGCGAAGATCAAAGTCAACGAGCTGACCATCACCAGCGACCGCGTCATCCGCGAGGCGACGGAGTCCGATGTTCGCTGCTCGTTCATCCGGATTTTGAATATCGAAGGGGAGATGTTCTTCGGCTGCGCACCGGAGTTGGAGAGGCAGCTTCAAGCCTTCGAGGAATCCCTCCCGGATACATCGCAGCTCATCGTGATCCGGTTGCGAAGAAGCAACAATCCAGACGCGGTCTGCATGCACGTCATGGAGAATTTCATACAACGCATGAAACAACGACGAGTCACGGTCATGCTCTCCGGGGTCCACGCGGCCATGGCGACGACGATGCGAAACGTCGGGTTGGATCAACTCGTCGGCCCCGAAAATATTTTTCGTGAAGAAACCGAGGTCTGGGCGAGCACCTTCACCGCGATGAAAAAAGCCTACGCACAAATTGGAACGGCTCGATGCCAGCATTGCCCGAATCGGCAAATCGCTCAAGAAGAACGGAACGACTGGTCCTATATGATTTGATTTCGATTGGCTGAGTATTTCAATTTGCTTCCATCTGCAGGTGCCGACCGGGTAGAATTCTGCAGGGAATCAGTTCTACGGCAGCTCGTTCAATAGGTAAGGAGCGCTCGATGGATCAGCAAATCGACCACTATCTTCACTTCGTCGCCAATCGATTTCGTCGCATTCGATTCGCATGGCTTCTTTGTTGTCTTTGGTTGGGCTTGGTCCTCTTCATGCTCTTCATGGTGAGCCCCACTGGTGCTTTCCACGATTCTCTGCCCCCTCAAGCCTCCTCGCTCTCCTCCGGCACTGTCTGGGTAGGGGCTGTTGCCCTGGCGGTGGTTATCTGGATTCTTAACCGATGGTCCTACTCCAATCGAACTTGGACGGCCGAGCAAGTTGAGTTGGTACACCCCGACTTGAAGCAACGTCTGCTGACCAGCGTCGCTCCGCCTCTTCCGAACGAATCTCCCTTCCTACGCAAGCAACTGGTCGATGAGACCATTCGTCACGCCCGGACACACGATTGGGGGCAAGCCGTACCGACGTCCCGAATGCTGTCGGTCTGGGGTCTCCAAACTCTTTGCCTTGCCCTGGCATGCTATGTCAGTTGGATTTCGATTTTCCCAGCGTCGGTGCAGTCTGTTGTTCGGAATCAAGGAGCTGCTTCGGAATTGAACTCCAGTGAGGTCCTTGTAGAGCCGGGGGATGTGGAAATCGAACGAGGGACCGATGTGGTCGTGACGGCGCGGTTCCCAGGCGACGAAACGCCTGATCAAGTCTGGTTAGTTCCCACTCCTGTGGATTCGGCCGCAGCAGATGGACCGGCTTCCAGCACAGGTTCGCCATCGGAAAGTCTCAAGAGCCGACTGGAACGTTCGCTTCAAGATCCGATCTATGGTGGCTATCTTCGCAAGGTGACGCGCGATTTGACTTACCGCGTTGAAACAAAGGGATTCCAGAGTCCCGCTTACCGTATCCAGGTTTTCGATTTCCCGAGCTTGGTTCGGAGCGATGCGACGATCGCGCCTCCTGAATATGCCAAGCAGGACACGCGAACGATCGAAGATACCCGTCGCGTGACGGTCGCAGAAGGAACAGAGCTTAAGTGGATCTGTTTTGTGAACAAGCCGCTGCAGAGCGCCGAGCTCATCGATGAAACCGGGGTGACGGTCCCTTTAGTTCCCTCCGCAGAGAACCCGCTCCAGCTCGAGGCGTCCTTTAAGATCGACGCGTCGAAGCAGTGGATGGTGAGGCTGTTGGATAGAGAGAATCGTTCGGCGAAGTTCGATGAAAAGTTGTCGGCAAAAGTGATTCGAAACGAAGCGCCCGAGATCAAGTTAGCGAAGGCACAGGACTTGAGGGTTTCACCTCTCCAAGAGGTCCCCCTCAAAGCGATGGTTCGGGACGATTTTGAGGTGAAGAGGACCGGTGTGACGGTCATGCTAGGTTCTCAGGAGCCTTCCGAGTCACAGATCGAACCGACCCCTTCCAAAGCAGGGAAACTAGAAATCACCCACCTAGTGGACCTTGAATCCCTGCAAGCGGAGCCCGATCAGCTTCTCTCTTATTTCTTTTGGGCGGAAGACGTCGATACCACCGGCCAAGTGAGACGAGTCGAGGGGGATATGTTTTTCGCCGAGGTTCGCCCCTTCGAAGAAATCTTCCGAGAGGGAGAGGCACCCACTGCCCAACAACAGCAGCAACAGCAACAGCAACAGCAAAGCCAGGCGGCCCAGAAAGCCGAGGAGTTAGCCGAACTGCAAAAGCAGATCATCTCGGGGACTTGGAATATCCTCCGCCGCGAGAAACCGCAGAAGGTAACTTCGGCGTTCTCGGAGGATGTCAAGGTATTGGGGGAATCGCAGGCGACAGCGTTGGAGCAAACGGCGGAACTGGAGGAGTCGGTCCAAGACGAAAAATCGGCCGCCTACCTTCAGGAACTGAAGGGGGCGATGGAGTCTGCCATGGAGCGACTCCAGACAGCGAGCCAAGAACAATCCCTGACCGAACTCCGCGAGGCTCTCAACTTGGAGCGAAAGGCCTATGAAGGACTTCTGAAACTACGGGCACGCGAACACAACATTGTCCAGCAGCAACGGCAGCAGTCCCGGAGCAATTCCCGCAGCAGCGCGCAGCAGAATCGACAGCAGCAACTTGAGCAACTGGAATTGAACAATCAGGAGAACCCCTATCAGGAAGAGCAGCAGGCGCAAGACTCTGAGCCCTCCACTCCAGAACGGGAAGCGAGACAGGTCATGAATCGCTTGGAAGAGCTGGCCACGAGGCAAAAGGACCTCAACGAGCAGCTCAAAAACCTAGAGAACGCACTTCAAGAAGCGAAGACCGAAGAAGAAAAGGAGCAGATCGAAGATCAATTGCAGCGTCTTCGTGAAGATCAGGAGGAGATGGTGCGCGATGCGGACGAGTTGCTGGAACGGATGAACGAAGACGAGAATCGGCAAGCGATGGAGCAGGCACGCGAGCAAGTCGAACAGGCGCGCGAGCAATTGCAGCAGTCGACGCAAGCCCTTGCGCAGGGAGAGACCTCCTCCGCTCTTTCCTCGGGTACGCGCGCCCAGCGGCAGATGGACGAGACTCGTGAACAATTACGACAAGAGTCCTCCAGCCAGATGGAGTCGACCATGAAGAACATGGTGCAACAAGCCAGAGATCTAGAGCAGAAACAGCGAGAACTTGAAGAAAAGCTTGATCCATCCGAACAAAGCAATGAACCTGCGAGTTTGAACGCGAATGCAGACGATGCGTCTCCGCTTCGTCCAGAAGGAGCGAACCCGGAGGGGAATCCCGATTCTCAAGCTTGGCGAGAGCAGCAGAAGAAGTGGGAGGAGTTGATGCAGAACATCCGCGATACCGTCGCGGAGGCTGAATCAAGCGAGCCTCTTTTGGCGGAGGAGCTATACGATTCCTACCGTGAAGCAGCTCAACAAGGTGTAGAGAAGAGGCTGACCCAGATTTCGCTGTTGCTCGAACGCGGGTTCGACGAACCGGCAGAGAAATTAGCACGCGAGGCAGGTCAAGCGATCGAGCAATTGCGAGAAGGAATTGAAGGGGCTGCCCAAGACATTCTCGGAAACGAGCAAGAGTCACTCCAACGCGCGCTGCGAGAATTGGACCGAGCCCAAGATCAAATCGAACGCGAAATCCAATCCAATCAATCTCCCCCCCAACAAAGCCAACAGCCCCAACCTGGTCAGCAGCCCCAACCTGGTCAACCTGGTCAACCTGGTCAACCTGGTCAACCTGGTCAACAGAGTCAACAGAGTCAACAGAGTCCCTCCCCCAGCCAACAAACGGAATCGAACCAACCCGGCCAGCAAAACCAACCCGGCTCGGCCAATCCGTCGGATCCTTCTTCTTCAGGTTCGCAGCGAGCGAGCATCGAGTCGTTTCTCCCTCGTGAGCGCGGCGGACCAACCCAGGGGGAAGGTCGCTTCGTCGCCCCATTGACGGGTGAGAATTATCGAGAGTGGACCGATGCGTTGCGGGACGTGGAGGAGTTGGTCGACGATCCGAACTTGAAGGGGGATGTGGCCCGGGTTCGCGAGGCGGCCCGAGAGATGCGAGTGGAATACAAACGGCATTCGAAAGAACCACAATGGGATTTGGTCAAGAAATTGATCGCAGAACCGTTGGCCCGCGTCCATGAGCAAGTCAACGAGGAGTTGCTTCGAAAGGCCGCGGAGAAGAACGCGCTGGTGCCTATTGATCGCGATCCTGTCCCAGCCAATTTTCAACGACAATTGGATCGCTACTACGAAAACTTGGGGAGCGGAACGAATCGATGATCGAGGAGACCCTCTCGGCGGAGACGAACTTCTACTTCGCGCAGCCCCAATGGATGCCCTGGGTATTGATCGCCGGCGCGCTTTTACTCTTTGTGAGTATCCTCTCCTATCGAGGCAGTCGAATGCCGATGGGCTATCGGACACTGGCACTCGCGATCCGCGCGATTGGAATTGGTTTATTGCTGTTCTGTTTGCTCGAGCCCATGGGAAGCACCGAGCGGGCCAAACCGCAGGCGAATGCGTTTGCCCTGCTGGTCGACAATTCGCAGAGCGCACGAGAGACATGGAAGTCGATTGGCCAATCCATGGGCTACACAGACCCATTGGCTTGGTCGCAAGAACGATTGCGGAACGAAGCGGATTGGATGCGAAAACTAGGGGAAGAGTTTCGCATTCGCCGTTATCTCTTCGATCATTCATTGCATGCAATCGACAGTTTTGAAGGAATACAGCAAACCGGTGACGAGAGTGCTTTGATTCGATCGCTTCAATCCTTGGTGGAACGCTACCAGTCGCCTGATGATTCCGAATCGAATTCCACTCGGGGACAGCCTTTAGCCGGAGTTCTACTCTTTACGGACGGTCAAGCGACGGACTGGGAAAAGCTCGCAGGAGAACGCGCGTTTCCAGTACCGATTTATCCGGTCATTCAGGGGGAAGCATCGGAGGTCCGCGATCTGGCAATCTCAGATGTTTCGGTCACGCAATCGGATTTTGAAACCGCGCCGGTCACCTTGTCGGCTTCCATTGCCCATCTCGGTTTTCGCAATCAAAAGGTGACTGTGGTGCTGCGAGATCAAGAAGGAAAGGAGATCGAGGCGAAAACCGTCTCCCTCCCCAACGACGAGGAGAATGCCCCGGTTGAGTTTCGATTTCGGCCGACAAGCGTCGGAGCGCAAGGTTACGAGTTGAATGTCAAACCACTGGCTGAAGGCACATCGGACAGTGGCGCCGAGGCGGAGTGGACGTTGTTAAACAATCGACGCTATCAAGTGATCGATCGCGGAAGGGGCCCCTACCGGATTCTTTACGTCGCCGGACGCCCCAATTGGGAATACAAGTTTCTATCGCGAGCGTTATCAGAAGACCCGGAAGTCGAGCTGACCGCATTGATTCGTATCGCGAAAAAGGAGCCTAAGTTCAGTTTTCGCGATAATCGGGTCGACTCTTCCAATCCTCTGTTCTCCGGCTTTGAAGACATTTCCGACGAAGAAAAAGAACAATACGATGAACCTGTGTATGTTCGATTGGGGGTGAAAGAGTCGGGCGAGTTGCAGAAAGGCTTTCCAAAAGATCTAGGCGAGCTGTATCAATATCGCGCTATTGTCTTGGATGACATCGAGCCTGAATTTTTCACGCAGGAGCAGCAGTCGATGCTTCGGCAATTTGTCTCCATTCGCGGCGGTGGGCTACTCGCGTTAGGGGGACAGGAGTCCATGCGAGGAAGCGAGTTTAGTCGATCGGTGCTAAGCCAGCTGCTCCCTATTTATCATGACCCGGGTACGCCCTTCGCTGCCGATCTTACGAGCGATCCCAATATCGAAACCATCGCGTCGGTTCGCATGCAATTGAGTCGGGATGGTTGGCTCCAGCCGTTTATGCGACTAGCCGATACCGAGGCGGGGGAAAAGAAACGCTTGGAATCGATGCCTGGCTTCCAAGTCTG
The DNA here is from genome assembly GCF_001610875.1 of Pirellula sp. SH-Sr6A. Lineage (NCBI taxonomy): Bacteria > Pseudomonadati > Planctomycetota > Planctomycetia > Pirellulales > Pirellulaceae > Pirellula > Pirellula sp. SH-Sr6A. The sequence continues at coordinate 4,904,737 of NZ_CP011272.1, read as the reverse complement.
GAATCGCGTCCGCGAATTGAAGCCCGGTGCTTCGATGCTTGCGCAGGGAGTTCTCGAAGGGGATTCGGAGGCCAGCGGCCCCATTCCATTGTTGGCGACCCAGCGGTTTGGTCGCGGGCGCACGGCGGCACTCATGATTGGAGATTGGTGGCGTTGGGCCATGCGACGCGAAGGAAAAGAGCCCGCACCCCTTTATCAAGCTTGGAGGCAGTTGTTCCGTTGGCTCATCACCGATGTTCCCCAATCCGTAGATATCAGGGTGATCGAGAGTGAAGACAGCGCGCGTGCGCGGAGAATCGTCGTGGACGTCAAAGGTCCTGATTATCAAGCGTTAGACAATGCGCAGGTGCAGCTGATTGTTCTAAAGCCGGACGGAACGAAGATGGAGTTGCTCGCCGACCCCTCCGCCGAAACGCCGGGGCGATATGAGACGATTGTTCTATTGGACACGGAGGGAGTTTATACGGTCGAGGCAAAGTGTTCCGGACAAGACGGAAGCGATGCAGGGAAGGCCGAATCAGGTTGGGTATACGAGCCTTTGGCGAAGGAGTTTCAGGGGCTGGGGGAGAATCGCAAGAGTTTGAGCGAGTTGGCCGAGCGGTCGGGGGGCAAGTTGTTGCGGTGGGATGAATTGGATGCGTTCGTGGAGAATGTCCCGAGCGATGAGATTCCTGTCAAAGAGAAACGCGTGTTTCCTCTCTGGCATCAATCCTGGGTTATTGTGGCCGCCATCGCATGTTTGTGTTTGGAATGGGGATGGAGACGACGCTATGGCTTGGCCTAGATCCTACTTGCTTAAGACTATCCAATCTCTGGGTGGGGCCGCGTTGGTGGGTATCTCCAGCATAGGTGGTTTCGCGCAGTCGTTTGAACAAACCGACCAAGGCATCAAAAAACCGTTCACGAAGCTCGTGGTGCTAGGAGCGCCCGGTGAGGTGGAATACGGTTCGCTCTTTCAATCTTGGGGGAATCGCTGGAGTGAGGTCTTCGGTCCATCGGAGTGCGAATGGATCGATGGAACAACTGGCGATGAGGAGCAAAGCTCTGCGTCGGTGGACGACAAATCACGCATTCTAGAGTTTTTGTCCGAGCGATCGCAATCGTCTGATGAACAGAGCGATGCGCCGAAGTGGTTGGTGTTGATCGGACATGGAACGCATGATGCGTCGGGGGCGAAGTTCAATTTGCGTGGACCGGATATATCGGCCGATGAAATTGCCAAGGCTTTGGAAGGGGATTCCAGTCGATGGATCATCGTGAACTGTGCATCGTCGAGCGGACCGTTTCACGCCAGTTTGTCGGGGAAGAATCGGGTTGTGATCACTGCGACCAAAAGTGGTGCGGAGCAAAACTTTGCCCGATTTGGCGGCTATTTGTCGTTGGCGATTTCGGATCCCGCTAGCGACTTGGACCACGATTCCAGCGTGTCGATCTTAGAAGCCTTCCTCGCGGCCTCGGCGAGTGTGGCTAGGTTCTATCGGGACGAGGGTCGCTTGGCATCCGAGCAATCGCTACTGGATGACAATGGAGATAAGAAAGGAACGCCAGCCAGTTTCTTCCGAGGTTTGCGACCAGCCAAGGCGCCGGCCGATGGCCTCCAACTCGATGGAGGGCTTGCTCAACGCGTGATAGTTCACAGGCTCGGATCAGGTCCTGAGTATTCCCTAGAAAAGCTTGCTAGCATCAACGGCATCGAAGATGACATCGCAAAGCTTCGGTCCAACAAAGCGAGCCTTCCACCCGAGGAGTATTACCGAGAGTTGGAGACGTTGCTATTGCGATTGGCCGAACAAATGTTCGGACCGGAGCCCACAGAAGGCAAGCCTCTATTAGGGCTACCTGAATAGGGCAATTCTTGCTCAGTCGTCTTCTCGGGTCCGAATGCGATCGGGCGTGGCCGCTGCCGAGGGGGAATCACCTTCGGGAGGGCTGATACGGAGTGCCGATTCACCGCTGGTTGGCGGTTTGTCGGACGGGGATTCCTTTTTGGGCTCTTCCGCCTGAGGTGCCGGCGTTTCCTTGGCCGCTTTCGGGCTAGGAGCGGGAAGTTCGGATTCCGACTCAGGCTTGTTCGAACGTTGCGGGGTGCCGGAATCGTTATTCAAAAGGGATTTCTCTCCACCCGACGCTTGCTTGACTGCGTCAGAGGCGTTCGTGCCTGTCGCGCTCGCGGTGACGACCGGGCTGCTCACGATCGGATTGCCGTAGATATCGATAGGGATTCGCACCATGCGTGTGCGGGGGACCATGCGCGTCTCGGTGACAGGGACTGTTCTCGCAATGCGCTGAGGCACTTGTACTTTCGTGACGACTCGTTCGGTGACCGGAGTTCGAATCACGACATCTTCCGAGACGACTTCCTCTTTGTAGGTCGTCAGCTCGACCGGCACTTCACGCACGACGACTTCGGGTACGTACTCCAGTTTTTGGCGAGCGACTTTCCGGGTGACTGGCTTTTGAACGGTTTGAGGCACAACCACTTTTTCTTGATAGGTCTCCATCCTTTGGACTTGGACGGGAATCTTTTCTTCAACAACTTCGCTCTCCATGCGCGTGCGCGTGATGGGAGTTTGTTGTTGGACAATTTCCGATTGCATGCGCGTCGTGGTCACGGGGATCTGCTGCTGGACGATTTCCGATTGCAGTTTCATGGTCGTGACCGGAACTTGTTGCTGCATGGTTTCGTTCACCATGCGAGTCGTGGTCACCGGGACTTGCTGTTGAACCGTTTGGGGCATGTAGCTGGTCTGCGGAACCGCGAATTGCTGAACGTTCGGTTGGTAGACGTTTTGCGTGACGACTTGACCGGCCGATTGGTAAGGAACCCAGCCGAGTCCACCCATACGGTAAGCGGCGGAACCGGTTTGCGCGTTGACGTTGTATCCGCCCGGTTGCCACCTGAGTCGATACGTCGTGTCACCCGGGTGATAGTATTGCTGGGGAACGTACCCTCCCACATCCGCCACGACAGGCTGGTAGGTCGTGACCGGCTGCAGTTGAGTGTAGTTCTGGGTTTGGTAGGTCGTTTCCGTGACGGGTCGCTGCACCGTATAGTTCTGTGTGTGCAGAGTTGTTTCAGAGACAGGCCGTTGCACGGTGTATTGCTGAGTTTGGTATGTCGTCTCCGTAACAGGCCGCTGCACCAAATAGTTCTGAGTTTGGATCAGAGTTTCGGTGACTGGTTTTTGCACCACGATCTGTCGGGTTTGATACTGGGTTTCGGTCACAGGTCGTTGACGGGTGACAACTTGTTCGACCTGCGCGGTCTCCGTAACCATGGTTGTTTCGTCAACCCACTCTTCCTTCATCACCGGTTTGTAGACCGTGACTTGCTCCACTCTTTTGGAGGTTTCGGTGACCGGTTTTCGAACTGTGTATTGCCGCTTCTCCACGCGTTCCTGATAGGTGGGGCGATAACTGACAACCTCTTTTTCGAGAGTCCGATCCTCGTACTCCACCTTCATCACCGTGACTTGGACAGGTTCCCAGACGGTTTCGGACTGGATGCGATAGCGAGCGACTTCCTCGCAAGCTTGTTGTCCGAATAGGGGTGAATTCGAGGCAAATGGGGAAACGGTGCAAACCCCGACGAGCAAAAAAGCGCGGAAGGCATTTTGACGTCGGTTACGCAGGCTCATGGGTTGGCTCATTCGGTATCGACTCCCTGGAAGTTCGTGCATCCCGCGAACTCAAGGTGTTGGGGCTTGAGAAAATCGGCGCACAGGCGAGCTAATTCTGGTTTACAAGTTCGAACGTTTCAAATAAGAAAAACGGCCGCTGGGGTGTTTTAGCATCCCAAGGTGTTACCGTCCCGATCTTTAGGAAAAGTCGACATTTTTCTGAACGACTTGGCGGTTGGTTACCATTACAAACGTCCCAAACGTAAATGCCGATTCAATCCGCAAACTCATCTTTCCCAGTCTTCGTAGCCTGCCTGTTTTTGCACTGGATCATCTCCTCTCATCCGCATACCTAGGTGCACCTCCGTGTTCGAACAAGTCCCTCACGCCAAGTCGATTTCTTCGAGTCGAGACGAGGTTGCCGATCCGATTGGGGATCGACTGAATGGTCGAAATGCGGGGGTACTGGTTGTTGGACACGGGACCCGCAAGCTCGCAGGACAGGAACAATTGCTTCTATTGAGCGATCAGATCGCTTCCCTTTTGCCGGGCACCCCTGTCGAAGCGTGTTTTTTGGAGTTAGCAGAGCCTGATATAGAGCAGGGGCTTTGCAAGCTCCGCGAGCAGGGCTGTGAGGCGGTCGTGGTTGTCCCGGTCCTACTCTTTACTGCGGCCCATGCGAAGTCGGACATTCCCGATGCGGTGGCTGCTTCCGCCGAGGGGCTTGGACTGAGGGTGTTAGCGCAAACTGCGTCCTTGGAAGTTCATCCGGCGGTTTTAGCTCTCTCCAAGCTTCGATTCGATGAGATTTTGGGTTTGCCCGGAGGAGTTCATTGCCCGAGCGGGGGATGTGCTGCTGGGGAGTTGCCAAATGCTCGTTGCGATTCGGCACCGGACCGTCCCGGCGATTGTCCGCTTGCTCAGTGGCTCGGCGTTCGAAGGTCCGGGGAAGGCGGGGGGGGAGGGGACTCTGTCGCGTTGGCGATGGTGGGCCGGGGGACCAGCGACCGGGACGCCTTGGAAAAGATGCGATTGTTCACCGAGCTTCGCTGCAAAGAATCCTTGGTCGCGTGGAGTGAAACCGGTTTTTTCGCGGGTGGCAAGCCCGACATCGATGACCTTCTGGAACGGGCTTCTCGCTCGGGATGTGACACGGTCATTGTGCAACCGCACCTGCTATTTGAAGGGGAATTGATCGACCAATTGCGGCAACGAATTCGAGAACGCCGCGCGGCCGGCTCCGGGATCACTTGGTGGATTACGAGAACTTTAGGAGCCGATCCCGCATTGGCTCGGGTCTTTTTAGAGCTTTTGAAGGACGCTACGTCGGCTTGGTAGGGATTGCGAGATAAAGGGATTTTCGGCTAAAATGCCCCCGCTCTGATGGAGGATAGCCGAATGGTTAGGAACCTGATTCGAAATCAGGCGCCGGGAAACCGGTTGAGGGTTCGAATCCCTTGTCCTCCGTTACCCGCTAAAGCTGTTCGCGTTTGCGATGGCAGAGGCTGGTTTTTTCCCGTGACGGTATTGGTTCTCGTGTTGGAATCAGTTCTCACCCGTCGCGGGATTCTTTTCCGTTGTAATTGGACCGCCACTGAATACAATAGCGAGACCATGATAATGACCATCAAAGGACAAAACGACGAATTTTTCACCACGAAAGAGGCAGCTATTTACCTGCACGTTGCCGAGGACACGGTGCGCACCTACTGCAAGAGGAATCTACTACAGCCCTACGGAAAGATAGGGACTTCCTTGCTTTTCACCCGCGCGGAATGCGACCGATACAACAGGGAAAAACGCGGTCCTGGAAAACCTCCAAAAAATTCTTAGCAATCTCTATTGCACCTGAACCTCCATTTGGTACAGTAAGCAAATCAGGTTAGCCGTGAGAAGCGAGCCTGGTTGGTAATCAACACGACTTCTTTGGCGTTCTGCCAACCAAGTCGAATCACGACTTTTGGGCATGCCGGTGATGGCAATGGATGCCCGCAATGGAGGTGTATATGGCTTCTGTGGAATGGCGATTCACGAGCGAAGGTCTTCCTTGGTTGGAGTTCGTGCACGCGGTCCAGGTTCTCGACGACCAAGAGAAGGTTGTTGTTGAGCTTGGTGGATGCGTGCAAGAGAACTTTGGCGACATCTACACGGCATGGGCTCCGATTCCGAAGCCTGCATTGCCTAGCGTCGTTGATGCGAGTCTGTAGTCGGTCATCAGCTATGGAGGGCTGGCTATGGAAACTGCATTGGATCTTTTCGATTGGGATGCGCGTCGCTCCGATCCGGAGACATCGCACATAGCAGCCGAAGAGCTTTCACCGCGTCTGCGTGGATTGCGTTTGCAGTTCGTTGAGGCGCTCACGCAGCTTGGTCAAGCGACTGCGAATGAGGTTGCTGCGTTTGTGACGAGCGACCCGCATCTAGCACAGTCGATACGCAAGAGAGCGAAAGAAATAGAGCGGCATGGTTTCATCCGTGTCGTTGGCGTTCGTGCATGCAAACAGACTGGAAGCAAAGCCAGCGTGTACGAAGTGGTAGCGAAGTAGTCGCGGTTCGGTGCGGCGTGGTTGGGTCCGGCTTGGCTGGGCATGGTAGGGCATGGCGAGGTTATCCACCAACACCATTGGCGTGGCTACAGATTATTGGGCGTGGTCTGTAGTCGGGTTCGATTCCCGATGTTGGGCTTTGGGTCGGTTTAGGATTCTTTTTAGCAAGGAGCTACGGATGTTGATTTTGGAACGGAAGTTAAATGAACGGATTTTGATTGGTGACGACATTGTTGTAACACTTGTTGCGGCGCGGAACGGCAAGGTACGGCTTGCTGTCGAGGCACCGAGGGAAGTCACCATCTTGCGTCAAGAAGTATTCGAGCGTCAACAGAAAGCAAAGGAGCTTGCGAATGGGTTGGTTCAATAAGACTCCACCGGAGTTGCTTTATATCGGTGCGCGTGTCACACGGATATTCGGACTGATGCCTGAGGTTGTCTATCTCGATTCAAGCGGGAAGCTCGTCAAGAGGAAGGAGACGCACTACAGCGAAAGCGTGGAGCGATTCTTTCAATTAGAACGACACTCGCATCATTCACGAGAGAACTCCGTTGCAATCCACATTAGCGACATTAGCAGGTCTCTTGCTCACGAGTTCTTTGGAAACTGCGAAGTGATGGTGTGGGAATCGGACTTCGATTGCTTCATGTACTGGCACGAGTCAATCAAGTCGTTGGAGTGTATGGAGACGCGGTTCCGATGAGAGCAGAAGCAGGGATAGTTAAGAAGATTCGCATGCTGTTCATGCAGGGGAAAAGCCAGCGTGAATTATGGTCGATGGGATTTCCGCTTGATGCAGTCAGTGAAGCGATTGAGCGATGCGAGATTAGGACCGCATTGCCAAGTGTTCGCACGCAGATAGTTCGCTGCAAGACATGTCGACACAAGTGCTATGAGAACGGACTCCGTGGTGGAGTGTGCCGTGCTTGTTCGATGCGCGCGGAAGCAGAGCGAGAACGGAAAGGAATGGCTAGCTGATGACGTTTAAGAAAGTCAAGCCGTACACGAACGCAAAGGACCGCATGCCGCAGATTCGCAGTTTGCTGCGGCAAGGTGCAACGGCAAAGCAAATAGCGGAGATGGATTTTCCAGCGTTTGAAATTATCAAGGTGCAACGGCAGCTCCGCATTGAGTCGGAGAAGAAGCCTAAGAACAACGAGAAGCGGGAGCCGAAAGACGTGCAGCGATGCACTGAATGCGGCTGTTTGGCGGACAAGAAGACTATTGAATTCGGCGAGTGCAAAGGGTGCATTTGCCGAGCGAAGACAAACTTCGTGAGGAAAGGACGGTTCAGAGTATGACAATCCGACCATTCCCCACCGAGTTCTGGGTCGCTCGCGACGGAGCTGTCTGGTACGTCGAGCGATACGACCCGTACCTACGCAAGCTTGTCATCGTTTCCGAAAGCGGCGTCGAGTCCGAGCGAAACAAAGACGGGACTGTTGGGGGCGGTCGCTCCTACGACGATTTAACGCAAGAGTTAATTGGGTGCACGAGTTTTCCTTTGAGAAAGAAAGCAGTGAGATGAAAAGCGATGCTGAATACCATGCGGACACGAGCCGCATTAGCAACTCGATGATGTCGCTATTGAAGAGGTCGCCAAGGCTGTTTTACCAGCGGTACATACTCGGAGAGGCGGAAGAGCCAACGGACGCAATGCGATTTGGTAGCTATCTGCATACGCTTGTTCTGGAGCCGGAGGAGATTCCTAATCGGTACTACATTGCACCGAAGGTTGACAGGCGAACGAAGGAAGGAAAAGCAGCGTGGGCTCAGTCGCAGGAGTTGGCGATTGGCAAGGAATTGGTTACCGAAGCAGATGCACAGCTTGCGTCGCTTTGTGCGAGTTCTATTCTATGGCACCAAGACTTTAAGTTATTCGCAAAGCTAATTACCGAGTCGGTCATAGAAGAGCGAATCGACTTTACTTTCGCAAACTATGATTGCCGATGCAAGCCGGACATGGTGCATGTTGGATCTCGTCTTTGCTTCGACATCAAGACCGCAAAGGGTGCCAGCCCAGCAGCTTTCTCCAAGTCTGTCGCGGAGTATGGCTACCATCGGCAAGCGGCGTTCTATCGCCACGCATTGCAGGAGAAGTATGGCGAGTACTTCCGATTCCTGTTCGTCGTTGTTGAGACTTCTGCACCATTTGAATCGGCAATCTACGAGCTGGATTTCGATGCAATCGAAAAGGGAGAGCAAGAACTGGAGACGTTGATTGCAGAGTATCGAGTACGACTCGCAAACGACGACTGGTCACCAGAGTTTTCCAAGGGCATCAACACGTTGTCGTTGCCACGTTGGTATCAGAGTGGGATTTATCAATACGAAGGAGAGCAAGTAAGTGAGTGAAGCAACGAAAGAAGCGAAGCCGGAAACGGCGATTGCAAAGAAGCCGAACGGAATTAAGGACTGGCTAAAGAGCGACGCGTTGAAGACGCAGATAGCCAGCGTTGCACCCAAGCACATGGCACCGGAGCGAGTGATGCGTATTGCACTCAACGCAGTGTCCCGAACTCCGAAGCTAGCCGATTGCACGCCAGAAAGCTTCATGCGTTGCCTTTTGGATTTGTCCTCTTGGGGACTGGAGCCAGACGGACGCCACGCGCACCTCATTCCTTACGGGACTGAGTGCACGCTGGTCTTGGATTACAAGGGTTTAGTGACTCTCGCGTATCGAAGCGGATGGGTCAAGAAGATCCATGCCGATGTTGTTTTTGAGGGTGACATCTTTGTTTATTCGCTAGGGACTGTTTGCCAGCATATTCCTTGGGAGTTCCGAGACGACGCAAATAAGCCGGAACACAAGGGACATTTTCGAGCTGCCTATTGCGTGGTAACGATGGCTGACGGAATCGAGAAGCACGAAGTCATGACGGCATCGGAAATCGACGCGATAAAGGCGAAGTCGAGGTCAGGAAATTCGGGACCGTGGAAAGACCACTATACCGAGATGGCGAAGAAGACCGTTTATCGTCGGGCTTCCAAGTGGCTGCCTTTGTCTCCAGAGCAAGCGGACGCTATGGAGCGAGACGACGACAGGATTATCGATGCGGTGAGCGTGGCGGTCACGCAGAGGCTCTCCAAGGCTGCTATGCCGCTGATTGGTGCGAACGAAACGGGAGACACAGAGTAATCATGAAGACACCGACGAAACAACAACTCCAGGTGATGTTGGACGCAAAAGAAAAGATTTGCGATGAATGGGCTGATAAGTACCAGCAGCTCGCAAACGATTTCGACATCGCAATTCGCAACTTATCGCTGTGCGAGTCAAAGGTCAAGCGTCAGGATGAATTGCTAGACCAGTTGCGTACAAAGGCGGATAAGGAGAGAGTTCGACTCAACTCAAGGCTTTCCTGCATCAGCATGATAATCGAGTCACATCTTCTGACGCACCACAATACCGGCACTGACGAAAAAGTGATTTACGACGGTGCTCTTGGAAGGGGAATCGAAGAAATCACGACGGAAGAGGTTCGGTTTCTGCGGTACATCAGAGATCGCATAATGGCAGACGTCGAGGTTCCTTTTTAATGACCGACGACCTCCTCCAATTCGTTCGCGGTGCACAGCCGTCGAGCATTTACGAGCTTGCTGGAGAACTAGCCATGCTAGGCGAAAGCGGTGCAGCATGGCCGCGTGCTAGTGCTGAGCATTGGCGACGTGAACTGCAATCGTTAATCGACAGCGGCAAGCTAGTCGAGGTAGGCGGCAACATCAGTGTTGCTGTCACAGCGAAACCGATGCAAGGGACTTTATTTGACTGAGACAAAGGCTGGGCTGCCTTGGGTGGTGGAGCTGAACACCCTGAATGGTCTGGTGCGCACTTGAGCCGGGTTGCTTCACTCGCCCAATCGGTGCAGCCGGTGGCGTCTTGGAACGTGGACGTGCACCGGCATTTAATTTTCTTACCTAAAGGTGATTTATGGCTACTGTAGTTGAAACAAAACAAGAGTTGATAGTCAGTGGGTCTGTTCCGGTTTTGTATCGCGTATCGGATGCAAAGATTGACGAAATCCGAGCCGAGTTCACAGGGATAAAGATCCTCGACAGCAAGGACTATGAGCGATGCACAAAGGCAATCGCCGTGTGCCGAACTCTTCGGACTGATGTCGAGAAGTGCCGCAAGGAGCTGAAAGAGGATGCACTTGAGTACGGTCGAAGAGTTGACGCTGAAGCAAAGCGACTCACGAAACGCCTCGAAGAAATAGAAGAGCCATTGAAGGCCGAGAAATCACGAGTGGACGAAGAGAAAGAACGGGTTAAGCGGGAAGCGGAAGAAGCTAAGCGAAAGAAAATCGACGCTCGTTTAGAGCTATTGGCATCCGTCAATTCGCGAATCAATCCAATGGTTGTCTCTGACTGGAGCGACGAGGAGTTTGATAGTCATTTTGCAGCCGCAAAGCAGGCCTGGGAAGAAGCAAAGCGTCTTGAGCAGCAAGAGGCAGAGAGGAAGGCCAAGGAAGAAGCTGAACGACGCGAGGCTATGCGGATTGAAGAAGAACGCCTAGCCACAGAACGCGCCGAACTAGATCGGCAACGGAAAGAGGCCGATGAGGCTGCACGGATCGAGCGGGAACGTATCGAAGCCGAGCAAGCTATAGAACGGCAGCGACTTGCAGAAGAGCGAGCCAAGATCGAAGAGGCGCAGCGTATTGAACGCGAAAAGCTCGAAGCTGAACGGGCGGCGATTCAAGCTGAGAAGGATCGGCTAGATCGAGAGCAGTGGGAACGAGAAGAGGCAGATCGAGCCATCAAGCAACGATTATGGGAGGAAGAAGAGAGAAAAGAGCAAGAGCGACTTGACGCCATCGAAGCAGCCGAGCAAGCAAAAAGAATAGAAGAAATGAAGCCAGATCGAGAGAAGATGATTCGATTTGGAACCTTTTTAGAAGAGCTTGAATTGCCATCGTTATCAACCGATGAGGGTGCTAGGCATTATGAGTCGCTTCGAAGGCTTATCGGTATTGCAGCAGAGTTCTGCAAGACATGCTTCGACGAAACGCAATGACCGACACCGACATCATCGAACTGTTCCGCGAGCGCGTCGCAATCATGGTTATCGATGGCGGGGTGAACGAAGCGGAGGCGAACAAAGTTGCGTTTTACGAAACGGCGCGGCTGGTTGGTGTTGAACCGAAAGCCATGCCGCAGCAGTGTAAGGATGAACTGAGAAGGGCGGTTGCAAATGGCTAGTTTAACGATCTACGTAAAGTTCATTCGCAAGATTGAAGAAGTCGATCCGGACGGTAGCCAATGCGACCAATGCGGAGATATGTGCTATCTGCAACAGTACGAAGCTGGAGTATGGATCGAAAACAAAAAGAACCCCATCAAGGTGTGGGCGATGACGTGCTGCGGTTCATGCGAACCGTTGATTCGTGAGGCGTTTGGAGAAGATGAATAGATTGCCTCCTAACGTGGTGTAATCCAGGCAACACGCTTCGCACAGCGAGGAATAGCGGGTTCAACTCCCGTCGTTAGGACTTGATGGAATTAAGGACCGAGAAAAGGAAGGTCAGGAGAATGGACGACGTGTTCAATTTGGAATGCGAGTTTGGGGTTATAGACGCACGCTGCGAGTGTGAGGTCTGTAGGCTCCAGCGGGAGGAAACAGACGTGCGTAGGCAAGCGGTATTGCGTGAGCTTGCGGACGTGCTGGAAGGCATGGAGGCGTAGTCATGAGCTTTCAATGGGTGAAAGTGGAGAAGGTGACGGCACGGAAGCCGGAGGTTTTGCGGATTGCGTCCAAGCTGAATTTGCACCTGGACCACGCCTTCGGGCTGTGTGTTCGGTTCTGGATTTGGTGCGACGACAACCTAGAAACCGGTAGCGCAATTGGTGTAACACCTGTAGCGCTCGATGCGCTTCTGAATTGCGACGGATTTGCACAAACGCTCATCGAAGTTGGTTGGCTTCGGGTCCGCAATGGCTCGCTCGAAGTCCCTAATTACGATCGGCACCTGTCGGAGAACGCTAAAAAACGTGCTCATTCACAGGAAAGAATGCAAGTTTATCGAAAAAAGGCGTCGCAAAAATGTAGCGCAAAAAGTGTAACAACAGCGTCACCAGAGATAGAGATAGAGATAGATAGAAGAAAAGAAGAAAAAGAGGAGGTCTATCGATCCGAAGAAACAGAACTTTTGACCATCTGGAACGACCGGATGCGGCGAAAGGATCGGCTTACCGACAAGCGACGAAAGGCGTTCCGAGCCAGGCTGGAAGACCGATGGTGGTTGGACAACTGGCGGGAGTCAATCGAACGCGCTGTCGAGATGCCGTTCCTCAACGGTGACAACGATCGGGGTTGGCGTGCTGACCTGGATTGGTTTTTGAAACCAGACTCGGTGACGAAGATCATGGAGGGCAAGTACGAAAGCAAAACTCCGGTTGGAGTAGTCTATGACCCACTAGCCGAATACGAGGATCTCGATGCTTAGCATACCTGAGACTCGCGATACCGAGACCACACGCGCTGAGCGTGCACTGGTCGGGTTGATGATTATTCATCCGTCGATAATCGATCGATGCGAAATAGAACTCCACGACTACCGATGCGTCGACAGCGATGCTAGCCAGATTTGGCCGGTGTTGTGCGAGTTGCGTCGTGGTAACTTCCCGATGGCAGATTTAACTTCGCTAGCCGTAGAAGTTCGCAAGCGTGGTATTGCACCGGCGTCGCTTGCTAGGGTCGCAAATGAAGCTGGGTTGCCGTCGAATGAGAACTTTTACATTCACACGTTGACGAAGCAACGACGGAAGCGAAGGCTGTTGAAACTAGCTGCGGATGCGTTAGAAAAACTCGACCGAGAAGACTGCGATGTGGATTCCGTTGCGGATTCGCTTAGCAGCGGACTTGCATCTATCCCGCAACTATCGAAGCGGAAGAGCCGAGCCGGTGACATCATGATGGATGTCTTGGCGTTGTCAGAAGAGACGCAGCAACCGGTTCGAAAAGTGTTTAGCGGAATATCCACGCTCGATTTAAAGATGGGTGGATTTCGCGATGGTCAATTAATCGTTTTGGCTGCACGACCTAGCGTTGGCAAATCCGCATTGGCTGCACAGATGGCAATCAATGCAGCAAAGGACGGTGCGAAAACTCTGTTCATATCGCTGGAGATGTCTGCACAGGAAACCGTAGCGAGAGCGATGGCGTTCGAGACGGGAATCAACATGCAGCATATTCTCGATGGGACTTTGCAAATCGGAGACGTAAATCGCTTGAAAGGATTAGCGACTGCGTATCAAAACGAAATTCCTCTGTATGTGGAGGACCGTTCGAACCTGACAATGCACAGGCTAGAGATGCTTGTTAAGCAATACTCCGCGAAGCAGAGACTAGGTTTTGTCGTGGTTGACTATATCGGTTTGGTGTCCAGCGATGACTCTCGCAAGTCTGCGTGGGAGGTGACTGAGAAGGTCAGCAAAGGATTAAAGCAACTAGCAAAATCCGAGAAGGTTCCGATACTTGCGTTGTCTCAATTGAACCGTGACTCCGAAAAGGAAAAGCAGATTGCAATACCGACGCTTGCACAATTACGCAACAGCGGTTCAGTCGAGCAAGATGCGGACGCTGTTTTGTTGCTGCATCGAGAAAGCAGACAATCGAAGGACGCAACATTGATACTTGCGAAGGGTCGAAATTGCGGTACCGGTAAGCTGTCTCTCGAATACAACGGACCAAAGTATGAGTTTATCCCAGCGATGGTCGACAACGAGTTTTCAAAGGATTTCTAAATGGGAGTGCGACATGCGAAAGTTGGTCCTAGAGTTGCCGATCGTATTGCCTACCTGGAACGCATTGCTGGCGATGAATCACTGGCGACGCGCAAAGATCCGGCATTTGATACACGAGTGCGTATTACGATCGTTTCGTATCTCGCAAGATTGCGAGACGCAGACGGGACAAGCGGCAAAGCAGCAATTGACGGACTCGTACATGCCGGAGTCATTGCAGACGATTCTCCAAAGTACGTCGAAGAAGTCTGCTATCGGCAAGTCAAAGTCAAAACGAAAGCCGAGCAGAAAACGCAAATCATAATTGAGGCGGTCGATTAACAATCAGGAGGTCGATTCATGGAAGTCTTTTCGCAAGCTGACCTAGCAAAGCACTGCGATGTATCACGGCAAACAATTCGACGATGGCAAGACTCTGGAAAGATTCCCAAGCCTTGGCTAAGCGCGGCTGGTATCCATCTTTGGACGAAGCAACAGGCGGACGAAATTAGGTCTCTTTCGGTCACGCTGATACGTTGCGTACCATCCGTTTTGGCAAGCGTGACGCAACAGGACCAATCGCATAAGATTGATTCAACTCAAGCCAAAGAGAGGGGGTGATCCGAATCTATGAACGGGTACTAACTCTCACACAAAGGAGCAAGCCATGCCGGTAAATACGTTTGCACTCCACAGCAACTTCAACGGAAATCAAGTTGCTGCAAGCGGTGCACTGATTGAAAACTTCCGTGAATGGATTCGCGGATTGAACATCCCATTGCCGCCCAAGGCTGACCTGTTGAAACAAGTCGCTGAGGCATACGACGCTTACGTTGCACCGATCGACATCCCAGGTGTTCCAAATCTTGTGGAGCCTTGGTTGGATTCGGCACTCAAAGCAATTGTTCTTCAACAGGTCAGCCGAATCTATGACAACTTCGCAGCAAACTAACGTCTGGGATTTCGCTACCAGGACGGGCCAGACGATCGCCCTTGCGACGGTCGTCTGTGTCCTGGGCTGGTTGTATCTCGGAAAGCCTTCCACGGATGACGGAAAGCAAGACGACAAGCCAGTCGTTCTTGAGCCAATCTCAAAGATCCTCGCGAAGTGCTACGAGGCTGATCGAGTATCGAAGATTGCGATACTCAAAGGCATCACTGCCAACACTTTTGCAGACGATCAAGCGAAGCTGGAATGGATCAACAGAGAAAGCGAAACGAAGCGAATTGCTGACTTTCAGGCATATGTTGATCGTTTATCCGAAGCGATCGACACTGGCAAAACGGAAGAACTCGCAAAAGCACTGGAGGCTGGCAAGTGAGCGACTTTAGCGGCTACCCAATTGAACAAGAGGACCGTGCGTTCCTTTCGTCGCTTCCAAATGCAGAAGGAAACGTTCCACTGTTTGGATCATACGAAGAGCAGCGTTTAGACCCTCGCGAATTGATCCCTGTTGAGAACCAAGGCTCTGTTGGGTCGTGTCAAGGACACGCATTATCGAGCTGTATGGAATGGTGTTACGTCATTGCGACCAACGGCCAACGGCAACAGCTCTCGCGTGCGATGGGTTATTACGAGACGCAACGCATTGATGGCATCAACGGAGACCGTGGAAGCACCATTAGCGGCGGCGTAAAGTTGGCGAAGAACGTCGGGCTCTGTGAAGAGCCATTGTGGCCATACACCGGACGCTACCAGCCAACTAGACCGGGCAATTGGCAAGCGATTACAGAGAACGCAGCCAAGTACAAGATCGGGCGCGCGGTGCAGATTCGGACCTACGACGACTTTCGCGCCTTCTCTGGTTCCCTGCAAGGCGGAATCCACATAGGTATTGCCTGGGGTAACTCGATGAGTAAAGCTGTTGTGGAATCCTTCTCTCCTGGAATGGGTGGGCACGCGATAGCTGGGTTGTGCTTGTCGGATCGAGTGGACTCACAAGGGAGGCCTTATGCGTGGATTATGAATTCATGGGGTCAGAACGTTGGCTCGCGTGAGCATCCAGGGTGGCATGAATGGAGTCCGAACGCTATCAGCCAAATGCTTCGTCATCAATGGACGGAAATGATTGGCATCTCCGACATGCCCGCCGCGAAACCTCGCAAGTTTTCAATTGAGGACTGGAAGTCGAAACTGAGGGTTTAACTATGTTCCATCGATCAATGATGTTTGGAATCTATGCGGTCGTGGCGGCTGTTGTGCTTGGATGTCCAGCACCTAAGCCGATCGTGTTAAAGCCAATTCCTGCAGTGGAGGCGGCGATGATTGCGAAGCCAATGCAGTCGGAATCGATCCAGGAAGTGAAAGCCGTGGAGCCCACAATAATCGTGCACTCCGCATCGTTTGACTGTCCTGCATGCGACCGGTGGGTTCGAGTCGAATTACCAGTGTGGAAAACGATCGGGTGGAAAATCCCTGATCCGTTGAAGGATGCGATCGCAGGAAAACGTTATCCGTGGTTCGAGCTCATAGATGGAGACGGTCTCCGCTTCGAAGTCAACACGTATCTGACTAAGAACTCGTATGAAGAAGCCCGGAAGAAAGCACTGGGAAGTAAGTGAGGTCTGAGTGCATGGAATCACCACAGAGGAAATCATTTTCCACTCGCTTGTCTGGGGCATCGGCTTTGCGGCGTCGTTGGGTAGGAGCAGCCGTAAGCGCGGCCGTGTCTCTATCTGGGACGTCGTTAATACTGGTTGCACAAGCGGGTTTATCGCTTTCGGGATTGTTACTCTTTTTTTCGGTAGTGCTACTCGTAGTGGCTCCTTTAATTGGCCTGCACTTGGTCTGGCGGCATTGGTAGGCGCTGTTGGAGAAGAGAGAGACAAGTTTGGGAAGATGGCTTTGACTCGCGCATGGGAAGCTGGCCGAGTCTTCTTCTCGCAGTCAAGCCAGGCGAAGAGCGAAGACGACGGGAGAAAAGGCCAATGACAGACCGCAAAGTCCACGCACAGAAAAAGCCGCTGACAGATGCGGATCTGCAAGCCGCACTTGCAGAATACTCGACAACTTCACAGATTGTTGCTGCATTTGCTCCCATCGTTCACAGCCATCCGATTTCCGATGTTACGAATCTTCAAACGGCACTAGACGGGAAGCAACCGAGCGACGCCGACCTATCAGCGATTGCTGCATTGTCGGGTACAGGCTTCGCGCAGCGTACTGGCTCAAATTCCTGGGCTTTGATTACGACCGTTCCACAAACGAACTTGAACAACACATTCTCTCAGCCTCAGACTGTCCAGAAGTCGCTATCAGTAATATCTGAAGGCTCCAACTTTCAGGGCATCCGAGTGTCGGATGCAACGGCTACGCTTGGGAAAATTGGCCAAGTCATCATGGGATACCCAGGCTACTACGACAATGATCTATTGATTCTGTATGATGGCCAACCCGCAATGTCTTGCAATTCCGGCGCTGTGGTGGCATACAAGAATCTTCGTGTGCAGTCGTCCGGCACATCATCGACCATCGACATGGGGAATAACGCGAACAATGCTCTCGTTTTTAGTACTACCGGGGCGCCAGGTCTCCGTATTAGTGCTTTGACGCAACTTGCCTTCGCGATCAATTTCTCGAATCAGATCACGCTAACCGCATCCGCATTTACGATCACCCCAGCGACCACCGTAAATGGAACATTGGCATGCGGAGCAACATTCTCCGTAGGGACTTACACCGTGGCAACGCTCCCAAACGCCTCCTCTAACGCAGGAAGAGAAGCACAGGTTACTGATAGCAGCGTTACTACGTACAGAAGCAACGTTGCAGGCGGCGGAACTTCTCGGGTGAAGGTATTCTCAAACGGGCTGAATTGGTTGGTTAACTAATGACTACAACACCATACGAATTATTGGCACGATTTAATGCAGATGGAACCATCGCGGGCGTTCATGTTCGCCACCTGCTGACAGTCGGAGAGAAAGCGATTGAGCTTGATCCCGTACCTCTATCCGACACTTCCGATCCTGCCTTCACACAGTTCGCAGAAGCGTTTGCAGCGGCGGCGGTCGCAGAGAGGGACGCATTGCAGGCACAACTCGCGACAGCACAAGCTCGCATTGCAGAGCTAGAGGAAGCATTGCCGTGGAATCCCAGGATCATGGAAGCCAAAGCGTTTGTCGCTCGCATCACAGCGAGTGAGATGCTTACACTGGCTGGCTCGCAAGACGAAACCGTCCAGGGGATAGTCGGTATGCTCACGCAGTGGGTAGCAAATGATTGGCCGATCATTCTGGATTCGCCGGAGATGCAGCAAGCAATCGGCTACTTAGGGCAAGCAGGGATTGTGACATCGGATAGAGTCGCGGAGTTGCTGCGCGATTGCGTGCGGTCTGAAGCTCACGTTGCGGACGGGCAATAGCGGATTGTTCATCCTCACTTGATTTTTGACAGCCTGTCACAGACAAGACGATGCACCGAACACGTCCGCAATTGACTCGCACCCCTCTTTTGTGGGTGCTGGAATCTTTTTCTAAAAAGTGTGCGCATAGTTCTTTACTCTTGCCGATAGTGTGTGTATAATTACAGCATCACCGCAACGGACACCAACCAGGAGACGGCAAAATGATTACTGAAGTGCACAGCGTTACAGCGGAGTATCTTGGACAAGTTGATTTGGGTGCACCGTGCTTTGCGGTCAAAATTGTCGACATCAAGCCAAACGCAACTGTACACAACAAAGTTCTTTTTCGGTCGCGAGTTGCTGGTTCTTTCCAAATCGGGAAGAATTACGAGGTAGAGGCCGTCATAAGCCAAGAGTCGAAGGAAAGTCCAAGGATTTACGAAGTGTTGAAGGTTGCGTAGTGACGAACGAGAGAAAGAACATAACCCAACCACCAGATTGGTGGAGGGTTTTTGAAGAGGAAGCACAAAAGGCAGGTGTAAGCCTATCCGAATGGATTGGCGAGGCGTGCGTGGAGAGGCTTCCGTGGAAGATTCGAAAGAAGCTGAGCGAGCGTCCGCCAGCTAATAGACCGAAGAAATCAGAATAGCGGATGGTTTAGCCGCAAGGGGAGGGGTGATGATGGCTTTTGGTATGCGAGAAGAAGACGGGAAAACGATAGTGCAGGTCAAGGTGCCGGTTTGCGTGAACCTGCAATTGCTCGAAGAGGATGCCGAGCGAATGACGCAGGACGAGCTATGTGGATTGGTAGATGGTGTCATTGACCAGTACAGTTCGGAAAACAACATTATGGAGTCAAGGTTGCGCCCGCGTGGCTGGATGCAGGCTGTGACTGTCCGGTACGAAATAACGCGACATTGGGACGATCTTCCGGTCGACGAAATGGAGCTTATGAGCGTCGATGTCGGTCTTTTTGAAAAGACCGGATTGGAAGACGACGAATAAGACAGATGTTTTGATCAATGCGGGAAGAAAAGGGAAAAGAGGTTTTTATGCGATTAGCTAACGATCCGCCGAATAGCAGCCGGAAGGTTGTTTTGCGATTTGAAGATAATGGTGAGCAAGACTGCTTTGGTTTTTATTGTGCTGAAACAAATGCTTGGTACAAGACGGACACGAAAGATAGGTGTCATCCGTCGCATTGGTGCGAGGCTTCGTTTGCGATTTATCAGGTTGTTGAAGACACAGGACGAGTTGTCTTCGACGAATGCACAATGGAAGAAGCATTGCACTTTGCAGACGCGATCAAAAGACGATGCAAAACGCAAATTGTAGCGATGGTTTAGAAGTGCGGAGTAGCCAGCCGCTAGTGGAAATACCAAATGTGAGAGAGGGCAACGGTGAGCACGCAAGTGAGCCCCTTTTCAGCGACGAGACCGATAAGTTGCTGACGGAGCTGGGATCGGAACGCAGCGATCGCAGATGACGAAAAATGGTTATTGGGAGGCACGAAACAACCGACGATTCGGGGCCGCATTGCGATGTAAAGCAATGCGGTACAGGTCGAGGATGCCAAATGGTTTCGGAGGCGTGACAGGTCGGAGAGACGGCCAAACGGATCGGCGGCGTGAAAACTGGAGGCATCTGGTGATTAGCGTAGGGAGTCCTAGTTTGGCGGGGAGTTGATCGCTCCGTCGAATGAAGCAGGTTCGAATCCTGCCCGATCCACTTACAATTCGATGCACCGACAACAGAGGCTTTAGCAGCCGCAGGGATTCGAAACATGTCCGCAAATACCGAAGAAAAAGTACACGTCGAATGCGAAAAGAAAACTGTGCTGGAAGTACGAGTTCGACGCCCGCTAGGTGTTGCTAGGGTGGTACTGGACGGATTGATGCCTACCAGGGAGGGAGAGTCTGGAGGTCGCGTCTTTGTGGATAGTGAATACGGCGACTGGTCTTACGCTTGGTACTCCATCGGTAAGCAATCTCTTGCCAAGTTCTTAGCTACTTGCGACTACGACTACATAGGTCGCAAGTTTCTTGGTGGGAAGTTCTATGTCCGAGACGACGAAGGAACAGTGAGCGAACTTCGCAAAGTTGTCTTACAGATGCGGCGGCAAGGCGATCTGTCAAAAGACAAGTCGCGGCATGAATGGGAGTTGATCGAGCAACTCGAAGATGGGTACATCGACTGGCGTGGATACGTTGACGAAAGCAATTTGTGTGAGGCGTGGGAGTACGGAGTAACAAAACCAGATCCGCAATTCATGGCGTTTTGGAATCAGCTTTGGGTTCCGCATATTGTTCCGGCTTTGCTGGACATAGATGCCAAATAGCAAGTCATTGCGGCACATTCAGAATTTTGGAAGTGATGGAGGGAAAGTACACATGAAGATGTTGTCGAGCATTAAAAATCCTCGCAAATTGAAGAAGCGATGGAAAAAATTAGTAACAAAAAGCTGCTTAAATAATCTTGGGGAGCAACGTCAGCAATTTATGAGTTGGCGTCTTCGTTGGAATCCACCGAGTGGTTGGATCGTGTCAGTCGTGGCGAATCGACGACAATTCGATAGGATGCAAAAATGTTTGGTTAGTGCGGCCTAGATAACGGCAAGGGGAAACGAATGTCAGAATTGAACGACACTAGCAAGTATCAAGTAACTCTCACCGGAAGGGAAATTTACTGGCTTACTCGCTTAGCAAACGAGGAGCTTGTTCGAATGCAAAATCTTTCTGTGGAGGACGGGAACCCTATGCTAGACGCTAAGCGCCACAGGAGGTGGGGACCGATTTCTGATGTGTTCATAAAACTAAGCCAGATTAGTGAAGTTGATGAAGTAAAGGGGGAGTGATGGCGTCTAACTACTTGGTTATGGCGAATTCTGCACAAGGATCCGTTCCCTTACGCATCTTCAAGTTCTACGTCGATGCAAAAAGATACGCAGAAAACGCATGGGACTTCGATGCTTCAGACGCAACAGAAGAGACCTACCGCGACGCTTACGAGGCATGTCGTGACATTAGGGCTTCTGTAGTCACGTGTATCAAAGGAATCGACATCCTGCGTTTCGACGATGGAATCGTTTCTTCATGTTGCTGGAGCACTGGAATGCACTTGCGTACGTCGAAAGAATCAACAGCGGTCCCAACCACCGCATCGGAGGAATGATGGATGCCGTGTTGCATAACATCACGCTCAAGTCAGCTAACTTTCGCATTCCTGATGGTGAATACGAAGGTATATGGGGAGGTTATGGAGTTGAGTTCAGGACTGATGTAGGGATTTTTGCAGCGCGATGCAACATGGGAGTCAGAGGAAACGCTGTCCCCTGTGTCGTGTCGGTGATTGACGGAAAGTTTTCAGTAAGAGTCAAAAAAGAATAGCGGTCTTGAACAACGCATCAATTAACAACGTGCACCGAAGTGTGCCGCAATTGGGGAGAGGTTAAATGGGCAGAATACATGTGCTGGATGAAGGATATGTTGAGCTGGTTGAGGGCTGGGGAAGTGATGAATCAATCATCGAAGCAGCTCGAATGTCTACCGGCAAAGGGTTCAACGGGTGGGGGACTGAAGAAAAGCCAGGCGATGAAAAGCTGTTGGCGTTTCTCTACAACAACAAGCACGCAACACCTTTCGAAATGGGCGGTGTAGTGATTGAAGTGAAAGCACCCATTTTTGTGTTCCGTGAATGGCATCGACACAGAACGCAATCCTACAACGAGATGTCCGCAAGATACATTCCGCTCCTAGATGAGAACTATGTTCCGTCACTTGAACGGGTAATGGTCGGAGCCAACACAGCAACTTCCAATAAACAGGCCCAAGGCAACGGGAAGCCATTGACCGCCGAAGATGCTGCTCAGTGGGTTTACGAACTTCAAGCTTTGTATGATCAAGCCCAAATTGTCTATCAGCTAGGGATCAATCTTGGCGTTCCAAAGGAACTTGCGAGGCTCCCTGTCCCGGTCGCTCGTTACTCACGGATGCGAGCATGCGCCAATCTTCGAAACTGGCTTGCTTTCCTCACTCTTCGCCAAGCTCCCGCAGCTCAGTGGGAGATTCGAGAATACGCCAATGCTGTCGGTGAAATCATTGCAGATCGTTTCCCAAGAACTTGGGAGTTGTTCACAAAGGAGAAGCAAGTTGTCTCAAGCAAATAGCATTCAGCACGGCGGAGATCATTACAAGAAGAAGTCGATCGAGCCCTGGGATTTCATCGCTGCCAATGACATTGGATTCCTAGATGGTAATGCAATCAAGTACTTGACTCGATGGAAGGACAAGAACGGAATCGAGGACTTGAGAAAAGCTCGTCACTACATCGACAAGCTAATTGAGATCGAGGAATCGAAACAACAATAGCGGCTGTTAAGACGGCAAGGGAGAAATGATGAGAGATGACAATGCGGCGAAGATCGTAGAGCAACTCGACAAGTGCCAGCCGTGCACTGATGACACTCTCTACCTTCCGGTTGAGTGCGTCGGTGAGATTATTCGGCTTGCTTTGTCGATGCGATCCAGGATCGACGAGCTTGAATCAACTCGCGAAATGGAACAGATAAAGCCGCGTCGCGGAAGAGTGACAGAAGATGGACTGTTGCTGTTGAACGAAGACAAAGACTAGCGGCTGTTAAGACGGCAAGGGAGATGAAATGCAATTAGCGTTTGAAGTAATGATTGTTGCATGTGGTTGTTTGGCAGCGTGGGGAATGTGGAAGGACAGGAATAATGACATCGTTTTGTAGAAAAGCATTTCGACGCTTCTGGCTGTTTGTGCGAATCGTCTGGAGAGAGTCTCCAGCGGGTGGATTGATGGATATTCGAACTGCATGGCGAGTCGCGACGATCATACACGGATAAGCACTAGCGGTTGTGAGATCCGCAATGGAGAAAGCATGAAAGTTGATGTCGACGTATTGGACTTTGTGCGTTGCGAGCTTGCGCAAGGTAGCTGTCCAAAGTGCCACGCTGTACACGATCCGGTTTTGATGCAACGAAGCTGGATGATTCCCGGTGAGCCTCGCGTGTTCGGGATCAAGTGCCCAACGTGCGGATTCCACGTCACAAACGAAGAGATTGCCAGGATAGAGCAAATGATAGCGCCCTTGGTCGCCAATGCTGTCAAGTCATTTGAAGAATGGAGAGCATTTAATGAGTGAGCCTATCAGCATTAGCGGCGTCAACAAAAAGGTAGGACGATGAGCCATACACCACGAATCGAAACCAGAGTCGTCGAAGAGTTCGATCTTTACTGGGTATACAGTTCTGTGAATGGTTGGTGTACTCAATGGCCTGTTCAATCGCCCACAAAAGAGGATGGTGAAGTTCTCGCGGCACAACTTCGAAACCTCATTAGGTCCGTCTATCGTCAAGCCTACAACGACGGCATCGCCGCTTGCCAGGAACAAATCAAGAATGCACTGGGGGTAAAATGAGTTGCAAAAAAAACGCAGCAAGCAATCCGCCTCTCTATCGAGGCTTTGCGTTCGTGGATTCGAGCGGTATCGATTTGAATTCGATCGCAAAAACGGAAGATGAGGTTAAGTGGAACATGCTCGAATCAAGCATGGGTTGGAGATTCGGGCATCCAGATCGGTATTGCAGGGACACAGAATGGGAAAGGCTGTTGACGTATGGAAAGGTTGTCTCGGTAACGGTGAGCGTAAATGAGTAGCTTCAACTGCGAACACTGCGGTGCACCATGCTTAGACTCGCCAGCGGGCTATACCACTGGCTGCGAGCATTACCCGCCAGACGTGCCGAAGATACCCGACATTGTTCGGCAATGCCTCGTTGAGTGGATGGTGCAAACGGTCCAAGAGATTAGCGAAGATGGTTGGGCTGCTGGATGGTACAGCGGAATCGAGCATTTGGCTTGGGATGCTATGCAGGGAAAAGAGATCGATGGTTTGCAGTGGTGCAGCACAAAGCGAGCGTTACGCAAACTAAAGGCAGTATCGGACTATCTAGGTGTGTGGGTGCATTGGGATAAGGAAGTTGGCGAGCCGAGAGCGATTCCGGTTTGGGTGTGGGTCAAGATCCACGAAGCAAAGGGAGGGCGGATCGATGACTGAGCAAGTGCCGAAGATCAAGCCGCTAGTGTGGGTGGATGTTTGTAGCGGACGTAACTCAGTGCATAACGCAACAACCCCATTTGGACTGATCAACCTACATGGCTACGAAGATGGTGCTTTTCTGTTAGTTGATCCTTTTGATTGTGACGATACGGATTTCAAGTCAGTTCTTGAAGCCAAGGCGTGGTGTCAAGCCGAATACGAGCGACGGGTGCGAGAATGTCTGGAGTGAAGATCAAGCCATTGGCATGGGTCAAAGGAAACCCAAACATAAGCGAATGGACAGCGGAAACGCCACTCGGCAAGTTTCGCGTCATAAAGCGATACCAAGACAAGTCTGCCATAGTGTACATGGCACCTTTCGACTGTGGCGTTTGCCCCGATTTTTTAGACATAGAGGACGCCAAGGCATGGTGCCAAGCGGAGTACGAAAGGCGGGTCAGGGAGTGCTTGGAATGAGTGCTCACACAACTTGGACATCGGTACACCCGCCAAAGCTCGTTTTCCTAGTTCAGTGGGACCATATCGAGGGAGAGTACAACGGCAAGCCAGACATTCGACGCATGCAAGTATGGTGTGATGAGAAGTCGCTGGACGTGGAGGTTAAGCATCTCGAACGGCGGAAGGTCAAGTACACGGTCACGAAGTATCTGGCGGAGCGAGAGGAGAACGTGCGGCCATGAAAAAGACCGACGACGAAAGCAAATTATTCACGATACGCAAACGCTTGGAAATGTTGAGCCAACACATGACTATTGTTGCCAACGCGATGGTAGCAGAAATCGGCGACGACGAAGCCAAGCAGCACGCGGAAGAACTCGCTGGAGCTGCTCAAATGGTTTGGCAATGGTCGGTAAAGTTACAGGAGAACGTGCAGAAATGAAAAGCGATTACACTGAATTGGTCAAAGCAAAAACACGCGAAATGCTCGCGAATTCAAAGCACGCTAGATGGGATGCTATATGTAACTACAGCATCAGAACCGCCCAACTCGCATCAGACATGCACAAACTTTTGCGTCATTGCGAACTAAACGGATTTGATCACGGAGCATCAGACGCTTTGGACTATATGGAAAGCCAATTGCGGCAATGTTTCGTCGAGACGTTTGGAATTGAACCGTTTGAACAAGTTCGGAGCAAATGAACGAAGAAACTAAAAAACGCATCATTGAAAAGCTGGAAGAGTGCGATTGCTTCGCTCCCCTAGATTGTGGCTACATTCACTTTTGGCCTGCGTCCGGTGGTGTCGCGATGAGTGCGGCAGTGTTGAGATTCATTGCGGACGAACTTGACCGACGAAACGCGGATTGGGATAAGCAGTTCCGCGTGCAATCCGAGGAAGAAGTGTTCGCGGAAATTACAGAGGACCAAATGTCGTCTGTTTTGAAATCATTGCGGACCAAATAACCGCTAGGGAGAAAAGATGGTGACTACAAGGCAAAAAACGAACGTCGTCGCAAGAATTAGCGAAACAGGCGTCCAGTGCGTGAAGAAGATTCCAGTTATTGAAAAGACGTACTGCGTTCCGCATGAGATTGCGAACAAAGTGAGAATGTCGCTTTTGGATATGAATGAAACAGTCAACAGCCGAAAGCAAGGTAAACACAGTCGAGAGTCATGTTTCTTGACATTTCTTTGGATTGATTTTAAGCATGACGGAACAGCCGAAGTGGTCGTGTCATTTGAAAAGAAAGGAAAGCATCGATCTTTCATTGACTTTCACACCGGAAAGCAAATCCGGCTTGCAATGTACCGAACGACGGATCACAGCAAGGTTTTGCGAATGCTTACGAAGTACGACTTGACCAAATAACCGCCATGATACGCAACGTACCATCCATTCCACAAACCATTGGTTGATACCAAGCAATCCCGTAGAATCGATTGTGAATCATTCTACGCGAGGGAACCTTGGCAACCATTATCAGCACAACGCACACGACAGGAGCGACGGTTTACGCCTTTCCAGGCTCGCAAGCGAACTTTGCGAACTGGGCATCTCTGCGCGTGCTTGCAACGGAAACAGTAGGTGAGTTTGAAGCCAGTGTTGACGATGACACTTATGGTCCTGTTTGGTACTTTTTCGAAGGGTCCACAGCGCCAACTTCTTTCGATGACCATATTGCATCAGTCAATTTGCAATGGGAAATCGATTTGCTTGAACTTCTGAGCAAGACCACTAACGGCGTTACTACATCGGCCGCTGTCGCAACGGATGGAACCATTGCCAAGATTATCATCGGTGATGATTACCTGTTAGCCAACGGCAGAGGGTTCGAATGGACAGTGGACGAGGTGACTGGATTCGTAGCAGGTAGCTGCACCTGCACATTCGGAGGTAAGTACAAAGACAATACTTGGCTTGTCACCGGCACCGTGGTCGACAACGAAGATGGTACGTGGACTCTTCGATTTAATCTTGAAGACACGGACACTGCGAACTTGGAGCCTGGGCAATATCGATGGAGCGTTGGAGTTCAATACAACGGCACAGTGATTACACGTGTTATGTCCGATTGCACGACGGCGCTAGTGGAGAAGCAGACGTGATAGCACAATCAAACAAGGGGGCACTCCCCCCCATAGTCAACGGGTCCTTCCTGGACCCTAAAAAGCCTTGCGGCGGAACCTTCGCCCAAAAAAGTTACAAAAACTCCGTCCGTCCGGTACTTGGCGGTTTGGGGTAGGGGGAAATGGTAGACATTAACACCGTTGCCGATGTTCGGCTGGCAGGTAGGGCTATCAACGACGAATGGCCGGTAACTCCAGAGATTCGAAAGAAGGTTATCGATCGGCTGGTGTACTTGCAGGAGTTTGGCGAGAAGCATTCAGTGCAGGTGGCTGCCGCAAAAGCTTTGCAATCTGCTGATCAAATCAACATCAAAAAGCGTGCGGAAGAACAGAGGAGATTGGACGCTGAGCACACAAGGAAACTTCAACTACTCGACGCTGCCGTCAAGCTCGGACTTGTTAAACCTGTCGGTCCAGGAATTGGAAGCATGGATTCGCAACCATCCGGACGCGAAGTCGGATGATGTTGTTGAGTTAGTCGAGCCTAAGAAGTGGGACGAAAAAGCATACGACCGCGAGCGCAAGGCAAAGCAGCGTGCAGCAGGTCGGGAGGTTTACATTCCGGTCCCAGCGGACTACGAACGCCGCTTGGCGTGCTTAGAAGATCCTGAGCTATTGCTTACCACGTACTTCCCAAGAACGTACAGCGAAGCGTTTACCAGCGACCGTAGGGATATGCTTTGGTCTATTTGGAACGCTGCACGCTTTGGAGGCGACCAAGCGATTGCTGCACCTCGCGGCGAGGGAAAGACGACGCTGGCAATGGATGGTGCGTATTGCTTGATGCTCAAGAGTCTTTCGCCTTTCCCAGTTGTCATCGGAAAAAATCAAGACGCATCGACAAAGGACCTTCGAGAACTGGTCGACCGGATCGCTGACTCCGATGATTTTGCAGCCGACTTTCCAGAGATCGCAGCTCCGATTCTTGCGATAGGTGCTGCCACTGCCAACGCACGATTGCAGACGGTCGGAGGTGAGTACATTCGAATGGTAATCTCTGACAAGTTCTTTTGCTTGCCGACTATTCCCAAGAGATTGCTACCACACTGGCCGGACCATATGGAATCACTTGCCAACGGCCAGGTGATGGGGGCGGTCGGGATAGAAGGCAAGATTCGCGGCATGAAGTTCCGGTCGCGTCGTCCTACGGTCGGGATTATCGATGATGTTGAGGACAAAGATTCGGTTCGTTCCGATGAACAGATCGCCAAGATTGAATCCATCATCGAAGAGGATATTGGTGGGATGGGGGCTTCTGCGGAACGTATCGCACGGGTCTACCTTTGCACAACGCTAAACAGAAAGTGCAACGCATACAAGTACACAGACCGCAAGCAAAAGCCGTCGTTCAACGGTCGCCGCTATCGCAAAATGATTAAGCCACCAGACCGCATCGATTTGGTTGAGCAGTACATCGACATGCGGCAGCAACGTAAAGCGGATGACCCGCAAGCAAGAGAAGCGTTTCGTTTTTGGCGGGACAATCAAAAGGAGATCGAGCACGGTTGCGAAATATCGAACCCGTATAGCTACTCCAAAAAGATTCACGCGGATGGCGAGCCAATGGAGCTTTCCGCCATACAGAGCTATTACAACCGCGTCGCGGACTTCGGTAAGAAAGCAGTAGCGACAGAGATTGACAACGACCCACCGGAAGAAGCGGGACCAGTCGGAAACGGTCTTACTCCCGAAACCGTAGCATCGCGAATGAACGGTTTGTCTAAGCGGCAACTACCTGCGAACACGCAATGCGTGACAGCGGCAATCGACCTTGGCAAGTATTACTGCCATTGGGTTATCTGCGCGTGGTGGCATGGTGCAGGAGGTTGCGTTGTTGATTACGGCTTCAAGTCTGTTCTTGGGACCGACCGCACGCAGGATCGCTACGGCGCGGAGCCGCATATTCTCGCTGCACTTCTTGATTGGCGTGAGGAGTTGCAACAGAAAGCGTTCGTTGACGCTACAGGCGTTCCACGAAGGATAGACCACGTTTTGGTTGACTCCGGAACGTTTACCAATTGCGCTTACGAGTTCTGCCGACAGGTGCGAGGAATCTTCCATCCATCGAAGGGGATTGGAAGCTACAAGAAGAAGAAGGCGGAGACGAACAGGATTTTCGTTGGCGAGAACTTGCACGCAGAGTTTTTGCCAGCGCAGCGGGTTGCGTTGTACGAACTTGACACGGACTACTGGAAGCAGTGGGTACACGAACGGTTCCTTACTCCGCCATTCGATGAAAACCTAATGCTTCGACGCGGTTCGCTATCGCTTTATCAATCCGACAGTCGCCACTCTCTTTATTCGCAACACATTACAGCGGAAGAGTTGGTTACTGAGTTCGTCGAGGGTAAGGGAACCAAGACGTATTGGAATAGCAAGCGAGACGATAACCATTGGCTAGATGCGACTTACATGGCGGCGGCTGCTTCGGAAATCTACGGTATCAAGTTGCTGGCACCATCAGAACAGGAAGTAACGGCGATGGTGAAGGGACCGGAGAAGCCAAGACAGCAGCGGCAAGACACGCACAGGCAGAACAAGAACTTCCGAACACGTCCGGGCGGCTGGATACCTAAGAGGAGATACTAGCGATATGGTGGCGACAATGACAAGGAAGCAACGGCGGCAAATGGAAACAAAAGAGCAAGAGACCGAGCAAACTCAACCTGTAACCCAAGAACAACCAAAGGCACGGCAGAAGTTTGTTCCGCAAGATTGCTCGATGTGCGTTGCACTGCGGGAAGATCCAGAGACTAGCTATTCATTCGTCTACCACACTGCGGGAAACCTTCGCTATTGCAAATGCGGCAATTGTGGTCACACATGGAAGCAAAAAGTCTAACCCGTTTACCAGCTAGCTGGTAAATACGCTATTGCGATGCGTGACCAATCGATATGGCTAGCCTACCGTTGTAGGCATGGCTTTAGACGTCGCAAATCTTCTTAACCAGGTCGAGACAGCAATAGAGCAGTTGCTTACGGGCAACGTGCAGTCTTACGCTATTGGTTCTCGCAACGTTACTAAGCTCGACCTAGATTCTCTGTTTGAGCAACGCCGTATGTTGCAGACTGAACTGGCTAGGCAGTCTGGCGGGGGGATGTTCACGCTTGCGAAGATCGGGCGACCTCGATGAACGTCCTAGATCGCATTATCGGTTACGTTTCTCCAACGGCAGGTCTCAGACGCGCACAAGCTCGAAAAGTATTGCAGCGAAGCTACGCTGGCGCGGAATCGAACCGTCTAACATCAGGCACCAAACCAAAGAACCAATCAGCCGACCAAGAACTGATGGGTCCGTATGGTGCTGACGCCATGCGTGCTTGGGCTCGCTCGATGGTTCGAAATAATGCTTACGCATGGAACGTTGTTGATACCATTGTTTCAAACGTCATCGGTGACGGAATCACGCTCCAAAGCGTGTACGAAACCAAGGATGGCGAAGACGTAGAAGACGTTAACGAGTCGCGGGAAAAGCTATGGGCTGAATGGTGCGAAGTCGCAGACATCAACGGGCAGTTGACCTTTGCGGAAATCCAGGTAATCGCACAGCGAGAGATTGTCGAGGCTGGCGAAGTTCTCATTCGGAAGATTCGGACTCCCGGCAAAGAGTATCGCGGAATTACCCGCCCTGTTCCGTTGGCATTGGAGTTGATCGAAGCCGACCGTCTATCCTTAGAGCGCGACACGTACAAGTCGTCGATGGCGCGTGCGGAAGGAAACCGAGTAGTACGTGGAATCGAGGTTGATCAGAAAGGTAGACCTGTAGCGTACTGGATCTACCAGCAACACCCGAACAGCCCGTACAGCGTTGGTAACCAAGTTCCTGAGCGAGTTCCAGCGGATGAAGTGATTCATCTTTTCCGACTGGACAGAATCGGTCAAACTCGCGGCGTTAGTTGGTTTGCTCCTGTGATGTCTCCAATGCGAGACCTGGGAATCTACATCGACAACGAACTGCAAGCATCTGCTGTCGCGTCTTGCTTTGGAGTAGTGGTTAAGACAAACACTCCGAGCCGTGGATTACAGAATCCCACTGGCGATGAGTCGACGGACAACAACGGAAACACGCTTGAATATCTTGAGCCAGGGATGGTAACAAGGATCGGCGTTGAAGAGTCCATCGAAGTTATCAACCCATCGCGACCTAACAGCGCAGCGGAGCCGTGGATTTCTCTGATGCTTCGCGGTATTGCTGCTGGCACTGGCACCAATTACGAAGCGGTTGCAAAAGACTTCTCGAACACTTCGTACAGTTCCAGCCGAACTAGCAAGCTGGAAGATCGCACTCGATACAAGCGATGGCAAAACTACATGGTTTGGCATCTTTGCCAACCAGTCTGGGACGAGTTCTGCAACAAGGCTGCCGTTGTGAACGCAGAGAACTTTCCTACGTCATCCGAACTACTAGAAGACCGCCGTGGTGTTGCTCCAGTTGAATGGCAATTGCCTGAGCAAGAATGGGTCGATCCGGCAGCAGAGCAAACAGCCGCGCAGCAATCCATCGATCGTTACATGTCGACTTACCAAGACGAGCTTGGCTCGCGTGGTCGGTCCTGGCGTGCGACCTTCTACCAAGCGAGCAAGGAAAAGAAACTTCGCATGAAGCTCGGTTTGCTGACTTCGGAGGAGCAGACCGCGCAGATGATGGCCGCTCAAACCGGAGCATCGGGGCCAGCGGATGAAGTGCGAGCAGAAGAAGACGCAGAGGGAGCGACCGGCGAATGGATGGGACTCTCTCGCTTGCAATGGAACAGAAACCGCAAGGCCCTCCAAGATGTGCTCAATGGCCTCTCGGACGGATCAATGTCTCCAGCCCTTGCGAGAGCACAACTCAGCATGATCGGACTGACGGAAAAGAACATCGAGGCGATCGTCGCAGATGCCTCGGATGGAACGGTAGACAACCCAATTCCTGCGGAGGATGTCGCCAGTGAATAAATCCGCATTGATCAAAAGACGCAAAGACTTGGACGCGAGAAAGCCTGTTGTGTTCGCCGGTGGCTCTGTCATCAAGAGGCAGTTCCAGTCACTCACCGATGGTCTCGCCGTGATCGCCACGGAGAACCCTGTTGAGCATTTGCATCCAGAAAACAAGAAGCCGATCGTCCATGTCCTTGAAATGGCTGGTTGCGAGATGCGGCCAGGGAATCACTCGATCCCGATCGTTGACTCGCACGACGATACGACCGTTCACAACGTCTTCGGATCGCTCAAAGATATTTCGATCGTAGGGTCTGAGTTCCAAGCGCGTCCACTATTCGCGAGCGATCCAGAGTCGCAAAAGATCGCGACGCGATACGAAGAGGGACACCTTACCGACTTCTCGATTACCGCCGAGACGCTGGAAGCCTTTGAGCTTTCTCCTGGGCGTACTTACACGACACAAGCGGGCACTCTTGTTGAAGGCCCTGCGATCATCGTTTCCCGTTGGCGACCAATGAACGCAACGTTATGCGTTACAGGCGCTGACAACTATTCCTATGTCAAACGGTCTTTTGCAGACCAAAGGAGAGAACTTATGGACGGTAGCCAGATGGCGAAGTTGTCCTCTATGGGTCTGCCAGAAGGCGTTACCGACCCAACCGAAATCCTTTCTTGGTTGATGACCAAGATGGAGATGGAACCAGTTGAACAGGCTGCACCTGTTGAAAACATGTCGACGGAAAACCCTGTAGTAGAAAACATGCAGCAAGCAGAGGCTGCACCTGCCGAATCGCCTGTTGCACCTGTTGAGAAGGTCGAGAACAGCATGGGAAATCAGAAAATCGAACGCAGCAAGCAAGACGCAGAGTTGCAAATCAAACGTGCACTCGATGCCGATGCTGCACGCCGAAAAGAAATTCAAGCCGCCGTCAAGCTCGCAAGGATTGAGCGTTCCTTTGCAGACGAGCTTTGCGATGGCTTTGTAAGTGTTTCTGACGCTCGAAAAAGGATCATTGAACGTATGGCAACTGAACCATTAGGAACGTCGGTCGGTGCTGACGTTCGGATCACTGAGAGCGCAGACGACAAGTTCGCCAGTGCCGTAAGTGCCGGGATCATCATGCGAAGCCATAACAAGGCTTCCAAGAAGTTGAAACTGGAAGGAGGTCAAGATTTCGTCAACAAGCCATTGGACGAAATCGCACGCGAATGTTTGCTTCGAAGCGGAGCAAAGATCGAGCGAATGTCGAGGAAGGATGTTGTTCTGGCCGCGATGGGTAACCCTCGCGTTCTCAAGAATCACAACATCCTGATGCGGTCCGCGTACCACACCACTGGCAGCTTCCCGAACATCCTCTTGGATGCAATCAATAAGTCGCTTCTGGCTGAGTACGAAGAAGCACCATACACCTGGAGCATGTGGGCGCGTCAAGCTGCTTCTGTTCCAGACTTGAAGACTATTTACCGTACTCGGATAAGCGAATTCCCGAACCTGGAAATGGTTCCGGAAAACGCGAAGTACCCAGAAAACCGAATGAGCGATTCGAAAGAGTCGTACCAGATCAGCAAGTACGGTGCAGAGTTTACGGTCTCTTGGGAAACAATCATCAATGATGATTTGGACGCCATCAGCCGAACGACCGCGAAAATGGGTGTTGCTGCACGACGCACGCAAAACGCGTTGGTCTATAGCGTTCTGACCTCGAACCCAACAATGGGCGACGGTAACGCACTGTTCAGCTCCAGCCATGCTTCTGGCGATAACACGTCTGGAAGTGCAGCGGCTCCAGCCGTGGCGACACTCAACGCAGGGTTCCTCAAAATGCGAAAGCAAACTGGTCTCAACACCAGTGCTATTCTCAACATCGAGCCTCGCTACTTGATTGTGCCGGTCAACTACGAAGCGACAGCAATGCAGCTTCTTGGCTCGTTCTCCGACCCTGTTGTAGGTGGTAGTGCTGCTGGTAACAGCAATACGCTGAACATCTACGGACCAGGCGGACAACGTAAGAACCTAACGCTTGTTGCCGAGCCTCTTTTGGACGCTGCAAGC
Source organism: Pirellula sp. SH-Sr6A (assembly GCF_001610875.1). Lineage (NCBI taxonomy): Bacteria > Pseudomonadati > Planctomycetota > Planctomycetia > Pirellulales > Pirellulaceae > Pirellula > Pirellula sp. SH-Sr6A. The sequence continues at coordinate 4,870,870 of NZ_CP011272.1, read as the reverse complement.
TCCACGAATTGGTACTTGGCTGCCGATCCTTCGCAGGTCGATACCGTCGAAATCACCTTCCTGCAAGGTGAGGAAAGCCCAGTGATCGACACAGAGGAAGACTTCGACACCGACACCTACAAGTACAGGATTCGCCAGACGATGGGTGCGAAGGCGATCGATTGGCGTGGGTTGTTCCGCAACTCTGCGTGACCTGTCTAGTGGCAAAAAATAACCTCGCTGCATAGGTGGCGAGGTCTTTCCGATACAAAACAAAATCCGACAAGGAACAAAAACAAATGGCTGGTATTAAAGATTTCCAGGAATGGAGCGACGATTTCAACGGAACTGTCGCTACGTTCCCAACTTCGGCAGATCCTGCATCTCCGTGGCTCGTTGATGACGTTTCGTCGTCTGGAACCCCAACCTACACCAAGGGTACTTCGGAAGCCGTTCTTACTCTCGTTAGTACGAACGAAGCCGAAGTGGTTGCCCTTCACTTTGGGGACGCACTTGACTTCGACATCGATCTGATTCAGTCAATCGAGATGCGCGTCAAGATTGGCGCAGCGACTTTCACCAGCGGTTCCATTCTTACTTTTGGTCTTGGATCTGCTAGAAGCGACACGGCAAACGATGTTGCTGCCAACGCTTGGTTTCGCATGGAAGGTGCAAACAGCACAACCGTTGTTTACTGCGAGACCGACGATGGAACTCGCGACGTTGACGACATCTCCAGCGGAGTTACTCTCGGAACCACGTACAAGCGGTTCTATATCGACTTCACAGGTGGAAAGTCGAGCGTCAAGTTCTACATCGACGGTGCTCGCGTTGCAGCTTCGCAGGTCTTTGACATGTCTGGTTACTCTGCTGGATTGCAACCGATCATTCAGTTGCAGAAAGCAGCAAACACAAACGTGGACTCCGTGACGATTGATTACGTGTCAGTCATTTGCAAGCGATCCTAGTCTCCATGACGCTCCATGACGTGATGCAAGAAGATGCGGTTGCAGTTTTCTGCAACCTAGACGACTTCGCCGAAACTCTTGTTTATCACAAGAGAGACGGCGGGGCTCGTACTATTCGCGCAGTCGTGGACCGTCAGAGCTATGCGGGAGTCAATGAAGACGGTGGCGCTTACGTTCTTCCGTTGTTCGAGATCCATGTCGCCAATAACGCGGAGACTGGTATCACTTCGGAGGAGCTTAACCTAGGCGGAGACTTTTTCGAGTTCTCCGACCGAATCGGAAAAGATCCTGCTAGACGCGCGATCGTTCGTCTTGTCTCGCATGACGAAGGGATGCTGATACTGGAATGTCGATAGGTCAAACAACCGTTGTCGAGAGCATTGCGGAAACGCTTTACCTGCGTCTAACGCCGATGGTAAACAACACGATCTATAACACGAAGGTCAGAGAGGTCATTCGTCCGAGACGACTAGAGGACCGAACGATTAAGGACCGTCAGATCGTTATGACTGACGCCTCGCACGATCGAGTTCCCGAACTGGACCACGAAGGCAATCCACCGGCACAGGCTTGGCGAATCACTTTCAACCTTTACCTCCATGTGCAAAACGACGAAAGCAAGTGTGAACCAATCGATAAGGTCATTCACACGTTTGCAGCAGACGTCAAAAAAGCGGTCTGCGCAGTCGATAGCCGTTGGCACACATTCGGCGATAAGGCAATCGATGCAACATGGCAAAGCATGGAAGCAATCCAAGCAGACGGTTCCTTTGATGGGGTCAACCTGCCAATCTCGATTACCTATCGAGTTTCCGAAAACGACCCATATCAAGTGAGGTCTTAGTATGGAAATCAAGATCGATGAAGGCTCCGTTCAGAGGTTGCGGGACTTGTTCGGCAACCTAGGAAAGGACATGCGAAAGGAAGTCCACAAGGCGATCAACCAGACCGCTAAGCAGGTGCGGATACAGGCTTCACGTGCACTAAGAAAAGAACTCGCTGTTCCGTCGAAGATCCTGAAAAAGGCGATCAAGTCGAGACGGGAAGCGAGCGTGGATAGCTTGCGTGCAACGATTCTTTTGCTGTATGGGTTTCCGATACCGCTCAAATACTTTGGGGCGCGAAAGGTGAACACGCGAAAAGGCGGAGTCAGTTTCCGAATCGATCCAAAGTTCAACAGCCGTTCGGTTCAGCGAGACTTGTTCATCGTCGACAAGTACAAGGGCCACGTTTTCAAGCGTGAAGGAAAGCCTAGAGGCAGGATCATTCGAATGAATGGACCAGCTCCTGGAGACAGATACGAAAAAGCAGGAATTCCAGCGCTCGCCGAGCGAGTCGCAAGGGAAGAACTGCCAAAGCAAATTCAAAGACGAATCAGATTCCTGATTCTCAAATCACAAGGCAAACTTCGCGGAAACCAACAAGGGAACTAGATAGATGCCAAGGCTAAAAATGAAAAGGGTTTTTGCTGCGAAGATCGAGACAGCAGCAGGCACCGCAGAATCGCTAACCACGTCAGACGCACAGTTCAATGCCTACAACATTGAATCTCCGCAGCCGAACTTTGACGTGCAATCTCGACCCGGGCAAGGTGCATTTGGCAAGAGAGCCTCAGTCGTCGCTGGGAAGATTGGCGTTATCAGCTTCGTCCACGATTGGGAATGGGACGGAACTTCGACTCTGCCTAAATGGGTTGATACCCTCTTTCCTGCGTGTGGGTTGGTTAAGTCCACACTGACATTCACACCACGAACGGAAGCTCCAGGGGCGAACGTCAAGACGCTTACCATTGCGACATACATCGATGGCAAGCTGAAGAAACTTCGAGGCGCATCGGGTACCGCTGTGACGGAATTCCCAACGAACAAGACTCCATTCACAACGTTCACATTCACTGGAATTTGGGTTCCTGTTGAGGACGAGGCATTGATTGCCCCGACGTACCCGACCGTTTCCAAGATGTTCTACAAGAACAGCACGACGACCTTGGATGGCGTTGCGTTGTGCTCTTCAAGCCTGAGCCTGGATTTCGGCAACACAGTCACTCCGCACGAATGCCAAGCCGATGTAGAGGGGTACGCATACGGACTCATCCTAGACCGAACGCCAGTCCTCTCCGGAGATCCAGAAGCCGTGCTCGTTGCGACGCAAGACCGCTACGGCATGTTCGAGTCGATGGCAGAGGAAGCGTTCTCTATGACCATCCCAGGCCCAACGACAAGCTACGTGACCATCGCGGCTCCCAAAGCACAGATCGTGAGCATCCAAGAAGGTGACCGAGGAGGTGTTGAAACCGATGACATACAGCTTCAGTTCAACCAAAACGGCTCGACTCCTGACCAAGAATTTTCAATCGTCTTCACTCCAGCAGCGTAACTATGATTCTAGATCCAACAGAAACCCAGCGCATTTGTCTCCCAGAACACGACCATCTCCCAAAGAGTCAAAAGCCTTTGTTTCTAGCAAAGGCAAAAACGTGTCGGGGACAAGTAGAGCTTGGAAAAGAAATCGACGAACTTTCAGAGATTCTCCGAAGCAGCGATCTGGCGACATGGACAAAAGCATGTGCTGAATGCTTTCTGCGTCATGTTAGCGGGTGGGAAAACGTTGGTGATAAACCGTTAACGCTGGATAACGTATTAGACACGCTTAACACAACGGACATTCGAAACGTACTTGGACGATTGCTGTATAGCGGGTTCGTTTCGGTGGAAGAAAAAAAAAGCTAAGGATCGCGGCGATGATTCGTCGCGGGAGGCTTTGTAGTTTATGCACTCGCACGGAATGCAAAAGCAAAGGAACCCCCGATTCACCAATCGAAATCGAATGCGGTTCGTGTGACGGTCAAGGATGCGACAGTTGCCAAGACGGGTTTGTATCAATTGATGGTTGTCCTGGTGAAATGTGCAGTGACGTTGCGATGGCTGTAAGGCTTGCAGGTCTGTTCGAAAAAGGAATACCGCCAGTATTAGGCGGATCGCTGGACCAATCGGCTTGGTTCCTGGACGCGGTATCAGTTTTCAAAAACGAAGAAGCAGCATTGAGGGCAGAAGACTATGACGACTGAAAGCGTAGGGATTCTGATTTCTGCCGAAGACAAAGCTACCGCAGAACTAAAGAAAGTCGAAAAGGAGTTTGAGAAGTTCCTTAAAATTCGAGACAAGGAACTGGAGGCATTGAAGCTTGAACGTATCGCACTTGAGCAAGGCGAGGAAGCTGCTTATTCGTACAAGCTGCAGCTACAGGGACTGGACGAAGCTACTGCCAATTTGATCGCAAAAGAAAAGGCTCACGTCGAACAACTCAAGAAAATCAAGGCTGAGCAAGACAAAGCCAGCCAGGGACCCACAGGAGCCAAAGGAACAAAGGCAACTGTAGAGTTTCTCGGGTCTGTATCATCACTCGCAGGAGCCGGTCAGGTTGGATCTGTAGCAGGTCAGGTTGGAAGCCTGACAGAGAAGATAAGCCAGTTTTCAGAGGTGTCTAAGCTAGGAGGAGCTGGAGCTTTGGCGTTCAAAGCTGGACTGGTTTCTGCGGCGGCAGCAATAGGATTCGGAATAGGAAAAGCTATTGGAGACCTTGTATTCGAAACTGAAAAGTGGAATAAGGCACTCGAAGATTCCATTGCGTTACAGGACAAGCTTAATCAAAAGCAAAGGATGTTTGCATCCGATAGATTTTCGAGAGATATGCAAGACATCGCTCATATTGAAGATCCGGCTGCGCAGGAGGAAGCCCAGCTCAAGCTGATAGAAAGGTTAGATGACCAAGCTCTGGCGATTGGAAAGACAATCGCCAAAATGGACGAACAAAAGAAAGCGATCAGCACATTTGACGAGGATGGAAATATCTTCTCTTTTGCTACCGGCAAGAGTGCAGCGGAACTGCAGCGAGAAGAAATTGAAAGGAATATTGCGTCGCAAAAGGAATCTTTACAGTTGATTCGTGACCAGCAGATAGAGGTTCAGAAAAACATCGAGTCGCAAAAAGAAGCGAACCGAATCGCTGACGAAAAGGCCGCAAAACTAGAAGAAGAGAAAAGGATTCTTGAGGACCAGAGGAAGCAGCAGGAGTTTGAGCGACAGCAAGAAGAGGCAAGGAAAAGAGCTGCTGACGAAGAGTTCAATCAAACAATGCGACTTGAAGAGAAAACAATTTCTCTGAACAGAGCTTTGGAGATAAGGAGGATCGCACTCGAAGACGGTGCAGAGGCAGCCAGGAGGCAAGCCCTAGAGTTCGAAGGTCTTGACGCAGCCGATGCTGCTCGCATAGCAGCACGCGAACAGGAGCTTCAACGCATGGAGCAACAGAAGCAACAAGTCGTAAAGGAACAGGTTACAGCTAGCGGTCCGCTCCAAGCTGTCCAGTCTCGCACTCTCCTTCGAGGAGGTGGCGAAGGCTTCCAAGTCAAGATAGCTGATAGCACCAAAAAGGCGGCGGACATCCTAGCCGAAATGCGAAAGCTGCAAGCCGACTTGATTGAAGCCACCAAGCAGAACAAGCCAGTCCCCGTTAATCTGGAGCAACGCTAATGGTATCGTCAAAGATTCAAAGCGTTACAGAGGGATGGAGCCGTGGGCCGAGCAATCTTGCGCACACGGATAACTTCCGCAAGACTGAGCTTACGCTGTCACGGCGGCTGCACATCATCACGGATTTCGACGCTACAGACTTGGACGTCTACAGCATCAGCGAGATGCCAAACCGAGGAGATCCATTTCCAGGTACTACGTTTGCGTTTTTCGAGAAGGCAAACCTGGAGAAAGTTTCTCCGATCTACTACCGGATGGACCTGGAGTACCGAGGCGAGTTTGGGGCGCAGAATCCTAGCAATCCAGCGGAAAACCATCCTGTTTTCACTCCTCCGGTTATTGATCTGAATGACGAGGAGTCGGAAGAGGAGATTGACGAGGACTTCTATGGCAACCCGTTAATCAACGCTAACGGGGAAATCATCGAAGGCGTTACGCGACCATTCACCGATCAGGTTTACACTGTCAGTAGGAACCTGTTTACTTTCAGTTCCTACGCACAGGCTTTGTACCGCAACGCAACCAACTCAGACACTTTCCTAGACTGGCCGCCTGGAACGGTCAGGGTAAAGTCGCTGACTGCTAGAGAAGTTTCGCAAGCACCGTACAAGTACTTCCAGGTGCAAGCCCAGTTTGTTTGCCGGAGACCTTACCGAACCATACCAGCCAAGGCATGGTGGAAGCGAGTGAGGCACGAAGGGTATCAAGAGAGAATCGGGGATGTTCCCATTACGTTTTCCGGTGGTGGTGGAACTGGAGCGACTGCGGTGGCGATCGTAAACCCAAGTGAAGGAATCGAGTCTATTCACGTCCTCAATGGTGGGACCGGTTACACGTCCGCGCCTACAGTGGCAATCGGTGGAACAGGAACAGGAGCAACCGCTACCGCTACCGTCACTGATGGAATTGTGACCAGCGTTACCGTTACAGCAGACGGAAGCGGATACAAGTCGAAGATCGTTCGTGCGCTAGACGACAGAGGCGATCCAACAAGCAAGCCAGTTCTTCTCAAACCAGACGGAACGAGACAGCGAGACGTGACGGCAGCGTTTTGGATTGAGATTCCTATATATGGCAGCTTACCATTTAATGCGTTAGGACTACTTTAATAATGGCTGACGAAATCACAACAACATTTTCGCTCACCTACGCAAAAGGTGAATCACGCCTAAGCATCCCAGGAAAGCAACTGCAAGTTGACTCTGCAAGCTATCCAAAGATCAGCAACACGCAAACGGTTGGTACTACGCACGAAGCGTTGGTTCTCGGAGACGTAACGAACTGCGGAGCTGCGTACTTCGTCAATACGGACCCGACCAACTATGTCGACATTGGAGTGGATGTTGGCGGGACTTTCTACGGACTTATTCGTCTGATGCCTGGGGACTTTGCATTCGCTCCACGGCTAGCGACGAACGCTCCATACGCAAAGGCGAATACGGCTTCCGTATCTCTCGACTATACCATTTTCAGTCAGTAGATTCGATGTCTGCGATCACTCTAAAAGAAGCTACCTTCAAGCGAATCATGGATGCAGTCCAGTTCGTAGAGCGTTCGCGAATGGAATCGCCCAATCAGTTTCGCAGCAGTGAAGCCAAGACCTATTTCCGAAACGATACCGGACAAGTTATTCCTGCTTACGGCATCATCCAGGCATCTGGAACAGCAAAGGTAAGCAATGTCAACTATGTTACGGTTGAGAGACCTTTTGACTACGCAGCGGCTCAGTCAATCTATCTAGTCAACGGTCCGCAGGAAGTGAAGGTGGACGGATACGGAACAACGCAACCCGGACCGTACTACAAGATCCTATCCGATGGAGGGACATATTCCGCAGGTGACCGGATCGGATGGAAAGCAAGTTCTTTCGAAGCAACGAACGGTTGCCTTTTCAGCGTCATCGGAACCGATCCTATCGAAGATGATATTGTCCTTTGTTGCCGAGACGACTCATGCGCGTACGGAAAGACATCAGCGTCTATCACGGCTGGCAGTAGCGGTAACGTTTTGATTTGGAAAGCAAACGGAAGCGGTAATTGGTCTGCTGGTTCGAAGACCCATACGGCATACGCACTGGTCAGCAACATAGCCAGCGGAGAGGATGTTATTCTCTTCCCCGTAAACGGCAGGTGGCTGGCGACGGAGATTTGCTAATGGGGAAGATTGGTAAATGCTGCTGCGCGACTACTTGCGAAACCGCATGTCCAGTGCACTCGGCGAAAACATCCTACACAGCGACTACTACCGGGCTTGTTGTTCCGTTTGAGGTTACTCTGGATCAGAGTACCAACCCAACACAAAAGTGCTTTTTTGCTGGGACTGCTTGCCACCGAACTAGCTGGACTGAGAAGAGCACGCACGAAACGGGGTCGAGTTCCTGGGGACCGTTTACATGGCCGTTTCTTACTCCGCAGTACACGATCGTTTTGAGTACATCCGCCACAAACTGCGACGTTGGGTTTCCTAGTTCTCACCCAACGCAAAGACGTTGGCAATCATCAGTTTTGACGAACCAAAAGTTCAGGCTGATCCAGCAGGATAGATACCAGCTATCTATCGACATCATCAACTACGGACCACTTAACCAACTTGCTCTGACAGCCACCTTCAACTTTCGATTCTGTTCAACATGGCAAGCGATGATCGGACTGGCTGCGCGATGGAGATACAGCGATACGCGATGGGATGATCCCACGTTTGACTGGGTGGTAACAAACGGGTCGGACAATGTAGACACCATTCCTTCCTCGCCTTCGTTTCCTTCCGTTCCATATCGTCAGGATGTTATCGGATATGTTCCGGACTTGTCGACATGCAACTGGGACTATGCCACAGACGATTACCTAGTGTCGTGGCCGCAAAAGGAAGTTGGTAGATGGGACAAAATAAACAATGACGGAGGTCCGTGCGAGCTTGATGTCGGTGGAGATGTCGCAGTAAACGTCATCGAGCCTGGATGGGAAACGAGGCTATTCGGGACACCTCCGTCTATATGCGGGGCTATTGCTGGACTTGGGTACAACGCATCGTACACATACGAATCAGACCCGTTTCCGTGCGATGCGATCCCGTCAAGCATCCAGATGAAGAAGTACCCGTCGTACACCGATGTAACCGGCTACACGGACACGTTTACTACCCCTATCGGAGGTTGCGGAACGTGGACAACCGTGCGTGACTACATCACGATTCCAAAGGATTTCTATGTCGCATTGTCGTAACGGGTTTCCCCAGTGCCCTGGATGCAGCATGCCTCTTTTGCTTTGCTTGTGCGGGCAAGCGGCGGAGATCATCGCGCAGATGGAAGAGGATGCCAATACGCTCGCTGAGCTTGGCAGCAGGTTGTGGGCTGAACTTTTCCAATCCGTCTCCACCATCCATGATTTGGAAGCATGGGAAAAGCGAGTTCCAAACTACGACTGCACTTGCCAGTCGTTCTATCTGCACTGGAAGTCGAAGAACCAGCCAGCGGAAGTGAATGGCGAGATCCCGTTCGAATGGAAATGGTCTCTCAAATCGGCAGTCAATCGAAAGCTCGGTCACGCTGACTTGACGCTGGAAGAAGCTAGGCAGTTCTGGTCTAGCGTTTCATCTGCTCGATAGCAACGGCGACTATCGCCACCGCGCAGCCGATTAGCAAGAGTGCGAAACCGAACAGGAAGCGATCAAGTGGTTTCATTTGGCGTTGGTGAACTTAGACGCACCGTAGGCAAAGACGCCGAGTGACAGAATCGCCAATCCTCCGAATCCGTATGTAGCCAGATCTTGTATCAAGTCGGAGTTTGGGTTTCCTTCCATCTGCGAAAAAGTTCTCGCTGCCATGATGCAGAATCCACCGCAAAGCAATCCGCCAACGACGCAGTATCCAGCCGTAATCTTACTCACTCTTCAACTCCTAGGATTCGGGTACTTTTCCAGAATCCTAGTTCGGCTGAGTTCTCGCCGCAACGGGGCGCTATGGAATCGCTTTTTGCCGCCACTGGGAAACGAGCTGGCATGTGGGGGTGTCTGGAGCTATCCGCGGGTCGATGTATCGCTTGGTGGTCCTCGGGCTCGAGTGGTCCATTGCCGCGGTCGGATCACCCCCTTGAGCCTTTACCGCGGATGCGCTGGTGCGTCGCATCGAGTGCAGCTTGTTCTTTGGTCCGTCAGGTAGTCCAGCAAGCTCGAGAATCTTCGAAAATCGTTTGTAAATGTAGGTGCTCGAGCGGTCCCACGGAAAGGCGAGAGGCTCCCGGTGAGAACGCAATACCGCGGTGACGGTCGCCAGTGCCTCCGGTGTCAGCGGGTAGATTCGGTCTCGAGTCTTGCCTTTGCGATTTTCCGCGGGCACGAACACGTAGGAACCGCGAAGATGCTCTCGAGCCATTACCCGGATTGCCCCAGAACGCTCGCCGGTCTCGAGCAAAACAGAAAGAAATCCTGTCCACCACAACTTCGCAGGCACCCCGCTGATGTCGTACTCGAGCTTCTGCACCGCGGAGAATATCCGCTCGAGATCGTCTTGCATCCACCCCATCGGGATCCGCTCTGGCTCTTTCAGAGGTCGCACGTTCGGCCATACATCAACGAACCGGTTCCTGTGGGCGAACCTCCATAACGCGGTGAGCTGTGCTAGATCCTTGTTTCCTGAAGCGATCGACAGCCCTCGCTGGACCACCGCGTAGATGTGCTCCTCAACGGAATCATCGTTAAAGTCCGCAAGGGTCGCACGATGCCCAAGCGTTTTTTCGAAAGCTGCGATTGAGTGTTTGTACAACCGCAGCGTGTGTGGTGATGCTAGTCGTAGTCTCTTTTTGGCGTAAACGTCCAGTAGTTCGGTTAGGAGCATGATTTTTCCTTTCGGGTACGGTGACCCGCAAAACTAGCCCCCGAAAGTGGGGGTGTCAAAAAAATGCTTCCTTTCTTGGAAATTGTGTCCATTCGCGGCGCTTTTGTTTGCTGCGTGTCTCTTGGAGGTGACGCAGATTGGGCGAATCCCTTGTCCTCCGCTTGAAAAGCCAGTGAAAACACTGGCTTTTTTCGTGTGCGTCAGGCATGACGCGGAGCGTCATTGACTGACGCTCGCAACTGGCAAGCGAAAGTGAACCAGGAAGTAACTTGTCGGGTGCAAGTCCCGATGGAGGCCTTGATGACAGGAACTCCTAGTCGACTGCAAGGGTGTCAGGGGCAACTCTGAATCTGAAGGAAGCAGCAGGCAAACTCTCGGTTCGAGGTACACGAACCGTATACGAGGCGACGACCCGGTGGGCGAGAAGGCACGAAGATTCAAAGCCCAATGTCATTCGGACCGAGTCGGCGTATATGCGGCGAATATACGAGAGGAAAGTTACGCGTCTTACCCTGAGAGATCTACGGGGATGCTGCAAAGCTAGTTGCCTCGCAAGAGGTTACGATGTCACCGTAGAAGTCAGCAGAGGCCATAGTAGTCGGAGGCTTTAGCTGACGAAGGGCCGAACAAGTTTAACCGTTTGGTGCAAAGTATTCGTGATGTGAGGTAGACGCAGAGATGACGGCTGAGAAGCCTGAGCGGCGAACAAGAGTATGCGGCGGAACCGCTGAGGGTAATTCGTACGCGCGTCAAACACTTCCGGCATGCAATGAGAACACTGAACATTCAGTCACCGTCACGATGGAGGAGGTGCTAAGCCGCAGCAATATGTTGCAGGCGTTGAGCCGTGTTGTCGGTAATAAAGGAGCCGCAGGCGTTGATGGGGTGACCGTCGATGAACTGCCAGGCTACTGCCGAGAGCATTGGGAACGCCACCGGGAAGAACTGTTCAGCGGAACGTATCGTCCGAGCCCTGTGCGAAAGGTAGAAATACCTAAACCCGGTGGCAAAGGGATGCGCATGCTGGGCATACCGACAGTGCTAGATCGCTTGATCCAGCAAGCTTTACTGCAAGTGCTCACGAGGCTCTACGATCCAATGTTTTCGGATTCTAGCTTTGGGTTTCGCCCAGGCCGGAGTACGCATCAGGCGTTGGATCGTGCCAAGGAACACATTGCTTCAGGGCATCGCTGGGTTGTCGACATGGACTTGGAAAAGTTCTTCGATCGCGTCAATCACGACATCCTGATGAGTCGCCTTGCACGTCAGATCCAAGACAAACGCATCCTGAAACTGATCCGCTTGTATCTGCAAGCTGGCATCATGGAAGGCGGCATCGTGAGTCCACGCAGCGAGGGAACGCCGCAAGGCGGTCCCTTATCACCGCTTCTGTCCAACGTCCTGCTCGATGAGCTGGACAAGGAGCTGGAACGCCGAGGCCACAAATTCGTTCGCTACGCTGATGACTGTAACATTTACGTTCGCAGTCACCGCGCCGGTGAGCGAGTGCTTAATGGTGTCGAACGCTTCCTGAGCGAGAAACTGCGACTGACAGTGAATCGAGCCAAGAGTGCCGTGGACCGCCCCTGGAACCGCAAGTTCCTGGGCTATACGTTCACGCACCATCACCAACCGAAGTTTAAGGTGTCTCCTGAATCGGTCAAACGCTTCAAGGGTCGCCTACGCGAGGAACTCCGCAAGGCACGAGGTCGCAATGTGCGTACGGTGCTTGCTCAGTTGCAGCCGGTCCTGATCGGTTGGGTGTCGTACTACCGGAAGAGTGAAGTGAAGAAAACGTTCGAGGAACTTGATAGCTGGTTACGCAGGAAGTTACGCGCCATCTACTGGCGCCAATGGAAGCGTCCGCCCAAACGAGCCCGCGAACTGACTCGCCTTGGCATTGACCGCGTGCGAGCGTGGGTCTGTGCTGGCAATGGTCATGGCCCCTGGTGGAATGCTGGCGCTAGCCACATGAATCAGGCCCTGCCTACTCGCCACCTCACGCAACTTGGGCTGATAAGCCTCGTCCAGAAAGGCACTGAGCTGAATCGTCGTTAGACCTGAACCGCCGTATACGGAACCGTACGTACGGTGGTGTGGGAGGACGGCGGGAGTAATCCCGCCTCCTACCCGATTTTCATTTAGAAGGGGCGCGCCACGGCGCCACGCTCGCGAAGGGAAATACCTGAGGTTTGGGTTGGCAGGTGCCTGGATCGCGTGTTTTTCCAGTTCCCTGGGTGCTGCTCGTTCTCCCTGTCTTAATCTGCCTCCTCCCGTCGCGGGCTTTGCGCCGTGGCGCGTATTTTCTTCGGTTCGGAGTGGAAAAGGGGCGCGCCACGGCGCCACGCTCGCGAAGGGAAATACCTGAGGTTTGGGTTGGCAGGTGCCTAGATCGAGTGTTTTGCCGACTCCCAGGGTGCTGCTCGTTCTCCCTGTCCTAATCTGCCCCCTCCCGTCGCGGGCTTTGCGCCGTGGCACGCATTTTCTTCGGTTTTGGAGTGGAAAAGGGGCGCGCCAAGGCGCCACGCTCGCGAAGGGAAATACCTGAGGTTTGGGTTGGCAGGTGGCTGGATCGCGTGTTTTTCTAGTTCCCTAGGTGCTGCTCGCTCTCCCTGTCCTAATCTTCCCCGCCCGTCGCGGGCTTTGCGCCGTGGCGCGCATTTTCTTCGGTTTTGGCGCGGAGAAGGGGGAGGTGTTACATCTCTCCTAATTTCGACAATCGCTAATCCTTAGCTCGTTTCTTCGCCCCACGCGATCGGAACGACTTGCGCAACTAGAACGAGTGGCGCGACTCGGCGTATGAGTATCAACAATCCACTCAGTTCCCGTTCGATCTTGGCTACCTCTCGAACCGAAAACGAAAGAGGACCGGTGTCACCCCAAGCGACAGGATTGTTGCAGGCGTCATCGGTGTTCATGGATCGAACGACACCTTGCCTTCTGGTCGGGGTGGTTACTGAGGGAATGAGTATGAGACGAGAGACAACTCGCGGCGGAAGGGGATGGATCTATGCGATTCTCGTTGCGATTTGCCTGTTGTTATTGTTCTACGTAGGCGGGATCGTCGCGCAGCGTCGCGGCGTCTCCTATCGGGACCCGCGTACGACAGTGCTCACGGTTTCGACGATGCCAAAATCGCCGAAGCGAATCGCCACGGACAATATTCCGTTGGAAATTGAGCCTCTCGAACAGGTGCTCGCCTCTCAGGCTTGGACCGACTACCGTCGAGAATACACCCATTCGATCGCATTGCTTGAGCCACCCGCCGGCGTACGGCTTATGGCGCCTGTTCGCCATCCGAGCGAAGATTTGCTCCCATCGCCGAGTTATGGTAGAGATCCCGTGCAAATCGCCACCGACGCCGCCCAAGATGTCGAGGTCCGCACCTCCCTCGTTTCCACGGCACGCGACAACTGGTCCGTATCCATTCACCGCGTTCCCCCATCTGTCGAACATATCGATGCACCGTCCGGCCGAAGGACTTGGCCGCAATCTCCGCAACTTCGAAATCTGCTCCTCGAAACCTTCACCGTCGTGGAAGCCGAGCAGTCGAACGAAGCTCGCGTCGCCTTGAATCAGATTGCCGAAGCGCTCGAAGCATTGGCCGAAGTTGAAATCAAAGACGGGCGTTCGCGAGGGCATCTCGAGTTCTTGCGAGACTGCGGACTTCGCTGTTCCGAGATTTCCAATCAAGTCGCTGCGGAGAATGGGCTGCTTTCCAGTGCGCTCCTCCGCGTGGCCTACGCGATCGAACGGCGGGCTTCGATTTGGATGGCGGTACATGATTGTGTCGCGCGAGGAGAACAACTTGTGTCGCTCCGACAGCACGAAGTCAGTTCGCAATCGGTCCAAGAGAGAATTGCAACGCTCGAGTCCGTCCTCCAACGAACGGGTGACGCGGCAAATTGGAAACAGTATTTGCTGTTGGATCGTGTGCGCGACATGGCTACCGCTGGAATACGCGGAGATGATGAGCAAGTCACGTTGGCGCGAGAGTTTTTGGCACGCGTATTGAATCCGAATACCATGGACGAGCAGCGGGCGATCCTCACGTCACCCGAAGTGCATGATTTGGCCGACTTGATGCACCCGCTTACGATCCGACCCGTCGATTACGTTCGGTTGATGCAAGACGTAGAGACTTTGGAAGCCGATCCGACACACCGTAGCAGCCTGAGCTTGGCCGAGGCCATCCAGTCGCTTCGGTTCTCCGAGCATCCCGAGCAAGCCGCGATCAGTCACGCTCTGGCAGCGCATTATCGGAACGCGAACATCCGAATCGCCGTCTCCGAAGAATTCGCGAATCGGATGCTGCCGAAGCAGTCGTTCACCCAGAAGCCAGTCAGGCAGACCATACTCGGCGCTGACACACGTGGGGCGAGCCAGATTTCGACGAAGCTGCGAGTCGATTTTGTTGAAGATCCTTCGGCTTGGAAAGTTGCCCTGCAATTGGACGGCGACATTTCTAGCAACACCCGCTCCAGTCGAAATGGTGCGACCTTCTACAACACTTCCCTCGCGAACGTGCAGTCGTCACGCGAAATTCGAATCCACTCGGCCGGTTTCCAAGTGGACGGAAAACCTGCGAGCGTTAAGTCGAATGATTCCCTGAAGAAGTTCTCCACCGAGTGGGATAACCTACCCATCTTGGGAGATGTTGTTCGCAATATCGCCCACCAGGAATTCGTGGAATCTCGCCCGATCGCCACGCGGATCATGCAGAGCACCATCGCCAAAGAGACAGACCGCGAGTTTGACAAGCAACTCAACAGCAAACTGCAGGAGTCCCAAGCCCAGCTCGAGACTCGGCTCTTTGGTCCGCTACAGGTATTGAGTTTGCAACCGATGATTATGGACATGCAGTCGACCGATAGCAGATTGATCGTTCGATACCGCGTCGCAAGCGAGCATCAGATCGGTGCGCACACCGCCCGACCTATCGCTCCCGCTGACAGTTTGATTTCTATGCAAGTCCATCAGTCAGCATTCAACAATGTGGCGAGTCAGATTGCCACGGCTGACCGGGATTGGACCGCCCAGGATTTATCCGATCAGATCGCAGAACTCCTTCAGCAACCGCGATATGTTATCGATTCGGAGCAAGCCAAGGACGTTCGTATTCGATTCCATGCTAACAATCCCATCACAGTTGAATTCGAGCACAACAAACTGTGGTTGAGCCTTCGCATCGACTCTTTGGAAGAACCCGGCCGAATCCATCTTAAGAACTTTATCGTGCGGGCGTCCTACGCACCGAAGATCAGTGGATTGAACGCGGAGCTGGAGCGAGATGGTGTCATCAGCATCGATGGCCACAAGCTCGCGTCCCGCGATCGATTGGCGTTGCGAGTCATCTTCGACCGCATCTTGTCGAATCGGCAATCGGTGCCCATGGTGGCCGAGTCGCTGCTTCGCGACGAACGGGTGGCTGGGTTGGCGGTTTCCCAGTTCGAGATGCGCGATGGATGGCTAGCCATTGCGATCAGCGAGGAACAATCTCCCCACGTCGCGGTCTTGCAGCAGGCGATGTTGTCGCGCTAAGCTAGCTTTCCAGATTGCGCAGATTCACTTGAATCCCTCTGGGAGACCTGTTATTTGTCGGGCGAAGAGACTTGCTCGGGCGAACTCGACCGACCGGGCGAAAAAGGTGCTCGCGCGTTCACAAGTCTTCAGAGGAACGGAATCCCTGGATTTGAACTGTTGGGGCCAAATCTTATCGACGCTCTCACCTCCAACCTCGCCCCTTGGCCGAGGGGGGAGGCGGTGCGCCCTGACGTTGTGCTTGGGTGGGGTTGTCGTCTTGACGTCGATGGGTTGCCGATCGCTTCGGGATCGTTCGGCAAACCAGAAGCTGGTCCAGGCCCGTCAATTATCGCTGCGGGGTACCGATGCGATTCAACGGCAGCGGTACCAGGATGCCGAGTTGCTGTTCTCGGAGGCGCTCAAGCAGTCGACGCTCGACGAAAGGGCCCACTGGGGATACGCGTCCACATTGTGGGAGCGAGGGGACAAAGCAAAAGCGATTCAGCATATGGAGGAGTCTCTTCGCTTGTCCGGAAGCAATCCCGAATACGCCGTCAAGCTCGGAGAAATGTACCTGGAGGTTGGAGACCATCTAAAAGCCAGGAGCACCGCGGAGTCGGTGTTGGCCGCCAATCGCAACCACTCGGCCGCTTGGGCGTTGTTGGGAGACACGCACACTGCAGAAAAAAGATGGGCGACCGCGATGGAGTGTTATCACCATGCGTTGCTGATCCAGGCGGACTATCCCAAAGTGCAGTTGGCCTTGGCCGAGGTCTATCGCAATATTGGAAAGCCCGAACGATCGCTTGCCGTTCTCGATCGGATGGTCGATTTGCACGACACAGCAAGACACGACCCAGTAGCCCTTCTCCATCGCGGTCTGGCTCTTTCGGATCTCCAACGTCACGAGGAGGCGTCGGATGCTTTGGCCAAGGCCTCGGAACGATTGCCGCCTCAGGAGGTGGACAAGCACTTGCAAATCGTGCGCGCTCAGCATCGGATCGGCGAGCTGGTTTCGGCTCGGCTCACACTCGGTCGGATTCGCGAGAATCACGCATCCAATGCGGAGGTGCAGCGGTTGCAGTCCATGCTCGATATGTCGTTCGCGCACTTGAGCGACCCCGTTCGACCGTTGCAGGAGCCGAGTATGGAATCGGTTTCGCCGGGCATCATTCTCGCGCAGCCGGGGATGATTGCCTCGCAATCGATGGGGGCTCCCACCTACGCATCCGAGCCACCCCTTCTCGCACAGCCAGTCGGAACGCAAGACTCCTGGCTTCGTCGTTAGACTCTCCTAGAACGTTCGGTTAGGATAGAAAGATCGACGTTTCTTCCTTGCTCTAAAGCGACACCCGTGGACAAAACAGCAGAATCTCTCTCATCCCTTCTTCAAGGTATGTTTCGGCCCGAGATCCAAGCCATGAGCCCCTACATACCGGGGGAGCAACCGCAAACGGGGAAGGCGATCAAACTCAATACCAACGAGAATCCCTATCCTCCTTCGCATCGCGTGCTCGAAGCGATCCAGTCCGCGGCAGGGCGGCTCGAACGCTATCCCGATCCCTTGGGAACCGCATTCCGGCGGGCGGCGGCCGACGTTCACGGAATCGACCCGGACATGATCCTTTGCGGCAATGGGAGCGACGATTGTTTGACCGTGCTGACGCGTGCGTTCGTTGGCTCCTCCGATAAACTAAGACTCCCTTACCCGAGCTACATCCTCTACCGCACTTTGGCGGAACTCCAAGCGGCTCAATTCGAAGAAGTCCCTTTCGCGGAAGACTTTCAGCTGAGCGACGCATTCAAAACGGTAGCACCCGACGTCAAGCTTATTTACCTTCCCAATCCGAATAGCCCTACTGGAACCATGGTGGATCACGAGTCGATCCTGGATCTAGTGGATCGGGCACCTTGCCCCGTGGTTATCGATGAAGCGTACGTCGATTTTGCTCCGACCCATGCGATCGGATTGGTACATCGAAATCCCAAGATCATCGTAACGCGAACCTTGAGCAAATCGTATGCGCTGGCAGGGCTTCGATTCGGTTACCTCATCGCGCATCCCGAGATTGTTGCCTCGCTGAGAAAAGTAAAGGATTCGTACAATACGGATATGCTCTCCTTGGCGGGCGCGACCGCCGCAATATCGGATCAAGCTTGGTTGCGCGACAACGTCGCAAAGATTTGTGGCACCCGAGGCAGGATGGAAACGGAACTGCGAGCGATGGGGTTCGATGTCTTGCCATCGCATGCAAACTTCGTATGGTGCACGCGTTCGGATCGACCCGTGAAGCCGATCTACGAAGCGCTCAAGCAGCGAGGGATCTTGGTCCGGTACATGAACTATCCAGGATGGAGCGATGGATTACGAATGAGTGTTGGCACCGATGAACAAATCGATGCACTGTTTGTTGTCTTGAAGGATCTCTTAAAATCCGGTTAGGCGACTATCGCTAGAAGAGACGGTAGACAGATCGAGCGAACCCTCGGCTTAGGTCGGGCAGTTCGTCTCAAGCAGAGGAACTGACCCAGTTGGGAGCAGGTTCCAGGATGGGCAGGCATGCTGCAAGCGAGGGTTGCTTCAATCCCCACACCGCAACCGCAGTCCGATCGGGTTGTTTGGTTTTGCGAAGTATGTTGCGCATGTGCTCTTTAGTTGTTTCGATACCAATTCCGAGGGTCAAGCTGACCTCGCGATTGCTAAGTCCCAATCCGAGCAACGCAACGATCTGTGTTTCTCGCTTTGTCAAGAAAGGGAACTTGGGAATCGCTGGCCACTCGGTGCGGGTCATGGAGGAACGAAACTGCACCAAAACCGATCGCTCAGGTGGGCGTCCCTGTTCGAGAGATTGCAGCGACTCAATGAATTCGGATCCCGGACTATCGCGGAAGACGACATCGTAGCACTCGTAGGCGACAGCGCGCGCCACGAGGGTCGACGAACGGTATTCGGCGAAAAGGAGCATTCGCAAATCCTTCATCTGGCACCGAATGTCGAACGCGTCCGCCATGAAATCGACATTTTCCAAGCGAGAGTCGGCGACAAGAACGTCGAAATGTTCCTCTGCCAATGCTTGTCGGAGTTCTGTTCGCGAGGAGACAAACCGGTCGATGCGGCAGTGAGAGTGTTGCCGGCATAGCGAATCGATACCACGCTGCGCGATAGCGCTACTGTCCGCACAAAGAATTCGAAAGGGCATGCAACGTCGATATAGCGATTAGCGTCTAGAGGAGGATCCGCCCCTGGTTCGATGCCGTCGTGGATCCACGGCGCGG
The DNA here is from genome assembly GCF_001610875.1 of Pirellula sp. SH-Sr6A. Classification (NCBI taxonomy): domain Bacteria; kingdom Pseudomonadati; phylum Planctomycetota; class Planctomycetia; order Pirellulales; family Pirellulaceae; genus Pirellula; species Pirellula sp. SH-Sr6A. The sequence continues at coordinate 4,851,761 of NZ_CP011272.1, read as the reverse complement.
GCGGAAGATCGATTTCCAGACCGCGAACCGAAGCCGGTCGAATGGAATGATACCATAGACGCGGAAAATCATCGCGCATTTGGTTCGCACTATTCCCTCTCGAACATTCGAGAACCAAAAGAAAAAGGGCCTGCCCCGACTGTCTATTCGACAACCGAGGCAGGCCCTTTTCTAACCGTGAAAGGTGGGCCTAACCTTGTAGAAAGGTCTGTCCGCTGCGTTTGATCGAGTCAAACTTGGACGCCGCTAAGATCACGGTACCTCCATGTTCAGGAATCCGAACCGGGTCAACTCTCCCAGTCCAGACCGTATCCCGGTTCCACCGGGACCCCTTTGAGCATCTGCTCATGATCTTCTTCAGATGCACATGCCGTGCCAAGTTCGACGGCCGACCGAGATTCTCCTACTCCTGTTGCTCCAGTGCTACACTGGGTTTGTCCAGGGCGCCCAAACCTCCCAACCGGACCGGATCCTCGACCAGGGGTTTCCAAATAGCGTGCTCCGTTTGTAAAAATTGCAATGCTGGCATTGCAACAATTACAATCTCGCCGCGAATTGCTCCCCCAGACTGACCTACCATGGCCCTCTTTGACAAAACCATGACACCAAAACGACAGCTCCACCAGACCGTCTACTGCTGGGCAATCAGCTTGTTCGTCACCCAGATCGCTCTCTGCCAAGAGCCCGCGGCGACGGAGACAACTCCACCAGCGGCCTCCGAAGTCGATGAATCGAAGTTCCTCACCAAGACACGGCAATTGACCCTCGACGGTCTCCGTTCTGGAGAGGGATACTTCAGTCAAGATGGCCGTTGGATGGTCTTTCAGAGCGAGCGAGAAAAAGAAAATCCGTTCTACCAAATCTATTTGATGGATCGCGAAACAGGGGATGTGGAAAGGGTCTCGCCTGGATTCGGAAAGACGACCTGTGCGTGGATTCATCCCGATGGCGAACGCGTTTTGTTCGCATCCACTCAGTTCGACCCCAATTCGCTGCAGAAGCAAAAGGATGAGTTGGAGTTTCGAGCTTCGGGACAAACGAGGCGTTACAGTTGGGACTACGATCCCGCGTTCGAGTTGGTGGAGTGGAACAGGAAGACCGGTGCCTACAAGCAACTGACCGATGCGACGGGGTACGACGCGGAGGCCTCCTACTCCCCGGATGGTTCGTTGATTGCGTTCAGTTCCAACCGCCGCGCCTTCGAAGGTGCATTGACCGATCGAGAAAAAGCGATCTTCGCCAATGATCCCTCCGCTGCATTGGATCTTTATGTCATGAAGAGCGATGGGTCCGATGTCCGTCGGATCACCGACGTGTTTGGCTACGACGGAGGTCCCTTCTTCTCCCCCGACGGCAAGCGGATTTGTTGGCGTCGATTCTCCGAAGACGGAGCGACCGCCGAGATCTACTCGGCGAACGTCGACGGGACCGACATCCAACGGCTTACCACACTGGGGGCGATGAGCTGGGCTCCCTTCTACCATCCTTCCGGCGAATACTTGATCTTCACGACAAACCTTCAAGGCTTCGCCAACTTTGAACTCTATATCGTCGATGCAGCGGGTAAGCAGGCTCCGCAACGAATCACTTCCACCGATGGATTTGACGGTCTGCCTGTATTCACCCCGGACGGCAAGCAGATCGCATGGACATCCAATCGCTCCAGCGATAAGAGGTCTCAAATCTACATTGCGGATTGGAATCACGATGCCGCTCGCAAAGCCATGGGGCTGGATAAATCGAACGTCCTACCTGGAAACGAACTGGCTGAGCCAACCCCGATCCAACTGGATTCGGTTCGGACTGCTGCACGAGAAGCGGCGGGAGCAACGGAAATCGATTATCGCGCACAAGACGTCGCCAGGCATGTGGATTTTCTTTGTCGGCCCGAACTCGGAGGTCGTTTGACGGGTACGCAAGGCGAGAGGCTCGCGACGGCGTACGTGGCTAGCTATCTCGATTCTCTCGGTCTCGCACCCGGTGGGGCCAAGGGGGATTTCTTTCAAGAGTTTCCGTTTACGGCCGGGGTTGAATTGGCGCAATCCAATGCGCTCCAATCCGGCTCGACCAACTGGAAATTGAACGAAGACTGGCGGCCCTTGGTCTTTTCGAAGAGCACACAGATCGAGCCTACGGAAGTAATCTTCGCCGGATATGGGATCGTAGCACCTCGCGATGGGGAACAAGCCGAGTACGACTCCTATGTCCATCTCGACGTCGAGAACAAATGGGTCATGGTCCTTCGTCAAATGCCGAGCGATATCACACCAGAACGCCGCCAGCATCTCGCTCGCTATAGCTCTCTTCGATTCAAAGCGATGGCGGCGCGCGATCGAGGAGCCAAGGGAATTATTGTCGTGAGCGGACCCAATAGTGGCGTTCGCCAACAGCTCGTACCCCTTCAAGTCGATGGCAGTTTGTCCGGTACGAGCATCGCCGCCATCAGCGTAACCGATGCCGTTGCGGAAAAATGGTTCGAAAAGAGCGAGGACAAGTTGCTTGATCTGCAAAAGGAATTGGATCGAGGAGAGATGATGATGGGATTCGCTCTTCCCGAAGTTCTCGTGAGTTGTACGATCGAGATCCAACAGGTCAAACGCACGGGCCGAAATGCCTTGGGACTTCTTATGGCAGGGGATGCCCCGGCGAAAAGCATCGTGATAGTCGGCGCACACATCGACCACCTTGGCGTCGGCTCGAGTGGCTCCAGCTTGGCCCTCGATAACGAGAAAGGTGGCATGCATCGCGGAGCCGATGACAATGCTTCGGGTGTAGCGGCCATGCTCGAAATCGCGCAGTCGATGGTCACCCAAAAGAAGTCAGGCAAACTCAAACTTGAGCACGATGTCCTCTTCGCAGCATGGTCGGGGGAAGAGATGGGGCTGCTCGGTTCAGCCTACTTCTCCGATCACTTCTTTGAACTCTATCCACACATGACCGAGTCGGGGGCTGGCAAGCTCTATCCAGCGGTGATTGCATGCTTCAATCTCGATATGGTGGGTCGGCTTCGCGATAACTTGGTCCTGCAAGGAATCGGATCGTCCGATTTGTGGCCGAAAGAAATTGAAAAACGCAATGCGGTCGTCGGCCTCCCACTGACGCTGCAAAACGACAGCTACCTCCCAACGGACGCGAGCACCTTCTTCCTCGATGGTGTGCCCATCCTTTCTGCGTTCACCGGGTCGCACAGCGAGTACCATACGCCACGCGATACGCCGGAGCTTCTTAATTACGAAGGAGCTGCGTCGACCGCCAAGTTGATGGGTCTCATCGCACGCTCGGTAGCTACACAAGTCGATGCACCGAAGTACCAGGAGCAGGCCGCGCCGGAAAACCAAGGCGCCCGCGCGGTGATGACGGCGTATTTGGGAACCATTCCCGACTACGCGCAAGGGGACATCAAGGGGGTCATGCTTTCAGGGGTCGCCAAGGACGGTCCTGCTTCCAAAGCGGGCGTTCAAGGAAAGGATATCATCGTCGAACTGGCTGGACGCAAGGTCGAGAATATCTACGACTACACCTATGCCATCGAAGCGATCAAGGCGGGGCAAGAAACCGAGATCCTCGTGAAGCGAGGGGAGCAAACGCTCCGTTTGAAGGTAACACCGCAATCTCGTCAGTAAGTATTCCGACTGGCGACTTGTCTGTTCGCGTGGCAGGCTCTTATGGCGTGCTGGTATCGATGGACACTCGGCACGCCGACAGAAAGAGCAAAAACCATCCGATCAGGAACATCATTCCGCCCATGGGAACGATGCTCCAGTGTCCGATGGTATCGGCGAGAGCGATGGCATACAGACCTCCGCTAAAAAAGAGGATGCCTGCCAAGAACATCCCGCATGCAGCGCGGGCCAAGGAGGATCGAGCGGGCAATGGAGAGAGCCCGATCGCAAGTATGGCCAAGGCATGAGCGATCTGGTAACGGACGCCGATCTCGCATTGATCTAGTTTCTTCGCCACGATATCCGGTTCAAAGCCTTGCGATTGGAGTTGATCCGGAAGGCCGTGCGCGCCGAGAGCGCCGATCGCCACTGCGATGAAACCGAAGCAAGCGGCGAGGATAACAATCCACTTTGGACCTGTCATGGTGCGTTCTTTCAATCCAATCCGAGCGACAGGCCGTCGTTTCGGCTCTCGGTCGCCCCTTGAAGTGTCCCTTTTTCGTGATCGATCAAGATTCCTTGATAGCCACCCATCGAGGTACGGCTTAACTCCACGTTATGTCCCATCGCTCGGAGTTTGTCGATCGTCTCTGCGGGAAGGCCCGATTCGACATGCACGGTTCCCCCTTTGGGTTCTTCCGGGGTACCTGTTGGGGTCGCGCTCCCCTCGTGACGGATGCGCGAGGCGTCCCCCGCCATTTGAATGTTCATTCCAAAATCGATCCAATTCACAAGAACTTGCGTTTGTCCCTGCGGTTGCATGTCGCCCCCCATCACACCAAAGACAAAGATTGGTTTGCTTTCAGTGGTGACCATGGATGGGATGATGGTGTGGAAGGGACGTTTGCCCGGTTCCAATCGGTTGGCATGATCGGCGGAGAGGGAGAAGAGATTACCTCGATTTTGCAATGCGAAACCGAGTTCACCTGGAACCATTTGGCTTCCGAATCCATGGTAGTTGCTTTGGATCAGCGAACAGCAGTTGCGATCGCTATCGACCACACAAAGGTAAACGGTATCCCCGTCTCGGAGTTTCGGATCCCCAGCTGGAACCTGCATCGCTGCATGTTGGAGATCGATACGGGCCGCTTGCTTTTCCGCATAAGTGTCCGAATTCAATGCGTCGACCGGTACCTTTTCAAACGCCATGTCAGCGTAGAACTTGGCGCGGTCCGCATACGCTAATTTCTTTGCTTCGATGAACAAGTGGCTGTACTGGGGTGAGCCCCAGCCCATCTGCTTGATATCGAATCGCTTGAGAACGTTAAGGATCTGAAGAACCGACAGGCCCTGCCCGTTGGGTGGAATCTGCCAAACGTCGTAGCCGCGATAGTTTGTCGAGACCGGTTGGACCCATTCGTTGGTATGTTGGGTGAAATCTTCTTTGGCAAAGTATCCGCCTTGTTCCCGGCTGTATTGGACGATTTGGTCGGCAATCGAGCCTGTGTAATAGCTCATCCAACCCTCCGACGCGAGCTTGCGATAGCTGGCGGCGAGTCGGGGGTTGCGAAAGACTTCACCCACTTCGGGGGCTTTCCCGTCGGCGCGGAGATAGGTCGCTGCGGAGGAATCGTGTTTTTTCAAGTTAGAAACGGCGCGGGACCAGTACCCTCCAATCACCGGCGAGACGGCGAAGCCCTCTTCTGCCAAGTGGATGGCAGGTGCGAGGACATCGGCGATGGGGAGTTTGCCGAAGCGTTGATGCAGATCGCTCCATCCCGCCACACAACCGGGAACACTCCACGAAAGAGGGCCGTAGAGAGGGATCTCCTTCAAGTTCTTCGAACGAAAAACGTCTCGATCCAGTCCCTGGGGGCTCCGGCCGCTCGCATTGAGTCCGTGCACGGAACCGGAGCGGGAGTCCCAGACAATCGAATAAAGATCTCCGCCGATTCCGCAGCTCATCGGTTCGACGACTCCGAGAACGGCATTGGCTGCGATCGCGGCATCTACGGCACTACCACCGCGTCGCAGGATTTCAATGGCCGCCTGGGTTGCCCGTGGATCGCTCGTACAGGCCATCCCTTTTTTGGCGGTGACTACCGATCGGCTCTGGTGAATCGGCCCAAAAGGACGGTCATATGTTCCAATAACCGCGGGGACCGATTCGGAGCGAGGGGTCTGTGCCACAAGTCCTGGGGGCGCGAAAAGCCAACCTGAAAGCACGAGCGATAGCAAGCGGAACTTCATATGGATCATCCTCCAACATTTGAAGACATGTCGAATCCTACCGGCGGCCGGGGTGCGTCTGGACAGCCCGGTCAATCCGTTTAAGAATACTCGCTTCTCCGCGTACCAATCTCCTAAGAAACGGGAATCCGATGGCAAAAAAGAGTATCTCCGCAGTAGACTGCAAAGGCAAAGTCGTTTTGATGCGAGTCGATTTCAACGTCCCGCAGGACGATTCGGGAGCTATTACGGATGATCGCCGGATCCGTATGGCGCTGCCGTCGATCGAATCGGTTGTCCATCGAGGTGGCAAGCTCGTGTTGATGAGCCACTTGGGGCGCCCCAAAGGAAAGGGACCCGAGCCTGAATTCACGTTAAAGCCAGCGGCCGATCGCTTGGCAGAAATGCTCGGAAAGCCGGTTGTCTTTGCGGGCGATACAGTTGGCCCGGAAGCGGAAGCGGCCATTTCCAACATGAAGGATGGAGATGTCGTCTGCTTGGAAAACGTCCGTTTCAATCCAGGTGAAAAGACCGGCGATCCGGAGTTCGCTGGAAGACTAGCCGGCTGGGCCGATATCTATTGCAATGACGCGTTTGGCACTTGCCATCGTGAAGAGGCATCGATGGTCGCGGTCCCTCTAGCCATGGGAAGCAAGCCGAAGGTGGTTGGATTCTTGGTCGAAAAAGAAATCAAATATCTGAGCGACACAATCGCAAATCCCGCTCGTCCTTTCGTCGCGATTCTCGGCGGAGCGAAGGTAAGCGATAAGATCAACGTCATTAGCAACTTGCTCGGCGTCTGCGACAAAGTCATCATCGGTGGTGCGATGGCTTACACGTTCTCGCTCGCACAAGGTGGAGCGACCGGCAAGAGCTTGGTAGAAAAAGATAAGGTCGAGTTGGCCAAAGAATTGATCGCCAAAGGTGGGAATAAGTTGGTTCTTCCCGTCGATACCCACTGCGGTGATGATTTCAATAGTCAGTGCAATAAGCAAGTCGTCGAGGCGGGAAAGATTCCCGATGGATGGGAAGGGCTCGATATCGGTCCTAAGTCTGCCGAGATGTTTGCTGCGATCGTTCGCTCCGCAAAAACAGTCGTGTGGAACGGACCGATGGGCGTATTCGAAATGCCTCCTTTCGATCAAGGAACGGTGGCCGTGGCCAAGGCGGTTGCCGATAGCGACGCAGTGAGCATCATCGGCGGAGGGGACAGCGCTGCGGCCATCGAGCAGCTTGGATTCGCAGACACGGTGACGCACGTCAGCACCGGCGGTGGCGCGAGCCTTCAAATGCTTGAAGGTGAGAAGTTCAAGGCGGTTGAAATCCTGGATGAAGCCTAATCGCCATACGGATGAATGGCCTAGTGTCCGCGTAACTCGCGCGGACACTCCTCTGGCTCTGCTCGACCGCTTGTGCGCTGTGTCGTACTGGCGGTTTGCGGACCTCCGAGGAAGACGGGCACAGTTAGCGCAACGTGGTGAGTACGTTCCATGCACCCGGTGGAGCTCAACGCTCTCGATCAACGATTCGCGGTATAGAGTTCCGCGTAGGCGAGCGACCATTGCTCGACGAGTTCTTTGAATTTGTCCAGGTCTACTTCTCCGAGCGGTTGATAGAAGCTGCGGGTAAGAAGCTCTCGATTAGCGATTGTCCCTTTGGCTTGCAAGTCCAGCACGTAGAACTCGTTCAGGGGACGCACTGCCATCTCAAATCTGCTATAGCGATTTTCTCTCTGGCCTTTGCGCAAAACCAAATCGTCTCGCATGCAGGCGGCGCCCCAGCCGGACTCTCCGAAGACGGTTTGGAATCGGAATCCAGGGAAGAGATCGATCACCTTGCGCATCACCTGTTCGATCCGTTCGGAGAGAACCAGACGATACTTGCTGTGCAGACCCTTTAAGACCTCTTGTTCGGCCTTCTTTCGATCCGCTTCGCTCATCGATTGGCTCGCGCGGTTGGCACCGCGCGCTGCGGCTTGTTTGAGTCGCTCCTCAAAATCGCTCATGATTGCACTCAGGGTTAGGCAACAGGGCCGTTGGGTGCATCGCTCGATTGCGTCGACTCGCTCGAAGGTTGACTTGGAGTCGCGCTGGAGTCAGGAGCCGTGGAGGCGGGCGGCGTCGGCTCGGTTCCTTTTTGCTCTGGTACGATCTCGGACTCCGGCTTGGACTTCTTCATGAACTGCATCAAATCGGAGAACGAACGCAGCGGCTCCTTGCCTTGTTGCATCGCATCGGTGATCGGCGTGACAGGCTTTGGAGGATCGACTCGCTGTGCCCGCCTCGGTGCAGAGTTTTGTTCGTAATCGCGATCGCGGCCACGACCTCGATCGTTTCGATTGCGATCGTTACCTCCGCGTGGAGCGCCTCCGGTGCCTCGATCGTTGCGACCGCCTCCTCTGGGGCTGCCACGATCGCCTGCGGGTCGGTCCCCGCGGCCTCGTTCTCCACCCTCGGCGCGTGGCGCGTCGGAGCGAGCACGATTGTCCCCGCGATTCGGCGTACCTCGGCGTTCACCCCGTCCCTCTTCGGCTCGGCCTTGCGATCCTGCTTGCTCACGGCGCGAAGGTGTACCGGGTGGGATGGCCGTTAATGCGACCCGCTTTCGTTTTTCGTCGATGCTCAGCACCCAGACGGTGAGCAAGTCACCCATTTGGACATACTGATGTGGATCCTCGACGTAGTTCGGAGTGATCCGACTGATATGAATCAATCCGCTGCAATCGGGGCCCAGATCGACGAATACGCCGAAGTCGGTCACGCCAACCACGAGCGCTTGAACCATATCCCCTGGCTTGAGAGTGTCCAGCTTCGGGAATTTGCTGACGAGTGGTACCGGGAAGGTGTACTCTCGATCGTCTTCGAACGGTGAGTGCAAGGAATGCGCCACCCTTCGCATCTTTTCTCGCCCGACTTGCCAGCTGCGAGCCAACCGTTCGATGTCGATCGCGAGCGTTTCGCGAACGCGAGGGGATGACTCGATCGGCGGCATGGCGACCGCAGGTCCGGCTGGAGCTGTGTTGGATTCGTCGTTCGAACCGGCAGGTGCCGCCGACTCGGTATCGACGGCTTCGGTGGGAGCCGAGCCAACGGTGGACGCATCGGCAGCGTCCAATTCTTGAGCTTCGTCGGAGGCCCCGTTGGAATCCGCGGTTTCGCTGGGAGCTTCGGAAACGGCAGCCGTTGTGGAATCACCTTCGCTGCTTGTTTCCTCGGATGCGGAGGTATTCGCCTCCTCCGAGTGCTCTCCAGAATCCGGATTCGCTTCCATTCCGAACGGTTCGGGTTCGGCATCGAGCGATGCTCCGAATTCGGCCTGCTGTTTGGCGAATGCCTCGTCTGCGGCCGCGGATGCTTCCGCGATGGCTTGGTAGTTCGGTTTAACCCAACCTTCCGGTGCTGCAGGGGGAGCCGGCAAACTCGCATGCTCCATCAACCGTTCCGCAAGTCGGTAGTCGTCGGGGTGGATCGTTGTGGCGTCCAATGTCTTATCGCTTCCGTACACACGCAGGAAGCCAATTGCCTGGCGAGCCTGCATGTCGGTCAGATGCTCTTTGAGTACTGCCAAGAGCGATTCGCGATTGGTGATTCGATCTTCGCGGCAAGCAGCCGAAACCGCTTTGGCCGCAGCCAAATTCATCCCCGGCGCCCGTTGGAGTACTTCTGGTTCCGTGGTGAATATGTCCAGACCGGATCGCGAAATAGCCGAAGAGACCGCATCGCGGAGAGCCAATTCTAATTCGGATTGAGGTAGTTCTCGCTGGTAGGACCCCAGTCGCAATCGCGAAGGGTCCACCTTGAGAACCTGTTGCAACGGATCTTGCAAACGTCGAGCTAACCACACCGCAGCGCGGTGACGGCGGGAGATGCTAGGAAGCTCTACCAAGCAAATGCGCGAGTTGCAGTAGCCATCGGCGCCGGCTCGATCGACCATGGTCCAATACAGCGACCCTTCGCTCGATTGCCGTAACAACTCTGCAATAGGCTGGATCAAATAGCGGCGGGCGGGACCATTCGACAGGGATATCAGGGTCACCCGATGCTCGTGCACCCATTGTCCGAGTGTGACAACGTTTTGTGCCACAATATCCGCACGGTTGCTGTTGCAAGGAATCTCGCCGGTGAAAACGATCTGTCCTTCCGCATCGACGATTGCTGCGGCAGCCATCTTGGGACCGACTGCATCGATCATCAAGATTCGGTGCCCGCGAATGGGGCGTTGCAGCAACGAGGATTCCAGGTGGGCGACCGCAGATTCCGTTAGTTCCTCATTCGCATACTCTTCCAGGATCGCCATGACATCTTGATGCACCCGAGGCAACAAGAACGTATGCAGGGCGGACTCGGCGACTTCTAAGAGGAAGCTGTGCATCGGATGCCGTCCGGGACAAAGCGCCTCGCGGCACATTTGAACCAGCGGTTTCTTGTCGTAATCGATATTCAGCTGGATGATTTGGGAACGCAATCCGCGCGCCAGCATCAAGATCTGATACGGAGTGATATTGCCGACAGGTTTCTTGAGTCGAGCGTAGGACTCGAGGATGCTCCGAAGCCAACGCCGACGTCGTTGTCGAGGAGAAAGCTGCTTTTCGGAAAGACTCTTGGTCTTGATCGGCTTGGAGGGTTTCTTGCCCTGATTGAAGTCGGCGATCAAGGGAGCGACCGACGAATCGAGGGAAGGCTCGAGATCGGCGGTCTCGTTTTCGGCGGACGCCGCCTCCGCCCCGTCCGAATTCTCTGCGTGGGATTTTTCAGACGCTTGGAGTTGCTCCGTTGTGGATTCCGGAGCTGTCTCGTTGCTCGAGGCATCGGTACCGGAGGCATCGGAGATTGAAGTCCCGGCACCTGCTGTACTGGTACTCGCCGGTCCGGTGCTCATGGCTTCGGCTGGAACGGAGCCATGGTCTTCGGATGCTTCGAGGCGCTTTTCCGCGTCGCTTCCCTTGGGAGGCTCTGGCAGAACCTTGACCGACGCGCCGCCTTTGCGAAGAACATACTGTTGCAGTTCTCGCATGAGCCGAAGGTCCTCGCTCAGCAGGTGGGTCATCCAGAGCTTGGTTTGCTCAATGATCTCCGCGGTTTGTTCGGCGGGAATCGATGCGGTCTGCGCCACCCAGGCCTGAAAGTCGGCAGGAGGCTCGGACTGCATCGTCAAAATGGCCTGCCCGACCAGTTGGGCGGCGGGGCATTTCTCTGCGATGCTGCGGGCATTCTTCCGAGCGCGAATATGACGGATGGTCGTGTCGATCTCGGCAATCGAACTCGCCTTGTTAACAACCTCGGCGATGGTTTCGCTCCAAAGCGAATCCTTTTCCAAGGCCGCGATGACCTTGCTCCGATGGTTTTCAAGCCGTTCAAATTGTTGCAACGTTCGCTTCAAGGTCGATAGCGTTCGTTCATCCATGTTCCCCAACTCATCGGGACGATAGTTCGCCAAATAGTTGGGTTCGTAGCCTTGAAGGAGCAATTCGCTAGGGAAACGAAGTTGTTCTTCCGGACGGCGCACGCGGCGCGCGATCTCTTGGAGGTGTTTCATATGTCGTAGTCAATTGACGTTATCTCGAATTGCCGCAATGATTTGCGGCAAAAGTGCACGGTGGGAATCTATGGGAGTTCCACCGGCTTGTCAAGCTTTCTAAGGGATTGTGGAAGAATCGATGCCGGTTGCGACCCCTGCGTTAAATTCAGCCCTCGCAACAATTTGCCCTCACGAGAACCCTGGATCGGGTTTATCTTAGATTCGTTCGAATTTCATCCGCCGGCCGATTCTTTCGGCCCACCCTCAACATTTCCTTGTCCTATGTCTCAAACTTGGTCGCCGACCTCGTGGAAGAATTTTCCGGCCGCACAACAACCGCTTTATCCTGATTCGGGTCAACTTTCTGCGGTTGTGAAGCAAATCAAAACCTTGCCACCCTTGGTGACCAGTTGGGAGATCGATCGTCTTCACCAAGACATCGCCTTGGCACAGCGTGGGCAAGCTTGGCTTTTGCAAGGGGGGGACTGCGCGGAAACGTTCGAGCAATGCCAAACCGAGCCGATTGCCAGCAAACTCAAGTTGCTGTTGCAGATGAGCTTGGCCATCGTTTTTGGGGCTCGCAAGAGGATCATTCGGGTCGGACGGATGGCAGGGCAATACGCCAAGCCTCGCTCGAGCGATACCGAGTCCCAGGGGGGCGTCACACTTCCGTGTTATCGCGGCGATATTGTTAATGGATACTCGTTCACGCCGGAAGCGAGGATACCTGACCCGCTGAGGCTGCTTCGCGGATACGAGCGTTCGGCGTTGACCCTCAATTTTGTCCGAGCGCTGAGCGAAGGTGGTTTTGCGGATTTGCATCATCCAGAGAACTGGAATCTTCTTTTTGTCAACACGGCGAAGGGAGAGGCTGCGGAGCGGTACAAAGAGTTGGTTCGCTCCCTCGGGGACTCCATCCGCTTCATGGAAACCATCCTGCATGAATCGACCCCGGAGTTGAAGCGAGTGGATTTCTACACCTCGCACGAGGCGCTTCATCTGGATTACGAAACCGCGTTGACTCGGGAAAGTGTGCGTGGCATCGGTTTTTACAATATGGGGACCCACTTTCCATGGATCGGAGAGCGCACACGACAGCTGGGCGGCGCCCACCTGGAATATTTCCGCGGTATTCGAAATCCCGTTGCGGTGAAAATCGGAGGATCGATCCAACCGGAAGAGCTGATCGAGATGATCGACAAGCTTAACCCGGAAAACAAACCGGGGCGCCTTACCTTGATCCACCGCATGGGTAGGAACAAAATTGAATCCCAACTCCCACCGCTGATCGATGCGGTGCTTCGGGAACAAAAAACCGTTCTTTGGGTGTGCGATCCGATGCACGGTAATACCGTGAGCACCGCCGGCGGTCGCAAGACCCGTCGCTTCGACGACATTGTGGATGAACTGCGTCTTTCGTTTGCAATCCACCGAGCTTGCGGCTCCACGCTGGGAGGCGCTCACTTGGAGCTGACCGGCGAAGATGTCACCGAATGCGTCGGAGGTTCACGCGGGCTGACAGAATCCGATCTCGAGTCGGCATACCAAACTCAACTCGATCCGCGATTGAACTACGAGCAAGCTCTCGAGATCGCCTTCGAAATCTCCAACCAACTTTCGCAGCAGCGGTTCTGATCCCTCCAGGAACCAGCGCGGAACGATAACCCAACCTCTCTGGAACCCTCGCGATGCCAACCAAATCCCCTTCTTCGTCCCAGTCGAACTCTTCTCGCAAGACAAACGGGGTTTCTACCTTTTTGCGATGGGGGATCGTTTCCGGGGGGGGAGTGGGGCTAGGTTTGATCGCCTACTTTGCTTTTCCATCGCGGATGGGCCCTGAACAAGGTGATGCACCGAACGAAGGCGGGGGGAGCAAAATGGTGCGCCAGCGAGACCAACTAGAGGCCATACAAGCCGCCTCCTTTTTTCCTACGATTGAGAATGCGGACCCAGCTCCCGATACTGCTCCCACGGGGATGCGTTGGATACCAGGGGGCGAGTTCTCCATGGGGTGTGAATCCAAGAACGAATCGCTTTGTGGAACGCCTGGGACCACGATGGACACGGTCCCCATCCACCGCGTCTATGTCGATGGATTTTGGATGGATGAAACGGAAGTGACCAACGCGCAGTTTCGCGCCTTCGTCGACGCGACCGGTTACGTCACCATTGCAGAACGAAAGCCAACGCCCGAGGAACTGCCGGGAGTCCCGGAGGAGTTGCTCGTCGCGGGTTCTGCGGTCTTTCAGCCCACGGACGGGACCGTTCCTTTGGACCAATTCCTGCAGTGGTGGAAATATGTTCCCGGCGCTTGCTGGAAGCATCCCCTTGGGCCGGAGTCCAACCTCGATGGGCTCGACGCGTATCCAGTCGTGCATATCGCGTTCGAAGATGCCGAGGCCTATGCGAAATGGGCTGGAAAGCGACTCCCTACCGAAGCGGAGTGGGAGTTCGCCGCGCGCGGTGGAAAAGCAGGTGATCTGTATCCGTGGGGAAACGCGGCGCGCGTCCAAGATCGCTACTTCGCGAACTACTACCAAGGCGCGTTTCCCGTTCGGGACGGTGATGCCGCTTCAGATGGCTTTGCTGGAATCGCGCCGGTCAAGCAATACGAGCCGAACGCATACGGCCTGTACGACATGAGCGGGAACGTATGGGAATGGATTGGCGATTGGTACCGCGAGGATTACTACAGCACTCTCAAGGCGACCGGGAAGGTCGCCGTGAACCCATTGGGTCCTGAAGACTCGTTTGACCCGCAGGAACCCGGCCAACAGAAACGCGTTCATCGGGGTGGCTCGTTCTTGTGCAGCGATTCTTACTGCAATCGCTATCTGCTAGGTACGCGAGGAAAAGGAGAAATCCGCTCGACTAGCAATCACGTCGGATTCCGATGCGTCCAAGTGCCGAACAAATGATGGGACGGTGAATTGGGTGAGAAAGGGGCGGGGGGACGAGGTTGACAAGGTTGACAAGGTTGACGGGGTGGAACAACGGGGGTTAGGCAGGGAGAGTCCCTTTGCAGGTTGGGAATTGAGAGCAGCCCCAAAAGGGACCTCGCGATGAATTTCTTCGCCTCATGGGTCGGGTGCAATTCGGACACTGCGGGGGGGCGTTCCCGCCATGTTGGCCATCGCGTGCCGCGATACGACGCGCCGTCAGTCGCTCCTGGAACCCTCCCGACTTCTCAAAGGCTTTGCCCTGCGACTCGATCTGGCTCTTCAGCATATTGAGAGCTCGGCCAATAATGACGAGCATGGCATTTGCAACAACCACCGGATCGTTGGAGTCGAGCCAGTCTGCATACTTTCGTCGTTGTAGCCGGGCATGTTTCGCCGATTCGTGAACGACATCTTTCGCGAAAACGGGATCGTCTAACGAAATCGCGTTGATCGCCTTCGCATCAGACGTGTAAGCCGACCATGGGAGATCCCCGTGATCAAGAATAAATATCTCAAAGTCGCCCCGTAACTCGCTAAGGCTGGCTCGAGCGACATCGGTGAGCTTCATTTCCGTATCTTTTGATGTCGAGGACCTTTCAGATCCCTCGATTATATTCTGGCGGCCGCTTCGAGCGGCCTGCGTCATTTGATCGTACTGTCTGCCTTTGGGATCATAAAACTTCGCTTCCAATTCCCGGTAATCATGCGAGAAGAACCGCCGACAGAATCGAAGCGTCTCCAATTGAATAATGGTCGCGAGCGTAAATGTATGCAGTCGGCGAAAGCCGCCATGCGGATCCAACAATTCGGGCATAGTTGGTGGTCTCCTTCGACCAATACATTACATCGCTATTTCCCGTCTGTCACCCCCGTCACCCCCGTCACCCTCGTCAACCTCGTCACCCCCGTCACCCCCGTCAACCTTGTCCCACCACCCACCACCGCCATCCTCATTTCCCACCTAACGTTTCGATTGTGGATCTGGGCGTTTGGCAGCTCGTCCGTTGGGTTTGCTGGGATCGTAGGCGGGATTGGGAATCGAATGCTTTGCACCAACACCCTTCTGCCACATGCGCAATTCCTGCAGCATCTGGGCCGCTTTCACGGGCTCCTGCCCCGCGAGATCGACTTGCTCCCCGATGTCTTTCGAAAGATCAAACAACTCGGTGCGCCCGTCTTCGAACCACTCGATGAGCTTCCAGTTTTCATGGCGCATGGCTGCACCCGGTGCACCTCCTTGATTGCCATAATGCGGGTAATGCCAATAGAGCGAGCGCTTCGGCATCGTCTCGCCACGGAACAAGGGGACGAGACTGGAGCCATCGAGAATCTGGTTCTCTTCGGGCTGGGCTCCGGCGACCTCCAACAAAGTGGGCAAAAAGTCCGGGCTGCTCACCGGGGTTGTGTTCACACTCCCCGGTTGAATCCTCGTAGGCCAGCGGATCAATAACGGTTCACGGATACCACCTTCATAGAGCCAGCCCTTCCCTCCTCGGAGCGGGGAGTTGGAGGTAGGCCACCCCTCACTCGTCGAGAGTCCCCCGTTATCACTGGTGAAGATGACGAGCGTATTGTCTCGCAAACCCAACTCATCGAGTTTGGTCAGAACCTTGCCGACAGCTTGGTCCATCGCTTCGACCATCGCGGCATAGACCGCATGGTCTTGAACCAACCGGACATCTCTCTCGAATTCGCGGCCCCACTTTTCCTCAAGCCCCAGTCGTTTGCGTTTGTCTTCGTACTTTGTTTTGAGATCCTCCCGAGCCATCAAAGGGGTATGGACCGAATAGAAGGAGAAGTACGCCAAGAAGGGGCGGTCTTTGTTGGCCTCGATGAAGCTCGCCGTCTCCGTCGCCAACCGATCTGGCAAATGCTCCCCCTCAGGCCCATCGGACAATCGAGGATTACCATAGGGTGAAAAATACTTGTTGCCCCCGTAGGGCCCCCCTCGATCGATGCCACCGCGATTGATATCGAAGCCTTGGTCTTCCGGCCACCAGCCTTCAGGACCTAAATGCCACTTGCCGGCGAAGAAGGTAGCATAGCCAGCTCCCTTCAGCGATTTTGCCAATGTGGGTGATGAGAGATCCAGACGATCCGAATAAGGTGCAGGGAGTTGTTTCGTGTTGCGTTTCCAATCGTTGGGGCGCAACGGAGCCCCAATGTAATCGGTAATCCCGGTGCGCTGAGGCCATTGACCGGTCAAGATGCTGGCGCGCGTCGGCGAACAAACGGGGCAAGCTGCATAAGCGTCCGTGAAGAGCATCCCTTCCTTGGCCAAACGATCTAGATGAGGCGTTTCGTAAAACGTGCTACCGTAACATCCGAGATCCCGCTGACCTAAATCGTCCACCAGGAAAAAGACGATATTCGGCTTGTCGGCAACTGGCTCGGCGGCATGGATCGATGTTATCGAGCAAACCAATGCACCGATGAAGACGAAGAAGCGATTCATGATGAACTTCACAGAGAGGGAGGTGCTATCCAAGTAGGGGAATGCCGGATCCGCGAGTCAGGCACTACCGGAGTGCTGGTCCAGACGTTTGTCCAAATCTACTGCACGATCCATATGTTACGAAATTCGACGGGGTTACCGTGTTCCTGGAGGAAAATGGGGCCGAGAGGTCCTGTCAAGGGAGCGGTTTCAGGTGCCGAAGTCGTGAAATCCTTTTTCAACTCCACATCGTCGTGGATGATGACCCCGTTGAGACGCACGGTGATGCGTGGCCATGCCGTCCGCTTACCCGATGCATCCCATTTCGAGGCTTGAAAATCCACGTCGTACGTTTGCCAAGCCAACGGGGGGAAGCACATGTTCCATCGCGGTTTCGCAATGGAATAGATACCGCCGCACTCGTTGTCCTGAGGTTCAAGACCAAACGAATCCAGAATCTGAGTCTCCCAACGACCGCTGTGGTAGACGCCGCTATTTCCCCGCTTCTGACCGCGAGCAAACGGCTTGTACGGAGTCCGAAACTCAAGGTGCAGATGGTAGTTTCCAAATGTCCTTTTCGTCGTTGTTCCCGTGGCATGGAGCAAACCATTCTTCATTTGGCCACCCAACCATGCGTCTGTCGATGTGCCGTCGAACAACACGACTGCGTCGGGAGGTGGCGCTTTGCCTAGTGTCGGACTGCTTCGCTCCACTCGCGCGAGGGAATGTTCGACGCCATTTGGGGGCGTCACGAGCCATTGTTTGCCATTCCATTTCAGGGTAAACCCACTGATGGAATCCAATCGCCGCAATTCGTTTCCGTCAATTTGTACGGAGAGTTTGATTCGATCTTTGCCTGGCTCCCATCCCGCGCTGGGGAGTCCACCCGGCAGAACATGAACATCAAACTTTCCGTCCCCGAGCGCTACGACTTGAGCTCCCATCGCATCGCTTGCGTATTCTCCTTGAACACGGAAGTCAGGGTCCTCTTTCCAAGCGACAACAGGATCTGTCCAGACTTTATCTTCACCCAAAACAAATGCGTTGAGCGAACCAAACCACGACACCAGGAGAGGAAAGACGATGAGGGAATTCGAGATCGGTTTCATAGAGAGGTCGCATCGCGTGGTGAAGGGAGGAACGGGAGTGCGTGAATCGCAGGGGTTAGGACCAAAGTTGTTCGCCATACTGCCACCCCGCGCGGGCTGGTTCTTTAACGAACGCATTCAACTCGGGATGATTCGTGATTTTCCCTGATTTTGCGTCCCACTCGATGCGAGTATTGAACCGTTGGGCGAGCACTCCAAGTAGGACGATCTCCGTGAGTTTGGCGCCATAAGAAAAATGAGAACCTGGCTCGGGGCCTTCCCCTTTGATCGCTCTTAGCCATTCGCGAAACGGTCCTCCTGCGACTCGAGCAATCGTCGACGTGGGTGGGTTCTTTAACCAAGTTTGATGCAGTTCTTCGTCGGCGAGGGTCGGCACTCCTGCATGGGTTCCGCACCCTAATAATCCCTTGCTTCCCACCATCCAGCAGGCCTGTCCCTTGTGGGTTGCATTCTCCGCCCCGAACTTGTCGATTCGCCCCACATTCTTCCAATCTTGAGGCCCGTCAAACCAATCGAGTGTTACCGGACCGCGCCGATCCTTGGCGGGGAAATGGAAACGAATATGACTTCCCGATGGGATCACTCCGTCGAGCGAATCCTTTCGATCTAAACACTCGACTGCGGTTGGAGGGTCCAAGTCGAGGGCCCATACGGGCGTGTCGAGTGTATGGCAGCCCCAATCGCCGAGCATGCCGAGACCGAAGTCATAAAACGATCGCCACTTCAGTGGGTGGTACTCACTGCTGAAGGGACGCTCTGCGACGGGGCCTAACCACAAATCCCAAGCAAGCCCCTTGGGAATGGGTGCCGACGGAGGGGGCATCGTCGAAGGGTTTGCAAAGTGCTGACCACCCATTTGCGGGCCGCTGTTGCGACAAAAGACTTGGGAGACTTCACCAATAAGTCCGGCGCGGTACGCCTCCACCGACTGACGAATTCCATCCCCTGCATGTCCTTGATTCCCCATCTGAGTTACGACTTGGTAACGTTCTTTTGCCTTGACCAAAGTACGGGCTTGCCAAATGTTGTGCGTGAGGGGTTTTTGCGTGTAGACATGAATCCCCCGTTCCATCGCTGCCAACGTTGCGGGAAAATGCGTATGGTCGGGCGTCGATACGACGACCGCATCGATCTCCTTCCCCATCTTGTCGAACATGACCCGAAAGTCTTCAAAGAAAGGTTGTGTGGTACGCCAACTTTTTAAATTCTCGGCGCAATGATCGCTGTCCACATCGCAAAACGCGACCAAGTTCTCGTCGCTGCAGCCTTGTTTGTAAGGTTGTTGTGCGATCCAGCCTCCTGAACCTATGAAGGCCACATTCACTTTGCTATTCGCGGATTTCCCTTCCTTACCACTAGCAAAAGTTGGAAATACAGCGCTCGCAGCACAGGCAGACGCCGTCCCTGACAAAAAATTTCTTCGTTTCATGACTCGTTGTCGCTGGCAGGTAGGAGAGGTGAGATTCGCAGTGGAAACACAGCTTATAGGAGCGACATGACGTTTTCTTGCACGTTCTCGAAGCGTGTCCCGTCAAAACGCGCATAATGCTCTCTTCACGCTCTTGGTGTGTTCCTCGGTCCGATCGAGAGAAGTCCAACGCGAAACGGTACTGCACGGGGGATTCCGGCAGCGCAATAGGGAACAGCATGCTGGGAGGATGATAGAATGCCAGGCTCGGAAACGAGGAACAAACGACG
The DNA here is from genome assembly GCF_001610875.1 of Pirellula sp. SH-Sr6A. NCBI lineage: Bacteria > Pseudomonadati > Planctomycetota > Planctomycetia > Pirellulales > Pirellulaceae > Pirellula > Pirellula sp. SH-Sr6A. The sequence goes on along the minus strand of NZ_CP011272.1, from coordinate 4,832,230 downwards.
AGTTGTTACGGCAAGTGTGGGGCAGTGATGAAGAGAACGGTCAAGCTATGGCTCGCATTGATTGTGTTCGCAGCGTTCTCTTACAACATCGCCATAGCAACGGAATTACAGCATCCGAACATCGTATTGATCCTGGCTGATGATCTGGGATACGGCGACGTGCAATGCCTCAATCCGCAGAGAGGAAAGATCCAAACACCCAACTTGGATCGCCTCGCTACACAAGGAATGGTATTCACCGATGCGCACAGCGGATCATCCGTCTGCACGCCAACACGCTACGGGCTCCTGACGGGTAGGTATGCTTGGCGCACGCGATTGCAGAAAGGTGTACTCGACGGAGGAAATGACGAACCTCTTATTGCAGAAGACCGATTCACCTTGGGGGCAATGTTAAGTGGCCATGGATACGTTGCCGCATGCATCGGCAAATGGCACTTGGGTTTTCAGTCCGACGCCCGAACGGTCCAAGGAGGGAAGGCGATGGGACAAAACGGACTCCCTGTGGGAGCGAAGATTCTAGGTGGTCCCATCACACGAGGCTTCGATACATTCTGGGGCTGTTCCAACGCGAGAACGATGTCGTCCCTGATCGAGGGTGATCGTGTTATCGAGATGATCGAGACGGTCGATATGTTGCCACGATTGGGACAGCGAGCGGTCCAATTCATCGAATCGCACATCGCGTCTTCGAGCAAGGAGTCGCCATTTTTCCTTTATCTTCCTCTCACCTCGCCCCATACACCCATCGTACCAAGCGATCGTTGGCGAGGTAAAAGTGGTTTGGGTGACTACGGGGACTTTGTCATGCAAACCGATGCCATCGTAGCTGATGTGCTCAAGGCACTGGATGAGCAAGGGATCGCGGACAATACGCTTGTGCTGTTCTCTTCGGATAACGGTTGCTCTCCCGCAGCGGATACCGAAAAGTTGGAGGCGGCAGGGCACTTCGCCAGCGAGCGCTATCGAGGGTACAAGGCGGATATCTGGGATGGAGGGCATCGCGTTCCGCTATTCGTTCGCTGGCCAGGCAAAGTGAAGCCAGGAACACAAAGCGATCAACTGATTTGCCTTACCGACGTAATCGCGACATGTGCAGAAATCATTGGGCATAAGCTGCCTGATACCGCCGGTGAGGATAGCGTAAGTTTCTTACCAACACTGCTTGGTAAGGAAACGCCAGTGGTTCGGGAATCGATCGTCCACCATAGCATTCAAGGGAAATTTGCAATCCGCGATAAGCGTTGGAAGTTGTGTTTGTGCAACGGGAGCGGTGGTTGGTCGAAAGGGAAAACCACCTCTCCACAACTCTACGATATGCAAACCGATCCAGAGGAATCCAATAACATGGCTCAGCACGAACCCGATGTGGTTGCGAGATTGTCGGAGTTGTTAAAACGCTTCATCGAGCGTGGTCGCAGTACGCCAGGGACGGAGCAAGCCAACGATGTCAAGGTGAACGCCCCCTATGGAACGCTCGATTAGATATGCAGATTGCCGTTCGGATTTCATCTCACGATTGATTCCTTCCCAATATCCCTCCCAACTCCATAAAGTAGAGATCCAATACGATGAGACTTTTCCTCTCCTTCCTGGTGCTCTTGATTGCATGTTGCACAACGGCTGTCGCCGGCGATGCGAAGCGTCCGAATATTCTTTTCATCCTCGTCGATGATCAGTCCCCATGGGATCTCCAATGCTACAACCAGGGTTCAGCGCTGGATTCACCGAACATCGATCGGCTCGCACGCGAGGGGATCGTTCTCGACGGTGCCTACCACATGGGAGCGAACATGGGAGCCGTTTGTACCCCATCACGCCACATGATCATGAGCGGGCGCAAGGTTTGGCATTTGCCAACTGCTCCGCAGGCCGTGCAAAAAGGACTTTGTCCTCCCGATTTGGAACAGCAGACCATTCCCGCCGTCTTCAACCGCAACGGATATGCGACCATGCGGACATGCAAACAAGGGAACAGCTACGAGGCAGCCAACAAACTCTTCACCGTGCGTCACGATGCCACCAAGCGAGGTGGAACACCCGAGACGGGTAGCGCTTGGCACGGCGATAGAGTGATGGACTATCTCACCGAGCGCGAATCGACCAAGGAGACGAAGCCCTTTTTGATCTACTACGGTTTCTCGCACCCACACGATGAACGAGATGGTACACCGAAGTTGCTGGCCAAATATGGAGCGACCAATCACACAGATAAATCCACGCCGCCACCTGCGAACCCCAAACAACCAAAGCTTCCACCAAACTATCTGCCCGCTCATCCCTTTCCACATGGCCATCCCAAATTGCGTGACGAGGTTGCCGTGAGTGGCGTATGGGAGCGACGCGACGAGCAGACGATCCGCAATGAACTGGGACGCGAATTCGCTTGCAGTGAAAACATCGATATCCAGATTGGACGTGTTTTATCCAAGCTCGAAGCGATGGGTGAACTCGACAATACCTATGTCATCTATACCGCAGATCACGGTATGGCCATCGGTCGGCATGGCTTGCAAGGAAAACAAAATCTCTACGAACATACTTGGCGAGTCCCTCTCATCGTAAAGGGACCGGGGATCCAAGCTGGCAGCCGCGCCGAAGGAAACGTTTACCTGCACGATGTGCTTGCGACCCTTTGCGACTTGGCAGGCATTCCCGCTCCCCAAACCAACGAAGGCACGAGCTTCAAGCCCGTGCTTCTAGGACAACAAAAAACCATTCGCGATACGCTTTATGGTGTTTACTGCGGTGGAACCAAGCCTGGAATGCGAGCGGTCAAGAAAGGGGACTGGAAACTGATTCAATACGACGTTTTGAACGGTAAAGTCAGAGAGTCTCAGCTCTTTCATCTGAAAGATAACCCGCAGGAGTTCCTCATCGAGCATCACGATCCCAAAGTGAAGACGCTGACGGGGGCGAATCCGTTGCCTCATCAAGTGAATCTCGCTTCGGATCCAAAATACGCCGACAAGCTAGCAGAAATGCAATCGCTGCTCCTCGACGAGATGCGGCGACTGAACGATCCTTGGCGACTCTGGAATCAACCGGATGATGGGATTACCTCGCGATGAAAAAGGACCTTGCTGGTCTGGTTTTTTACTTGGTAGTGTTTTCGCTATCGATCCTTGGAATTCAAAGTTGTACCAGCTATGAACCACCGCACTATCTCGCTAACCGAGCGATATTAGAGCGAAAGGACTGGCCGGAATTTCTCCAAGAGTTGAATAGTCAGGATCTCGATACGACGGCGTTTGCTACGCAGCTGACAGTGTATGCGATCTATCACGATGAGTATGTTTTTCAATGCGACGACTGCGATGCCTTTTTTGAATTGATCAAGGATCGTTGGAAACTCGAGAGGATTGATAAGAACTTGCTGTATGTCCACCGTTTCCAGACCAGAATCCCCAAGGAATGTCTTTCCGATGACAATGAATACTTTGCAAATCCAAATCGTCGCGAAGGAGATAAGGGGATGCAGATCGTGATTTGTCGCTCACCAAGCCGTGGAACGCTCGCAGGTCATTACTACTACAATTTCTGAGAGTCGCTTGGTTGTGTTTTCAGCATGAAAGTTAGGGGGCTGTGAATGAGATCGGTCATGTTGAGTTGCTTGTTCGCAGTGTTGTGTCTTCTTTCCTTCGGCGGGCGGATTTACAGCGCTGATCGCCCCAACGTCTTATTCATCGCAATCGATGACTTACGATGCGATCTTGGATCGATGGATGTTCCTTACGCAAAGACACCGCAGCTCGATGCGTTTGCGCAGACGGCAAGGGTTTTTACTCGGCACTATGTTCAAGTGCCAACGTGCGGCGCCTCGCGATGCGCACTGCTTCGAGGGCGATATCCGACCGTCCCTTCCCAGATCAACAATGGTGGGATTGCTCAGACTCACAAGGAGTGGGGGCATCAAAGTTTGCCGACCACCTTTCGCAGAGCAGGGTACAAGACATTAGCACTGGGCAAGATCACGCATCACCCCGGTGGACGAACCGGAAAAGAATGGCGAGATGGTCCGGAAGAGCTCCCAGGAGCTTGGGATCACGCTTGGATCCCAGATGGACCATGGGAGAGCCCGGAAGCCATCATGCACGGATATGCCGATGGCGCGCGACGCCGACCAGGTAAGTCTTTGCCTTGGGAATCCCAGGACGGTCCAGATGAATCCTACCCAGATGCTTGGGTGGCAAAGGAAGCGATCCAAACGCTCGAGGATCTATCCAAACAACAGGAGCCATGGTTCTTTGGAGTCGGTTTTTTTAAACCTCATTTGCCATTCGCTGCACCGAAGCGTTGGTACGATCTCCATGCCGATGGCATACCCGATTTGAATCCATTGGCAGCAATGAAGCCGAAATGGCCTTCGACGTGGCATAAGAGCGGGGAGCTGCGAGGCAATTATGGGCACGAGCCAGGTCGCGATCCTGACACCGATGCCGAATATGCGAGGCTGCTACGACGCGCCTACGCAGCTTGCGTGAGTTACATGGATGCCCAAGTAGGGAAGGTGTTAAAAGAACTGGAGCGATTGGGACTCGATGACAACACCATTGTCGTGATCTGGAGCGATCATGGATTTCTGTTGGGTGAACACGCTATTTGGGGGAAGCATTGTCTTTACGAAAACGCCTTGCGATCCCCACTTATGATTCGTCATCCTGACATCAAGCAACCGGGGAAGCATTGCGACGCGATTGTCGAGACAATCGATGTGTTCCCGACCTTAACGGAACTTTGCAGTTTGGAGGCTCCAGCCACTCTCGACGGTCGCAGTTTGGTGCCGCAGCTTGCAGATCCAAGCATGAAGACGACCAAGCCTGCTGTCGGATTTTGGGGTGGTGGACAGCGCACTGTTCGAACGGATCGATGGCGAATGATCGTAAGCAAGCCCAACGGAGAAAAGGCTCCACAAGTGGAACTGTTCGACTACGAAACGGATCCGGAAGAAACGAACAACCATGCAGACGCTAACCCCGCTGTTGTTGCAGAACTTCTTCAACTTCTCAGCCAAGCTCCTTAGAGCCTATCCTTCGTGATAGCTGCTTTGACTACAATCGTTCAGCGTTTGTATTGCAGCCAAGTGACTTGGTCTCAAATCATTTCCTAAAGTGCAGTTAGCTCAACATGCTTACACATATACGCCTTGGCGTTGCCAAGTGCGAATGCCTGTCTTAGCCCCGGTAGGGACGGCAGAGAATAGCCCAGCCTTTCAAGGCTGGGTGGGCCCGCGTCGCCCAAGTCCCGGTAGGGACGAAAGAAATCCCATCGCGATAGACGGGTGTCGCGATGAATTGCGTGTTACCGATTCGTTAACATGAACTGCCCATTCCATCGACCGCGTTCGCAACAGGTACCGTATCGAGGCGATGGCATTGCTACGCGGTAGTGCATTATTATTCGTCCGAATACACAACGCGTTCTTTCGTCCCTGCCGGGACTGAAGAGCCTTTGGGATCCTTACCCAGCACTGAAGTGCTGGGCTATTGTCTGCCGTCCCTATCGGGACTGAGAGCCTGTCCGAAACCTCATTGCACTGGGGGTCCCCGCATGTACGGTTGCACATCAACCCAGGGGAAACCGCAGAATTGGGGAAAGCGGTCAGAGAACAAACAGGGGCATTGCTAGAATGAAATGTTCAGCGTCTTGAGAAAGCAGGAACACTAATCTCCACTGATTCACACTAATCAAAATCCGCGACAACCTTGTTGATATTCCTTATTAGTGTTGATTAGCGACGATTAGTGTTCTGCTCCCATGCAATCCGAGGAGTTGATTGGTCGCGAAGCCATGGGTTGTCGATCACATGTCCGGCAGCACACGATTACCTGGAAACCACTGTGAGATGACGAAAGAATTGCCTGGTTCCTTCCAAGCTATCCTGTAATTGTCCAGGATGCGGATCTCGGGAAAGTCGTTATCGTCGTGATTTACCTGAGGATGTTAAAGACTTTCAAGGACTAGTCTTCCCCACCGGGCAAGTACCTATCCCGGTGGGCAACACTCGCGGCCCCCAGTATTGGTGCATTCCACGAGCAATTGAATCTTGATCGGTTCCTAGTCAAACTCTCGAGCTTGGCTCGAAATGGATACGCAATCACACCTTGGCGTTGCCAAGTGCGAATGTCTGTCTTAGTCCCGGTAGGGACGGCAGAGAATAGCCCAGCCTTTCAAGGCTGGGTGGGCCCGCGTCGCCCAAGTCCCGGTAGGGACGAAAGAAATCCCAACGAGGCAAACGGGTGTCGCGATGAATTGCGTGTTATCGATTCGTTAACATGACCTGCCCATTCCATCGACCGCGTTTGCAACAGGGACCGGATCGAGACGGTGGCATTGCTACGCGGTAGTACATTATTACTCGTCCGAACACACAACGCGTTCTTTCGTCCCTGCCGGGACTGAAGAGCCTTTGGGATCCTTACCCAGCCCTGAATTGCTGGGCTAGTGTCTGCCGTCCCTATCGGGACTAAGAGCCTGTCCGAAACCTCATAACACTGGGAGTCCCCGCATGTACGGTTGCTCATCAACCCAGGGGAAACCGCAGAAATGGGTCAAGCGGTCAGAGAACAAACATGGACATTGCTAGAATGTGAATTTCAGCGTCTTGAGAACGCAGGAACACTAATTTCCACTCATTCGCACTAATCAAAACCAAGACAATCCTGTTGCCTTTTTTTAGTGTTGATTAGCGACGATTAGTGTTCTGCTCTCATGTAATCCGAGGAGTGGATTGGTCGCGAAGTCATAGGTTATCGACCACATGTCCGGCAGCACACGATTGCCTGGAAATCAATGTGAGATGTCGAAAGAATTGCCTGGTTCCTTCCTCGCTAACCTGTAATTGTCCAGGATGGGGATCTCGGGAAAGTCGTTGTCGTCGTGCTCTACCTGAGGATGTTAAAGACTTTTAAGCGCGATTTCCTAACCCAGCACTGAAGTGCTGGGTTAGTGTCTGTCGTCCCTATCGGGACTTCTTACATCTGGGGAACTCAAAACCCACCGTTGAAACGCTCGGCTATTCTCTGCCGTCACCGTCCAGAACTAAAACCAGACTTCTCGTCTAGTAGTTTTCTCGCTTCGAAGAATCGACGTTTTTTATCTTCCGCTTGGAGGGCTTGAACAAGCTCACGAGACTCTTTGGGGCTGATCACGCCAGGTGTTGTCGTTTTCTTTCCGGTATAGATCTCGACCATATCGGCGAGCGAGAATGAATCGTTGCGCTGTGTATCGAAGGGGAGTCCCGCATTCTCCGACGACTTCAAATTCTCCAATGGATTGCGAGCCCACGCGTAGCGGAAGTAAATCGGTTCGGGAACCAGTTCGCTGGAAAGGACGATAGTGGAACGCTCCCAATTCGGTTCTCCCTTCCCTTCGTTCTTGTCCAACCACACCGCCTTGGCAGGCTGAAAGCGACCATCCTTACCGGCGATCGCGAACCCTTGAATCGGACCATCGTGAAAGGGGATCGCCCAAGTATCGAGCTTCAAGGTTATCTTCCCCGGCTCAATCTTGCACTCCTGCAATTGCGGTGGAAGCCATCGTATCGACTTGCCGTACTGCGTCGCTAACGCCCATTTCGCAATCCGCTCGCCGACCGGAACTTTGATCTGTGGATGGTACCAAGCGCGATGTTGATCGAAGCTACTGGCATACCCAATATTCTTGTCACCCTGGTCGCGAAGCTTGAGGAAGGTTTGGTAGTGGACTTCGCGAATGTAGACACCTTCATCCACCATAGGTGGTAGAAAGTTCTCTAGTGTTTGCGGCTGATCTTGCGTTTCCTGGGTAATGATACCGAACGGCATGTTGGGATCATTCAATACGGAACGCCATGCCTTGATCATTTCAGGAAAGACAGCGGCATACAGTTTGTGTCCGTTGGGTTGCAAAGCGTCGTTGTAGCCTTGATGCCAAATGGCCCCTTTGACGGGCAGTCCTGCGATGGTCGAAATCGTACCCGCAAAAAGATTCCCCGGTCGATTCATGTCGACTGCTGGGCCCGGAAGCAACTCATTCGGCCGTTTGCGATTCTTGGGGATAGGTTTCCCCTGCGCTTTTAAGTTCGCTTCCCGTTCATCAAATTGCTTGATCCGTCGTTCCAGATCCTTCTGCGGATCGAACTCAGCCACTCGCGTGTCCCAATCCAACAAGGTGCTTTGCAGTTCAGGCGAATTGATCTTCGTCAGTACCTCAATCGGTGTCCAAGCTGCCAGAGTGGTACCTCCTCGAGAGACATCCATGATCCCGATCGGTACCCGGGTCGCCATGTGGATCCGACGACCAAACACGTATCCGATTCCAGACATGTCGCGCACAGACTCAGGGGTACATACATCCCAATATCCTTGTCGAAAGTGCTGGCTGAAGAAGTCATTCCATTGGTACTGACGTGGAAAAGATGTCTTCGTTTCTGGTCCGTTCAATTGGGGGACTGTGAAGAGTCGAATCTGGTCGAAGTTGGCAGAGAGGATTTCGAGCGGTCCCTCCTCCACTTTATGGAGTTCGAACTCCATATTGCTTTGGCCACCGAGAAGCCAGACATCACCGACGAGAATATTGGTCAGTTCGATCTTTGCATCTTTGCCCTGGACCACGATCGATCGTGGATTGGTGCTGGCTGGCATGGGAGAGAACTCCACTTTCCAAGTCCGGTCGGCCGCTGCCTTGATCACCCGCGACTCCTCGCCCAAGGTCACAGTGACTTGTTCGCCAGGTGAAGCCCATCCCCAAACGGGAATCGGCCTATCTCGTTGAACCACCATGTTGGATTGAAAGAGGTTGTGAACACAAAGGCCATCGGAAATGTCCGGCGTATCGATTCGGTCTTCACCTGGAACCAATGGATTCTCATCGATTGCCTTGGTCGACACGAGGACGTTTCGCTTTGCAGGTACTTCGTTGACCGTATAAAAGGCGTTGCGGTGCAGCAGTTCTTCGCTGTCTCGCGAACGCAATCGGACCAAGTCGAACTCGTACACAAACCCCTGCTCCAGTTCTTCCAGCGAGATCTTGGCAGAAAGACCATCGGGTGCGAGCACGACCTTCTTGACTGCAGGAGACTTTTTCTCGATCTCCGGTCCTCCATAGGCTCCATGGTAAGGATGGGTGAAGGCCGAAATAGAATACGATGCTGGAGAACTGCCAGTCACGGGTTCGACAGGCTTCGTAAATGTGATTTGAAAGCCATCCGGTTCGATGGTAATGCGGTTGATCTCGAACGGCATTTTGCCGCTCCATTCCACACGTTCGAGCGCAAACGGCTTAATGCCTCGCACGGGCCACCCGCGATTGGTTCCCCCGGAAACCAGATTTCCTTCCGGCGTAAACTCCACATTGAGAATGCCGGTCGAGATTCCTTCGCGAAACGGATAGCAAGCTCCTTGCCAAACGCCGTTCACCTGCTCGGTGGTCGCACGCATCAAGATGGATTGCGTGTAATCACCGAGGAACATTTGGTTCTCAAAAGGACCAAACTTCCCACCGGTTCGATCGACGCTGAATGCCGTGATCGATCGACCCATTCGTACGTACGGAAAGATGACAGCGTAGGGCGTTAGTTGCTTGATCCGTTTCTTTTCCAAGACAATTCGGCTTCCCGGTTTCGGCATCTCCGGAATCGGCCCTAACTCGGGCGAGTAGGGATACCAATGGAAGCTAGCGGGGTGCCCGTGGAAGCTTTGCGGAGCAACCGCCTTCAAGCTACAGGAGCAGTTCCAAGGTCCTTGGCTTTCCACGTAGAAGAGTGCGTCATGTTCATCGAACCCAATACCACCAGGGCTACGAAGCCCGCTTGCAAACGCGGTCGTCTTGCCATCGGGCGCTACCTTCATGATGAATCCACGATTCCAAGCGTGGGAATGATAGGACGCCGATAGCCCCAGCGCCACAAACTGATTCCCCTCACGATCCACCTGGGAGCCAAATGCGTACTCGTGATAATTCGCATATCCCCAATCGTCCGACAAAGTCTCGAACCGATCGGCAACGCCATCTCCGTTTGTGTCGCGAACTCGAGTCAACTCGCAACTTTGTGTTACTCGAAGGGAATCCTTTTCCCAAGCGAGTCCAAAGATCTCGTCTAGCCCAGTCGCGAAGCGATGATAGGTTGGATTGGGCTTTTTGGCGTCGATCCCGTCCAGAAAGTAAATCTCTCCATGACGAGTTCCTACCGCTATTCGACCATCGGGAAGAGTAGCAAAAGCGCCGGCTTCAATGACCGCATCTTTGGGCATTGGAATGTTAACGATGGGATAGTACTCGCGCTCTCGCTCTTCGGTTCCCCAGCGTTCGCCGACATCCTCTGCCAGGAGAGAGTGCGGCATGAATATACAAACTATGAATACGGCCAAGGGGATGATTGGAGCGAACCAACAACAAGCATTGGCGATCCAGCATTTACTTTTTGATCGGTTCATACTGAATCTCCAGTGTTGACTTGCCTTGTGGGATTTTCAATCGAAGCAACAGTTCTTGACGCGAGAGCTGGCTTGAGTCACCTCTCATCACTGTTTCGACCTCCGGTATGGTGATTCGGATTTGTTCATTTCGAAACACAGAATCCGACTCCCGTTCGAGGGGACCTGCCCATACCCGGAACCAAATGGTTTGGGGACTCTCCGATTCAAATTGCATGACTCGGTGGAGGACGAGTTTGTCTTCGTTCGAGATAGCATGAGAGCGATCGTCGATGCGGATATTCCCGCTTCGATACTGAAACGTTGGTATAAAAGCTTCGTCGAGAAAATAACCGCGGAATTGGTAACCGACATTTTTCGGGTAGAGAGGATCCGGGTTCGTTGGTGTTTCTTTGCTCATCAACGGCAGCGACGGCCAAGACGCTTTCGCATCGGAAAGAGATGCAAACGAAACATCTTGCGCGAATGCAATCGGTTCGCTTGCTGGATTGAAGTCACCAGAACCTTGTCCACTCCAGTTCACGTTCACGAAGTCACCAGTCCAGATGGCGGATAGCGTCCCGGTTTCTGCATTGAATGCGTAGTGGATTTTCTCCGGTAGCCCGACTGCAATACCCCGAAAGCCCGCAATTCGGCTTCGTCCTCGGTGAATCTGCGCGACATCGTTGACTTGCAGCTTCGTGTTCTGCGCTCGCACTCCACTCGGGTCGGCAGCGGATGTACCCAGGGAAAGGTAATACCAGATTGCCTCGATCTGTCGGTCGGTGTCTCCATCCAAAATATGGGTGTAGATCGCTTTCCCATCAGGCCAAGCGGTAGGCATAACCGTGCGAGGTCGAAAGGATCCTGGATTCTTTACATACCGATAAAACCACTCTGGCTGCAGACGCTCGTAACTGGTCAACAGATCGATCCCTTGATTGACATTGGCGGCTTTACCGTTGAATCGGTGGCAGGCAACGCAATTGGCTCCCTTGTCTCCCAGCAGTTCGCACCCTGCAGCCCGGACGATTTTTTCCTTTTCCCGCTCCGATTCCTCGCGGTTCTCCGGCTTCGGTATTTTCAGTTCCGGGCCATCCAACATATCGACTCGCCGGAAAAGACCAGGCAGGTGAGAGAGATTGCGATCTCCGTACTGTGGCATTCGAGTGCTCATGTAGGAACGAACGCTTTCGCCGTCGAAGAGAACCTTCTTCATCCACGCTGGTTGAAGCTTGGCTCCTACCAAGGTAAGAGGTGGTGGAATGCGTCCATCGTCCCCTAAATTCAGTTCACTCCCTTTGAAGAATCCATTGTGCGCATCGTGAACACCGCCGTAGCCATCGCGAACATGGCAATCGATGCAGCGGAATGCAGTGAGATTCTTTGCGATCGCAATCTGCTCCGTATCGACTGGCCCTTTATCGCGAAGTGCCGCCACCATCGCAGTCCGTTGTTCGGATGTCAGGCCGAATAGAGGAATCTGTTTCATTGTACTTCCATCACGGCTTGTCGATAAACATCCTTCCGATAGATCGGCCGACTGGAGCGATCCCACTAAATCACTGGGTTCCATGTTTGGCAAAGCATGGCATGCCGTGCAACGGAGGGACTGGAAGTATTCCTTCCCTGCGGTGACGAGGGATGCAGAGGGTACCAACAACGCATCCGATTCCTCCTTTTCAGCGGTGAGATAACTCGCGATCGCCATCGCCTCGTCTTCGGTCAGCTTCATGTCAGGCATGCGGCCCGAGCTTCGGACGAGCAAGGGCTGAAACAGAAATGCTTGCAGCGATTTCAAACTGTATTTCTGGGCGACATGCCCGAGCGGGAACGCATTGGGTTTGATCTTTTTCCTTGCTGCGAGCACTGGATCTTCTTCCTCGTCTTCCTCTTCCTCCGGGAGATTGCGATTTGGGTTCTCCGCAAGTTCGGCATCTTGAGGGCCATGGCATGCGACACACCCAACGGAATGGAAGAGCGATTTGCCGGATTCCTTGTCCGGATTTGCGGTCGAGGCCTTAGCGGCTATGGGTTTGGATTGAGCGACCAGAAAATGGGTGAGCGCTTCCGCAATTTTTCGTCGATCCGATTCTGGTTTCGACGCCAGCAGATCCGGCATCGTCGTCCCAGGATGTGCCGATCGAGGTGACTCCAAAAAGCGACGCAGATACTCGGGTCGGATCCGGCCTCCGACTTGCGATAAGTCCGGGGCGGTCTTCTCCGGTAGTGAACTATCCGGTGCACCCGAGTGGCAAGCGGCACAGCGGAGTTCGGAAATCAGAACACTTCCCGCTTGGGATTGGGTTAAGGGATGGTGCCCCGGCAGCGAAGGGTCCCCTGCCCGTACCAAGGCGCTCATGCATGCGTAGGTGCACGCGATCCACATCCAAAGTCTCATGATGGTTGCTTGACGTATTTGTTAGAGATCATGGAATTGGAATCTTTACTTGTAATAGGAAACGGGGCGAGGTTGCACGCCCAACTCTTTGTAATTGAATCCGCTCTCCAGGGGCTGGTAGGAACCTACGATGTCGACGCTGCGAGTCGCGGAAATGGAATTTTCCATTTGGAGTCCCCAGTAGATTGCATTGACGATCAAGCGGCGAAGTCCGTCATTTTTCAAGTCCATGCCGCTCCCCATGGTGCAATGGAAAACCCTCGCATTGTTTCCCGTGCTCGTCTTCCAGGGTTTAACCCATGCGACGGGAAGAGGTTCTAGTTTCTCATTGGGAGCGTCTTCGGGTTTGCGGCCCATCAAGGGTTGTCCCCAAACGAGAGCTGAGCAAGCTGTGGGCAGGCTCGTTCCTTCTTTGTAGGTGCGGTAAACATCCGAATCCCCCCAAATTTCTGAGACACCCGTGAGAATGGGATGTTGCGAGTGGTCTTTATCGAAGAAGCCACGCGTGGAGTCGGCATGCCATCGTCCATGGTGATTGAGAAAGGTACCACCGAGGATATCCTCTCCCCATCGGACTTGCTTTCCATCGATCTTGTAAGGGAGTGGACCGCGAAATCCGTGATTGGCCGTACGCAATGCGATGAATGGTTTTCCCGAATCAACATACTCAACGATATGCTGAAGCTCGCTTGGCGGTAGTGTTAGGAGTCGAGTGAAGAAGATAACTAGATCCGCGGTCGCTAGGTGTTCCAAGCCAGGGATGCGATGTTCCTGGAAACCGGACTCTTTTCCTTTTTCGGGATAGACAGGCAAGGTCGGGTCGACTTCACCGCGATCATTGACTCCAAAGAGTACGGTGCAGTCGAAACCGTGATGCGAAGAAAGGATCTTCGCCAGCATCGGCATGGACTGCTCGCATCGGTACTCTTGCTCCGCTGCAATAAGCACGATGCGTTTTCCCTTGCCTGGGCCATTGGAACCCGGATAGGTTAGCCAAAGATCGGAATCGGTGGCTGGTTGCGCGGACGCGAGCGTGGGAAGAAGCAGGCATGTAATAAGGCTGCAGGCATGGACGAACGAAGGGGTTTTCATCGGATGAAGAGTGTGAGTGATGGGTTACGGCGAACTGGGAGAGGCGGCGCGAACCCCCCAGAGATTCTCGAGTAACGAGTACATGGCGGGGTCATGCTTTTGAAGTTCCTCTCGCGTGAACGGGAAGAAGTCATTGCGAGAAAAATAGGCTTCGGTGGTTTCGGCAAAGTACTCCATGGCGTTGTTCATTCCGTACGCGCGTTCGAACGTGTTGGGAGAATCATTCCCGAAGGATCGCTCAACGCGTTCGTAGATACCGAGCTTCTTGGCATGCAGGAATGCATTTTGGATCTCTTCGTTTTGAAATCCCTTTGGAAGGAATCGAAAGTGATACGCATGCGCCAGTTCGTGCAAGGCAAAGTTTGGCATTCGCTTCATCTCTGCTTCGAAGTTCTGGACACCCGAAAACTCGACTCCAAGCGCCATCGCGGGATCCCGACCGTTCTCTCGCAGCCAGCTTGCTCCGGGGTGGAATTCCGCACCGCTCCGGCCGGGTTTGTAGGAGGGGGAAATATATAGCGGTACTTTTTTCAACTCGACGACGGCAGGGGGCGGGAGGTCTCGAACGATTTCGTCCAGCATCTTTTTCAGGCCCGCGAGTGCCTTCTCGGTGGCATTGGCTTCGGACTCCAGCAATCGTTTGGCAACGTGAACTTTCCAACCCGCGACGTCACGCGTCTCTCGTTCGATGGTACCCGACGTGGCAGGATTCGCTGGAAGCTGGGACGAACTAAGCCCAGCTGCGCAGGCGAGCATCAGGTAAAAGGCAGCGCATCGAATGGAAAATCGGATCATGGAGCATCCCGTGTTCTGGTATTTCGGCTCGCGTGGGAAGCTTGACTAGCAATCATCCATCGCGTGAGATTATCTTACTTGGACGCTCCGGCGGGCTCTTGGACTGCTGCGCGTCAAGCTTTGTTAAAACGCGCACAATCGCGAAAGCAATTCGGCCACATCGTTACCTGGGTTGCGACACCCAGGCTACGCGTTGTTGCTGCGTTGAAAATTCCGTGCCTGCTTTGGGCAGTTCCTCCGGATTCGCCCGTACAAAATCGCCCGTACAAAATAGACAGTGCAAAACCTGACCATGCGATCGACTATCGTGAAAGCGAATACAGGGCAAACGAATACCCCTCTATCGAACACCGTTCCATCCAATCCGTTTTCCACTCGTTGCTTTCAGCCGGGAGTCATCCCTTATCATTTCGGCGCTCGAGGATCGTTGGGAGAGCTCATGCGTCGAGCGGATCAGCCAGGCTATTGTTGGCTGATTGTCGGGCCGCATGGGACTGGAAAATCGACGTTGCTGCATCAGTTGCATCGGGAGGCTGTGGAGAGTATACGCTCGGACACGGCGGTGCTTCATTGTTTGCGAGGGCGCCGAGCCACGACCTATCGAGAAACGCAGGATTGGCCATTGGTCGGGAGTGCCGAGTGGATGTTCGTGGATGGATTCGAACAGTTACCCTTGTGGCGTCGCATTCGGATGGTTGCGCAAGTTCGTCGACGCGGGGTCCGTTGTATTGCGACCTCTCATCGGATGCATTTCGGGTTTCAGTCATTATGGAATACGGTGGTTGATCCTACGGTGGAGCACTATGTGCTCACACAATTGCTTTCCGAACATCCCAGAGCGACTCTCGAGGCTGCTCTTTCGTCGGAGGAGTGGAGGGAGTCGCGACTTCGGCATGGGCCGAATGTGCGCGAGTCTTTGTTCGATATGTACGATTGGTGGCAAAAACATGAAACTGGTTATTCAGAACGCACGAGTGATCCTTCGCGATCGAATTCTTGACAACGCGGCTGTCGTTTGCGATGGAGGGCGCATCACCGCTGTTCTCGGTGAAGGCGACGGAGTTGTACCTTCGACGGATGGCAAACGCATCGATTTGGGGGGGCGTTACCTTTCCCCGGGGTTCATCGATATCCATGTGCATGGGGGATTGGGTGCGGATTTCATGGATGGTAGTCAGGAAGCGATTGAGCTATCATGCTCTGCTCACCTTCAGCACGGTGTGACCACTCTGTTTCCCACCACGACGACAGCCAGTGACGAACAAATATTGCGCACGATCGATGCCGTGAAGGGGGCGAGGGAAACGCCCACAGGCAAATGGCCATTGCCTAGGATCGAAGGCATTCATCTTTATGGTCCCTATTTTGCGACCGAGAAGTCGGGTTGCCACAACAAGGAAGCGTGTCGAGTTCCGATGCCTGCTGAGTTCGAACGCTATTTTCAAACCGGGCTCATTCGCATTGCGACCTGCGCGGCGGAGTTGGAGGGTTCGGGAGCTTTTTATCGAGCGGCGAGAGATAGGGGGTGCTTGGTGACTTGCGGACACTCCAACTCGAGTTGGAGCGAGATGGAGCAGGCCTTTGAATCAGGCATGCGGCATGTCGATCACTTTTGGTGTGCGATGAGTTCGGTGCAGTCGGTTCGCGCAAGGCTGGGAACGCCGATGCAAGGGAGCATGTTGGAGTTCGTTTTGGGGACGCCGGAGATGAGTACCGAGGTGATTGCCGACGGTTGGCATTTGAGCCCCGAGTTGTTGCGGTTTGCTTGGAGAATGAAAGGGGTGGACCGACTCTGCTTGGTGAGCGATTGCAACCGCGCGCTCGATATGCCTCCCGGGCGATATTTGTTTGGAGATGCTGAGGATGGTGGTTGGATTCTCAGCGACGGGATGGTGGGGAGAGGGCTCGACGGCGGGTTGGCCAGCTCGGTAGTGGCCCTCGACAACATGGTTCGCCACATGCATACCGCAGTGGGTGTCCCTTTGGTGGACGCCGTTCGCATGGCGTCCCTTACCCCTGCCGAAAGGACTGGAATTGCCGAGGAGGTGGGGGAGATCGCGGCAGGAAAGCGAGCAGATTTTGTTGTTTTGACGAACCAATTGCAGGTCGATCAGGTCCTGGTCGGTGGAAAGATTGCCCTGACAAATTAGCGGTGGTTTGCTAAATTCAGGGGCTAGGCATTTCCTCGTACCTTTTCGACTGGAATCGATTTTCCCATGGCCCTTCAAATCTATATCAACGGCAAGTTCTATGACAAAGAAGACGCAAAGATTAGCGTCTACGACCATGGTCTCTTGTACGGTGACGGTGTGTTTGAGGGGATGCGTAGTTATTCGGGGAAGGTCTTTCGACTGCGGGAACATTTAGACCGCTTATACGAGTCCGCTCGCGCGATCTGTTTGGAGATCCCCATTTCGAAAGAGGAGATGGAAAAGGCGACCTACGCGACGCTGCAGAAAAACAATCTTGTCGATGCCTACATTCGGTTGGTGGTGACACGCGGTGCGGGATCACTCGGATTGGACCCCAACAAGACCAGCGATCCTCAAGTCATCATCATTGCGGACTCCATCTCCCTCTATCCCGCGGAGTTCTATGAGAATGGTTTGAAGATCATCACCGCTTCCACCATCCGCAATCACCCTGCCGCATTGAGCCCACGCATCAAGTCCCTCAATTACTTGAACAATATCATGGCCAAGATCGAGGGATTGCAAGCGGGGTGCATCGAAGCCCTCATGCTGAATCACAAAGGGGAAGTGGCGGAGTGCACGGGCGATAACATTTTCATTGTGAAAAAGGGAGTGTTGATGACGCCACCGAAGGATGCAGGGATTCTCGAGGGGATCACGCGGAACGCCATTCTCGATCTTGCA
Organism: Pirellula sp. SH-Sr6A; assembly: GCF_001610875.1. Lineage (NCBI taxonomy): Bacteria > Pseudomonadati > Planctomycetota > Planctomycetia > Pirellulales > Pirellulaceae > Pirellula > Pirellula sp. SH-Sr6A. The sequence continues at coordinate 4,814,672 of NZ_CP011272.1, read as the reverse complement.
AAGGAGCTTGGAATCGTCGCGTTCGAGCAAACAATGACCCGCCATGATCTCTTCGTAGCGGACGAGTGTTTCCTAACCGGGAGCGCCGCCGAAGTGATTCCGGTTGTCACGATCGATGGCAGACCGGTTGGGACCGGAGCGGTGGGAGTTGTGACGAAGCGACTCCTTGACGCATTCAAAAAATTAGTACACGGCAAGTAACCGATCCCAGGGAGGCACCGATTAGGCCTTCGTTCTGGAAAGAGAAGGCTGATATCAATGGATGACACGACGACGGGTGGATCCCGAACGAAGGTACGGACCGAAAACAGGTTCTCCACGCAGCAGTGGGGAATTCTCTTAGTTCTCGCTGCCATTCAGTTTACACACATCCTGGACTTCGTGATTGTGATGCCCCTCGGCGACCAGTTGCGACGGCAGTTGCATATCAATCCGCAGCAGTTTGGGATGATTGTGTCCGCGTACGGAATCGCAGCGATGGTAACTGGAATCTTGAGTTCCGCCATCGTGGATTCCTTTGATCGAAAGCGAGTACTCGTCGTCTCGTTTGGCTGCTTCGTCGCGGCGACGTTCTATTGCGGGTTAGCGCCCGGGTACGAGCATCTTCTCGCAGCGCGCAGTTTGACCGGAATGTTCGGAGGTCTCGCTGCCTCCAGCGTGATGGCGATCATCGGGGATGTATTCGCGGATCGTCAGCGTGGCAAGGCGATCGGTGTGGTGACTTCCTCGTTTGCCGTCGCATCGATCGTTGGTTTGCCGATCGGATTGGGGCTGGCCATTTTCTTTCGACAATGGAATGCACCCTTCTTAGGGATCGGTGCGCTAGCGGTTATCGTCTGGGTGGTGGCATGGGTTTTTCTCCCGTCGTTAACATCCCATCGCACCGAAGTCCGGCATGCGCCTCTTTCGCAGTTTGTAAAAGTTGTTAGGGAGCCGAACCATGCTTGGGCTTTCGCGATGATGCTTACAACGGTGCTCGGCACGTTTACAATTGTTCCGTTTATTGCACCATACCTGCAGGCGAATTGCGGTCGGACGGCCGAAGATCTGCCCATCATTTATTCCGTGGCCGGCATGTTTACGTTGGTGTCGCTCAACATCATTGGTTGGGCGACGGACCGATTCGGCGCCAAACCATTGTTTTTGTTTTGTGCGATCGGCGCGGTTTTCATGACGTTGATGATCACCCACCTCCCTCGTGTTTCGCTGGTGGGAGCGGTGGCCGCGACGAGTTGCTTTATGGTGCTCGCGAGCGGCCGGAGTGTCCCCGCCCAAGCGATGATGCTGCAAGCTTCGAATCCCAAACTGCGAGGTGCCTTTATGAACCTCAATTCGGCCGTAACGCATTTCGGGACTGCGATCGGGCCGGCCATCACGGGCTCTATCGTGGGGGAGGCTACCGAGGGAGGACCATTGACCCATTTCGGTTTGGCTGGCGGCATCGCCGCGATGTTTGGATGCGCTGCCGTCGCATTCTCATTCCGGCTCAAACGGTTCTCCGAGCCAGTAGAAATCGCGAGTCAACCGTTTCCCGCCGAAATCAAACCCCTACCCGAATAATAATGCGCCCACCGAATGGCTCGATATTCGAAGTCTTCTTGAGGTCCAACTCGGAATTGAACTTGCACAATTCCGTTTCATAACACAAATTTCCTATAGCCCTTTCCTACGCTCTACCCACGCACTGCGACCAGTCGTATTGCGCCCATTCGTATTGTGCCCACACGCATTGTTCGTTGAGTTGCAACCACGACCTGAAGGCGCCGGAGGAGAAAAACGGTGAACGGATTGGAACGGATCGCTTTGGAATTCGGGCGACAAAAAGAACTTGCAGCTCGCACGGTCGAACAGGACGACGAGTTGGATAATGGCGAGCTGGCTTTGGCCGCAACGGTGTACGCCACCCCGTCAGATCGTCGAATGTTCGACACATTTGGAATTCCCAAGGATTGGCCTTGGTCTCTGGATGCCTGGGAACCTACCCCCAACGACCGAATCGCGGAGCTTGCCAAAGCAGGGGCGCTGATCGCAGCGGAAATGGACCGCATTTTGCGTGCCCGTGGAGAGTCCTAGGCCTGGGAGGCGGCTGCGAAACGCCTCATCAGCCTTGCCCGTCGCTTGCCTGGGACCGAACCGGCTCGCTACATGGCGCCTTCTGAAGTACGCCGTCTAAGACTCCACAAAGACTCGAATCCAATGAGTCCCAGTACGCCGCACAGAAGCCATCGCCAGCTGCTCTGGCTCGATTCCAGTTCCACGGCTCGCAATTGTCTTTGAAGCCCCTCGTTTCGCTCTCCATCCCCCGGCTCCGACAGTGGAACGCCGGTCTGCGCTATGCGTTGTAGGTCGTGTTGTGCAACTTCGGATTCGGATTCGGCGATGTTCACCGCGATCTCGCTTTGACTCTCCCCAGGACCCACGAGGCGAAACAGACCTGGCTCCTTGGGGAACCACTCGACCTCGCTGTTGGATCGCGGCACTTCGGTGCTACCGTTTGTCACATTCTCCAGTATCGTTTCGGCTGGGACACGGATCGATTCACCTACCCGCATTTGATTCGCATAGCTCGCGACTGGGAGCGAAGCTTCGATGCGGTTCACGATGATCGGCACGAATTTGCTCGATAAAGCTAATTGGCTTTCGATTGGCTGCCAGCCAGTAGCAAAAATGGTCCAGCTTCCTGCTCCGACTTTCTGTTCGAATACGGCGGGCATGCGATTGTCGAACGAAGCCAGAACTTGCCACTTGTCAGGTTCTGAAAGCTCGACATCGCGATGTCTCCAGATACGGATCTTGGTAAAGTCATTGAACTTGGGATCTGACAGCGATCGAAAAAGATAACTTGAAAACTGAATTCTTTCGAGCATCGCGTACTGCTTCACATTCGCCTCGGTGATCTGGCCAATGTTCGCACCAAATACTTGCTGATAGATGCCCCCCAAGTCGTTAGCGGACTCGGTTGCAGGTTGGTCCCAAACCCAAACCACATGCCCTCCCGATTCCGCGAATGCCCTCAACTTCTTCAGGTCTTGAACACTTGTCTGCGCCGAAGCAAACGCCAGAACGGTATCCTTCCACTGCTCTTCGTCGACCCCATCGGTCGAGATGACCTGTTTCAAAATGACGTCGTACTTGGCATTTCCTAAGGGAACTTGCTGGAGAAAGAAACCCAACGACTCGATCGGCTCGCTTCGAGATGGCTCGATGGCGAGGACAGACTTCGCAATCCTCTTCTTAGGCGCGAAATAAAATCGATTGTCAAATGGGACGCTGTCCCCTTGAAGCTCCAGGCAGACGGCGTTTTCTGGTATGGAGTTCAGTCTTACGATTTGCGATTTCCCGCGTAGCACTGTCGACTCGAGCGGTGGGCTTCCCGCGAGGAGTTTGGATTGGGAATCGAGCCACATCAATTGGAACCGTTCGTTCTCGCTGTCGCGCCCGTTTGCGACCCGGGCTCGAAATGTGGCCGCGTTTGCCCCGGGAATGAGGGAAGCGACTTCGGACAGCTCTGGATCTGATTTCGCTTCGTCCTCAAGCAGAATCGCTCGCGCGTTGCTGGCTTGCTTCGGGCTCTGCGGAAGGATCACCGGATGAAATTGCGCGCCGGCCGGCCAAGCGATCGAGGCGAGTTCGTCGAGCTTCATCGACTGTTGAAAGTCGGAGATGACTACGAGATCGATCCGCTCGGGGGGAGATTCCGAGTCTTCGTCGCTATCGACCTGCGAAGCGTCGAGCGCGGATTGGATCGCTTGCCCAAGTCGTGCGGTAAACCAAGTCGGTTGAAGGCGATCGATCGCTTGGAGTGCCAAGGGCTGGCGCTGTCCCTCACGGGTGTCCATTGACTCGCTTACGGAAACGAGTGGCTCGGTTCGTTCGTGAAAAGCATAGACTGCGACGACATCGCCCGGAGCGGATTTGCGAATCCACTCCGAGGCTCTTGCTTTGGCTTCACTCCACATCCCATCCCGGCGCATGCTGGCGCTGGCATCGACGAGGATCACGCGTCTTACGCCAGACTGCAACGCATTGCCCGCTGTAGGGGTATCCCAATACGGGCGTGAGAACGCCGCAGCCACCAGAAGCAATGCGGCGGCTCGCAATAGAAGGAGCACCCAATGGTCGATGCGGGAGCTTCGCGTCAAGCGTGGAGGAGCGGGGGCCAGAAACATCAAGCTGCTGAAGGTGACTTTTTCCTTCGGTCGCCTTCGGACCAAATGAAAGATAACAGGAGCGACCACCGCCAATGCCGCCAGTGCATAAAGAGGGGAGAGGAAGTTCATCGGCTTCCTCCACGCGAGGCCACCGCGCGCGAGGGGATCGCTCCACCACCGCCTGCTCTCTGTTGTCGTTGGAGCAATTCCCACAGCGCCAGTTCAATCGACTCCTCTGTTTCGAGCGAGTACCACCCGATTCCCAACGTACCCGCCATCTCGCCCCATTGCTTTTGATGCTGCTCGAATCGGGCGGCGTACTGCTTTTGGGCTTGAGCCGCGTCGACGAAGATCTCACGGCCCGATTCCAGGTCCTGCACCATCACGGGTTTATCGAACGACCATCGCTTTTCGGAGGGATCCAGCGTTTGCAGTAGCACGATCTCATGGCGCCGCGCTCCGAGGAATCCCAAGGCTTGTCGGAGAGGTTCAGGGGGGACCAAAAAATCGGAGATGATGACGATGAGGCTTCGGTGGCGAACAATCTCCGCCAGATGCTTCAGGGGTGCCTCCAAGTCGGTCGCAGCTCCTGCCGATTCGCGGCTGAGCATGGTCAGAATGCGTTTCAATTGCCCGGTGCGGTAGCGCGCTGGGAGCACATCTGCAATGGTTTGATCGAAGGTGATCAACCCGACGGCATCGCGCTGCTGATTCCAATAATAGGCCAGGGTGGCCGCTAGCGTTCGTGCGTAATCGAGTTTGGAATAGCCCACCGTTCCATGACGCATCGAATGGCTTTGATCGACGACCAAGTAACAACGTCGATTGGTCTCGTCTTCAAACTTCTTGATGTAATAGCGATCGCTGCGGGCGAAGAGTTTCCAGTCGATGGTCCGAGGGTCGTCCCCTACGCTAAAGGGACGATACTCGCTGAACTCCACCGAAAATCCGTGTCGCGGCGAACGATGCAACCCGCTGTGAAATCCATCGACGATTCGCTTGGCTCGCCACTGCAGATTATCCATCCGCATGATGGCTGCCATGTCGATCCAGCCCACCGATGTTTCCTGTTTCATTGCATCGCTTTCGTTAGGCGCAGAAGTCGTAGACGCGAATCGACCAATCTACAGGTAGCGCCAGGCGAAAGCAACGAAATGCACGAGCGATGCGACCGTACTAGAAGGATTCAACCCAAGGAGGAATCAACCGGCGAGCACACTGCGGCCTCGTTCTTTAGCAACCACGATATGATCGAGGACTCGGATGCCGATCAGTTCTCCCGCTTGACTCAATCGATCCGTCACCGCGCGATCTTCTCGACTCGGGGTGGGATCGCCGGAGGGATGGTTATGGACCAAGAGGATAGCCGAAGCGCTATCTCGAATCGCTGCGCGAAAGACTTCGCGAGGGTGGACGAGGCTGGCATCCAGCGTGCCGGTGGTGATGTGATGGGTTCGGATCGGTCCAAGCTGGGTATCGAGGGTCACGATGTGAAACTCTTCCTGTTTCCCGTCGATCGCCAATCGATGGAATGCTTTCATGCAGTATTGAATGGCATCCTCCGATCCGCGAATTCGAACAGGGGCTTTGGTGTTCTGATCGCGCAGCATCGCAATGCGCCGCCCCAACTCAACTCCCGCCATGATCTGGGCGTAGCTGTCCTTGCGAATCGCCTTGCTGATCAGACGCAACTCGGACACGCTTGCATCGGGCAATCCCGATAAAGCGGTCTCTGCAAATTGATTGGCAATGCGTCGCCCCGCTTGGACGGCCGAATCGCCAGGGACTCCGACGCGTATCAAGATCGCGAGGAGTTGGGCATCGGTCAGCGAACTTGGCCCGTGAAGCATCAACTGTTCTCGAGGGCGGTCTTGCTCGGGGGATTGTTTCACTTGATCCCCGTACACCTGCTGATTCACCCACTGATCTGGATCCAACGGCTTGGATTTTGACCAGCGATAAACCTCTTGGCGTTCCTCTTGGAATCGGTCCAAATGCCCGGCTTGTGCCAGCTGTTTGAGGACTCGGGTCACATAGGCTGGTGTCGCGTCGCTGCATTGCAGCTTTGCCGTGGTGGGGGAGAACTCATCCAATTGCTGGATGACATAGAGAATGGAACGAAGACGGCGTGTTCTGTCGTGATTCACCCGAGTGGTCCTTGCAGAAAAAGGCGTGCGCAGAGGGCTCCCCGCAGCAAGGTCTATGCGTGAACCGATGGGTAGGGGCTAGAGGCGAGCGTGCGGTGGAGCCATACCCAAGAAACGATCGATCCACGCCATCATAGCGAACGTGGACGACAGGTGGTGGATTTGGCAGGGGTTAGCCTTCAAAGATCCCGTCGCCGAAGTGTTTTTTGTCCTCGTGCTTGGAGCTGGAGGTTGGCGGCCGCTCTAACATATGGGGCTTCGGGACGCTGTGACCGCCCATCGAACCTTCATTTCCTTCAGGCCCGCTATCGGCATACTCGTCGTCGTACCTGGATTTGTACCCGGGCAATTTGGCACGCTCCAGTTCGAGCATGTATTCGCCGATGACCGAGCTTTGAATGAGATCCCTGCAAGCTTGGTTAATGGGGTGAGCGATGTCCGCGTAGAGTTTGTTAGGGTTCCCCCCTTCGACGTCGCGCAAATCCTGCGGGCCACGAAGCCGTGCGCCGCATTGGTTGCAGTACTGGCTGCGCAGATGGTTCTTATTTCCGCAACGACCGCATCGAGCGGACATTTTCCGGCTCGGCATCGCGACGAACGGTCCGTTGGTTCCTTCGATAATCTTCAAATCTCGGATAACGAAGCATTGATCGATCGTGATCGAGCAGAAGGCTCGGAGCCGGTCCTCGGAATCCTCCATCAACTTGATTCGAACCTCGGTGATTTCCATCGTTTCCCGCACTCCATTCTCGACCAACAACGACTCGCTATGGGGATCGCCCCGCTGCGATCTGCGTGAACCCCTTTGGATGTGGCTGGCACCATGGTCGCACTGCGTAAGCGCGCACGGCACACTGACTCTGCAATTCCCTAGCTACTCTCTCGGCTTGTTCCCAGCTTCGGCACAAGCAAAATCGGGCTGAACCGCTCCCGGATAAGGCTTGACCGAACTGATCATAACGATCAATCCATCTACCCGCACGCGAAATCCAGTCAGTGACCTGATTCGCTGGGTACTCCAATGCATTGTAAAGCTCTTTACCGGCTTCCTCGGCATTATTGCATGATAGCGCCTTGATAAGCTTTGCGGGCGAACGCTGTTCTCTCCCTATTACGCGTACTTTCGAAAAAACCTCCGCAGTTCCGCAGCCCACCGGGGGATGGGCGAGCACGATCGACCAATCGGATAGATTCCCGGCCAAAGGTTTGACTTTCTCTCCCCGACCGTGGCAGTGGGCTAACCAACAATCGTTCTGATTGGCCCCTTCCAAAAAGAAATTGATGTCGCTCCCAAGCTCCCTCGCGCATTGCAGCAACCGATCCCACGCGCGAGGCATGGAATCAAGCGATGGGGCTAAGGCCAGCAGCGCAAGACAGAGGGCTGCTGCCGCATCGGCACTTCCCCCTCCCAGGCCCGCCATCGAGGGAATCCGCTTGTGGAGATGGATCGATCCACCGAGACTCTTGGAGGCATCGTGATCCTGGGTGAACGGCTCGACACTTAGTCGATCGACGAGCAATCGCATGGCTCGAACGACTAGATTGCGTTCGTCGCCAGGAACATTCCATGCCGGATCGGTATCGGATAGTGGATGCCCATCTTCGAAGGACACTTCAAGCCGGAATTTTCCCGATCGATCAGGCAGGAAGGTAAGTTCGTCGCAAAGGGAGACGGCGAGCATGACGGTGTCCAGGTCGTGGTAACCATCGGATCGCTTCCCGAGCACTTCGAGAAAGAGATTGATCTTGCACGGCACGGTGACTTTGTAGCCACCGGCGCGGGATTCGACACGCATACTCAGAAGATTCCGTTACTTGGTGGTCGGGTAACCGGCGTCGGTCCATCCTCGCCATCCCCCGTCCACGCTGGTCACATCGGTATAGCCCATCTTAGCCAAGTTATCGGCGGCCAAAGCGGATCGAAACCCTCCACCGCAGTAAAGGAGAATCGGTGCGTGGATGTCAGGAATCGTCGCTTCGATGTCTCTTTCAATAATTCCTTTCCCCAGATGCACAGCTCCTGGGATATGTCCCGCGGCGAATTCGCTTTCTTCTCGCACGTCGATCAAGTGAAAGGACTCCTGGGCATCGATCTTTCGTTTGAGCTGGTCGATGGTGCATTCGCGAACGCTCGAGCGGATACTCTCCACCAATGCGAGAAACCGGGGTGCATGCTGCTTGGCCATAAGATCGACGCTGCTCCGAGGGGGTTTGGTAAGGACGCTAAACCGTAACAGACGCCATTCGACCGAAACTTGAATTTTTTCGCAACAGGCTGAAGAACCGGGCCATCCGCTGCCGATACCTCTTTTACGGGTCTCGTGTCTCATGTCGTATCACTACGACGCGAGAGGTCGCTCGAGGTGTCCCCTTTGGAGGTCAACATGGGTCGTTCCTACGCCGCTTGCTTGGGTTGCTTAGCGCTCGCAAGCTGTATTGGCTATGGACTGCTGATGTCGGCTCCTGCAGAGGATATCTTGGTTCGGGGGATTTCCATGCTTTTTGTCTTCGCGGTGATTGGCTGGGTCGTTGGAAAAACGGCCGAGACAATCGTCCGGCAGAGCATCGAGTGGAACTACCGGGCTACGATCGAGCGGCTGCGTCAACGAAATTCAGGTGTGTCCGGCGAGTAAATCGCATGGAATGGGTAATTCAGCGAAGGCAGAGAATTGGGTCACCAAATCTTTGGTTAACTGACGTAGAACTCGCCAAGGCAACTCGGTAGAGTCCCCATCCGCGAGACGCACCACGACGAATTGACGTTCGCGACGACCTTGAACGCTTCCCGGCAGGATGCTCGGTTGTGTTCCCCAGCAATCGGTTGGGCAATTGGTCTTACGAATCAAACGAGACAGACTCGAAAGCGTCTCGATAACTTGCCATAGCAATCACGGAGGATCGGATGGCGACCACTGTAGCATCGAATATCGACATTGCGGACGTTTGGAATAAATTCAAAGCGGATCCAAGCAATGTGGATTTGAGAAATATTCTCATCGAACGCTACATGCCTCTCGTACGTTTCAACGGCGAACGTCTCCGAGCCAAACTTCCCGAGGGAGTCGAGCTGGACGATCTGATCAGCGCTGGTATCTTTGGTCTCATGGATGCCATCGATGCCTTTGACATGGAACGAGGCGTGAAGTTCGAAACCTATTGCGTCCCCCGAATCCGCGGTGCGATGCTCGATGAACTCCGAACAATGGACTGGGTTCCACGGTTGGTTCGGAGCAAAGCGAGCAAGCTGAACGAAGCCACCAAATTGCTCGAAGCCAAATATGGCCGTGCTCCTACCACGCACGAGCTGTCGGCCTACATGGGAATCTCCATCGACGAGCTTGAAAAGATGAAGAGCGATGCGGCCGCAGTCGGCTTGGTGTCTCTCAACAAGAAGTGGTACGAAACCGACAGCTACAAGGATGTCCGCGAAATCGACGTCCTCGAAGATAAACGGAGCGAAGACCCCACTCGCCGCATCAGCAAGAGCGATTTGATGCGATTGGTGACCAAGGGGCTCAATCGCAATGAGCGTCTCATCATCATCCTCTACTACTACGAGGAATTGACGATGAAAGAAATCGGTGCGACGCTCGATCTGAGCGAAAGCCGCGTTAGCCAAATGCACACCAGCATCGTTCAGCGATTGCAGGAACAATTGGGCCGCCGACGCGTGGAGATGGGCTAACACCCGGGGGCTGCTGCCCGGAAAGCACGACCAGCAAAAAGCATCTTAGAGCCGTGGAAACATCTCCGCGGTTCTTTTTTTAGTAATCCCAGGTGCAGCAGTTGGTTATTAACCTTGGACGACTGGATTGCTAAGGACCCCGACGGATTCGATCTCGATCTCGACCACGTCCCCGTCACGCAGAAAACGAGGGGGAGTGCGGGCCATGCCGACTCCAGGGGGAGTACCGGTATAGATGACGTCGCCTGGGTCCAGCGTCATGACCTGGGAGATATACGCGACCAATTGGGCGGGGTGGAAGATGAGTTCGCGGGTCGTCGAGTCTTGCATCGTTTCGCCATTGATGCGGCATTGGATGCGAAGACAGCTCGTGTCGGGAACTTCATCCGCCGTCACGATCGAAGGTCCAAGAGGCGCGAACGTGTCGAAGGACTTTCCAAGGAACCACTGCTTGCCAGGTTTCCCTTTTTGCCAATCGCGCGCTGAAACATCGTGCCCGACCGAATAACCGAAAATGCCTGCCGTCGCATCGGCTTCGGTCACCGATTTCATGGTATGTCCGATCACGAGCACAAGTTCGGCCTCGAAGTCCACTTCGTGGCTGACAGGGGGCAAGACAATCGGGGAATCTGGGCCGATCATCGCGGTCGGCATCTTGCAGAAAACAATCGGCTCATCGGGGATGGGAGCCTTGGTCTCGATAGCATGGTCTCGGTAGTTGAGTCCGATACACAGGATCTTGCGAGGGGTATCGAGGGGGCAAAGGATGCGCAGCGGTTGCTCGCTTGTCCCCAGTTTCTTCGCCAGGCTTTGGATACGTGGAAGGTAAGTCTTCCACTTGGAAATCAATTCGACGGTCGAGAGAGGAAGCGTGGGATCGGCGAGCGTGAGGTCTTGGATTCCGTACTGAACCTGCAAACCCCAGCCGATGGACTCATCGGGCCGGGCGAAACGAACAAGCCGCATAACTAACCATCCATCTCTACGACAAAACGAAACCCAAACTACTCACTTGCCAAAGTTCCTACCCAAAGTCCCTACTTAGGAGCGACCATCGCAATCATCTTCTTGCCTTGTTGCAACGGTGGTTGCTCGATTTTGGAGTACTCCGCGAGCTCTTGCAGAACGCTCTCCATGACGCGACGACCTTCATCCACGTGCGCCATTTCGCGACCGCGGAAAATAACCGAAACCTGCACCTTGTCTTTGTGCTTTAAGAATCCGATGGCTTGGCGGACCTTGGTTTCCACGTCGTGGTCCCCCGTCTTGGGTCTCAAACGAATTTCTTTGGTCTTCGTTTGGTGGGTCTTCCCCCCCGCTTTCTTGCTCTTCTCGTATTTGTATTTGCCGAAGTCCATGATTCGGCACACGGGTGGCTTCTCGTTGGGAGCCACTTCGACAAGATCCAAACCAGCGTCGCGAGCCCGATTGAGTGCTTCGTCGGTCGGGATCACCCCATACTGGGTGCCGTCGGGACCGATAACCCGCACTGGAGAAATACGGATCTGATTGTTGACTCGCGTTTGAATACGTTCTCTTTCGATTGCAAAAACCCTCGCACCAGGACATGAAAATGGGATCGCAGGATTCCTTGGAGAACCGAGCGACCGGGAAGCCGATGCGGTCTTTTTTGCCGCACCGGCGCAGATTGCCTAAAGTATCTCCAAACATCGTGGCTGCGGTCAACAGAACTTTAGAGATTTTACGAGTTGTTCGGATATTCTGGCCTTTATCTGGACGGCTGGTTTAATCGCAAAGGGCTTGGCGCCTCCCCCTCGTCGAATGCTGCCAAGAGGTCTTGCAAGCCGCCAAAAGCCGGCTAAAACTACGCATCTGCAGCCCAAATTGCAGAGTGCCATTGCCCTTGTAGCTCAGTTGGTAGAGCAGATGACTCTTAATCATCGGGTCCAAGGTTCGAGTCCTTGCGGGGGCACTCCAAACATCTAATCAGGCCGGGATTTCCCGGCCTTTTTCGTTTTTAGGCGGAGTGGTGGGGGTGATAGTAGGTTGTTTCTCGCCAAGGCGCAACGGCGCAGAGGAGTGAGAAAGAGCGGGATGCTTCGCGTCACCTCCCGTTGCGAGCTTTGTGCCGTCGCGAGCAACCTTCTTCTGTCTTTCCGATTTGCGACTCCCCAAAAGTCGGTGCGTGCAAAGCGGTTATTCGCCAAAGTAGGATAAACCGCGGAGAGGCGAGGAGGGGAGGGTGGGGGCGATAGTGGGTTGTTTCTCGCCAAGGCGCAACGGCGCAGAGGAGTGAGAAAGAGCGGGATGCTTCGCGTTACCTCCCGTTGCGAGCTTTGTGCCGTCGCGAGCAACCTTCTTCTGTCTTTCCGATTTGCGACTCCCCAAAAGTCGGTGCGTGCAAAGCGGTTATTCGCCAAAGTAGGATAAACTGCGGAGAGGCGAGGGTGGTGGTGATTGGAGCAGGCTGATTCTCGCAAGGCGCAAAGGGGGCTAGCCAAAGAGCATGCTCCTCCTTCTGTTCCTTTAATCGGAGCGTACGGGACTAGGTCTTCACGACGATGTGCTTCGAAGTCGCCTCGGCTGTCTTAGGCAATCGAATGCTGAGAACACCATTGACGTACCGAGCGTCCACTTTGCTTTCCTGTAGGTGGCACGGGAGCAGGACCGAACGAGAGAATCTCCCAGATCGACGCTCAACTCGATGGTAGGTTTCTCCCGATTCCTCTTTCTCCTCCTTCCGTTCTCCGCTGATGGTAAGCTGGCTTCCATTGACTTGAATGTCGATGTCCTTTGCATCAATTCCAGGAAGGTCCATTCGTAGCAAGATTTCGCCATCCTTCTCGGTCATATCGAGGGGAGGGGCAAATAAAGGAACCCCCACTCCATTGCCTTGATCGGCCCAGAATCGTTCCAGCACATCTTCCAAGTCTTGGAATGGGGCTAACCATCTTCGGTATGGACGAGTTGCCATCTCACCGGTTTTTCGAGTGCACATCATTCCCGCCATTGTATGGATCTCCTCATTGTGAATCATGTTCAAGAAACTGTTCGTGCGATGCGCTATGCATAACGACGTTCTTGATCGCGATTATTTCTGTTCCTTAAGATCCAGCCATCGGGGCGGTCTTGATTCCTCAATAGTGGAAAATACTAATCGGCTTAAGTTGCAAGTCCGGTGCCCGAAGGTAGGAATGGGCGAGCGGACCGCGCTGCGATGATCGACTGCTATTATCCATTTTCAAGAACCCATTGAGCAGCGAACCGATTGAGTTCCGCACCAGTGGAGAGATTCAATTTCGTTTTCAATTTTTCTCGGTACGTGTCGATCGTGTGAACGCTTAAAAAGAGTTTCTCAGCAATGTTGCCCGTGGTGTTGCCATGTCCAATAAGCGTGAGGACTTCCATTTCGCGATTCGACAGCGATTCGAGCGGGGACTTTCCGATAACGGTCATTCCTCCGATGCGGCTTTTCAGGATGCGAGCTGTCATTTCGGGGCTGAGATAGGTTTTTCCATCTAGCACGCGTCGTATGGCTGTGATCAGCGTTTCGCCTGCATTCTGTTTGTTGACATATCCCATCGCACCCACTTGAAGGGAGCGTTCTGCATAAAGCGATTCGTCATACATGGACGATACCAGGATCCTAGTCGTCGGATTGCGTTCCCGTAATCGCTTGATCAAGTCGATACCGCTTCCTGTTTTGAGGGAGATATCCACGATGATGAGATCGGGGGATCGTTCTCGGGCGAGAAACAATGCCGGTTCGACATCGTCCGCTTCTCCGCGGACGGTCAGTCCGGGTTCATGGGAGATTTGGGTTGCGATTCCGTCTCGCATGACCGGGTGATCGTCGACGATCAAAACCCTGGCAGGAGGAGCGGACTCATCTTTCAATACGCTGCTTGTCATTTGCATCATGATTCCTCGGAATTCGACAACAAACCAACGTCCCACCATTTTCGACGGGACAAATAGAAAGGGTGCCTCCAATCAATCCGGCCCGATAACGCATGGTTTTGATCCCCATTCCACTCGCTTGGAGGTTGGTATCGAATCCTTTTCCATCGTCGGCAATTTCAAGGGTGTGTTGGGATTCATCGGTGGTCAGTTTGATAAGGATATGTTCTGGTTGGGAGTGTTTGAGAGCGTTGGTGACCGCTTCTTGAGCAATCCGATACAAATGAGTGGCATCGATGCTGATTGTCTTTCCTGGGGTGTCGCAAGCAAAAGCGCAGTGGATGCCCTCGATTTCGTCCGTCCTGGCTGCCAACTCTCGAAGGGAGTCAACAAGGGCGGTGGGGGTATGCGGCAACGAAACCAATCCCGTCGAGATCTCACGAACTTCGCGGTGAGCTCGGCTGATGCTCGAAAAGATTTTCTCTGCAAGACTTTTGCATGAAGCTGTGAAGGATGTGGGAAGTGCGTCGTGGTGGCGGTCAAGGTAACGCAGGAGTGTTTGCGTAACCAACCCTGCGGCAGCCAATTCTTGTTGTACGCTATCGTGCAAGTCCTGGCGTATCCGCCGCTGTTCTTCATCTGCGATGGCGAGAATGTCATGTTGAAGACTTTTTCGCTCGCTGATATCTCGAATGATCCCTGTGAAGAGGTGAAGGTGGTCCATTTCGCTTACCGCGAGGTCAATGGGAAAGGTGGTGCCATCTTTCCGCTTTGCAATGGCTTCACGACCAGTTCCGATGACGTGCGGCACACCGGTTTGCAAGTATCGCCTTATGTAGGTGTCATGTTGCTCGCTATACGGATCGGGCATAAGAATTTTGACGTTCTTTCCAATCAACTCCTCACGTTGGTATCCAAACATTTTCTCGGTGGCCGCGTTGATACTCGTGATGAAGCCTTGACTGTCAATGCAAACGATCGAGTCGGACGCTGCATCGAGGATCGATTGAAGGCGTTCGTCTCGATCATGCAGGATTGCTTCAGCCTCTTGCCGGTCGATGATGTCGGCTGCCTGCCTAGCTAGAAGATCGAGGAGAGTGAGATTTCGTTCGTCGGGGGTGTGTGGGAGCTGGTAGTAAGTGGTGAAAACGCCGAGGTGCCGTTCGGTTCGACTCGTTAGTGGCGTTGCTACAAGCGAACGAATTCCGGCCTCTCTTTGCTCCTGGATGGCTTCGGGGCTGAAACGGGCAGGGTTCTCCTCGATATCGCTGATGATGACTCGGTTTCCGTGTTGGAGTGCTTCTCGATGCGCGACACCATCGCGGGTGAGCGGATTCCAGAACTCTTTGCAACTTGGGTGGAAACCGCGATGAGCCGCAACGGTGAGTGTACAGGACTTCTCATGAAAGAGCTGGATATTGCCAAAACTAGCGGAGTTGATGGAGATCGCCGCATCGACAATGGCATCGAGAACGGACGCGGCATCTCGGCCTCTCACGAACATTGCCCCGATTCCTTGAAGCTTGGTCATGGCTTGGAGATCGGCAGCAATTCTGCTGTCATCGAGTTTGCGTTTGCTGATGTCTTTCGCCAAAACAACGACTTCGGCCACTCCTTTCGATTGACCATTCAGACGGGCCGCAATTTGGCGAACCCAAACCGGCTCTCCCGCGACTCTTTGAAATTGCAACTCGCACTCATAGGACGAAATGTCTCTCGATTGCAGTTTTCGGAACTGAATCTCATTGGCTTCCCGATCCTCCATGGCGATGAATTCGCTCAAATGGCGGTGAAGCAGCCCTCCTCGGACTGGCCCAGGAGAGCGAGGAAGCTTGGATTGCATCGTTTGATTCGACCAAACTGATCCAGAATCGAAATTCCGATAGGTGTATGTTTGAAGACACTCTGGAACCGCTCTGCATATTCGGAATCCTGTTCGTCAATCGGTCTCTGATTTTCGAGGCCGTCTAGGTAAAGGAAGAGGAGTTTGGGGCCTGCCTCAGGCTGGATCCATCGAGCATTCAGCAAAAAGGTTCGCACTCCGCAATGTGGAATTGGGAGCTTGACCTCCCAGTCGTCCACTTCTGGCTGTTGGGAAAGTCGCTCCTCTAGCAAGTGATGCAGGGAGGGAATGTCCCATTGCAGGCTTCCAAGCTCGAAGATTACTCGGCCGCGGATATCGGGCAAGGTGAGGCGAACGAGACGAAGGAACGATGGATTTGCCATTTGTACCTGGAAGGTCTCATCGAGGATTAGAATAGCCTCGCGAGCCTTGTCGATCATCGCTTCAACTAGATTCGCCTTCAACAGCCAGGGGGTTCCTGGCAAGGCCGGTCCTTCACTTCGCATAGGCCGGTTAATATTGCCACTTTCCTGAGGCATTCGGTATCCCAGACATGAAGGAGAGAAATCGTCGACGGCGCCGTCAAGCGATTTTAACTTCCCTTGCGTCCACCGAGCCGGAACGGGCGAAAGAAAAATTCTTGCAATCGTAGAGTGACACGAGCCTCGTCGTTCGACGGGAGGCCGGGAATGGTGGATTCCGCTATTCCCCGAAGGCACTTGCCGGGATTCGCGGCCTACTAGAACTGCGTGCGCAAACGGAGCCGCGTGAAGCTAAATAGGACCACACGAGAACCGGTGTGCTGCGCCACAAGGTTTCGCTCATCACATGGACGGAGTCTCTCGCCAAGGCGCCACGCTCGCCATGGAGGAAGTAAGAGAGCATGGGCCGCATTGAGAATGCCGCGGCCCTTCCAGATGGCGAGAAAGACTTTCAGGCTGGGGAGAAGGAGTCGCTCGATGAATTTCAGCTTCAAGCGGTTTCACCTTCCAGTACCTATCCTCCAATCACTTTCGATTCCGTCCATGGTCTTCCGATAGTTCATGCGTTGATCGCGATGCAGGAAGCGGTTCAAAGAATGGTCAGTGGCCTCGACGCCCAAGCCAATCTTAACTACCAGCAATCCCAGACTTTCACCGCAGAGATCGCGGAGAGACGCGGAGGGAAGACAGGTGGGTATCGATGAAATCCCAGACCAGATAATCGATGCGGGGAAGAAAATTCCTACTGGGCTCCGCCCTGGGTGGTTCGTTGGACGGGACGTTACCACTCTACGTCACTATTCCCTCTTTCACGGCCACCCCGATATTTGCCTCCTTGACGCGTGGTTCCCACATCAGTTCGCTTTCCACATCGCGTTTTAATTCATAATCCGTTTTCATAATTGACTCCCTCGGTTTGATTGGTTCGCAAAAATACGTTCGACAAGTGGTTGTCTATCCCATTTGGTAGGAAACGGGTGCGAATAGGATCGCGGCCAGTGCAGCTTTTTCGGGCATTTGATCTTCTGAAAGGACCTCTACGGTATGACGATGGCGGAGGGTCTGAACGGCTGCATCATTCGCAAGGTCCTCATCGCCTTGTTGGGGGCTTTCGTGGAGAATCCACTCGCCACCTGGCGCGGGGGGGCAACCGCGTATGGATCGATCGCGATTCACAAAGAGAGTCTCGATATTGCCCTTGGTGGCGCAATGCAGGATCTCAAACGTGTTCGAAATGGCTTTGCCGGACGATGGATGCGCATGGAATTCTGCGACTTTGGCATTCACACTCTGACGGATGTCAGGTTCCACAAGATTCCACGCTCGATCGCGAATCTCATCGTCGCTCCACTGCTTTGGGTTGCCTACGATACCGAGATCCGATAGGTGTGCGTACGTGTTTTTTTCTCTGTAAAGCGGATGCAAATAACCGACTGCAGCCAAGAGGAGTGGCGCCGATTCGCCGCGGAGCACGGAGTGAAGGGCTTGATCGATCTGTCGGAAGAATAGACTTAATTCGTCTTTTGCATCATCGATACCTGTGCCATGCCCTTCGAAAATGGCACCCCATCCGATTCCGGGCTTGGGCCTAGTGTGAAGGGTGAGGGCCTTGTCTCGATCATGATTTTGCATCGCCTCTTTTATATTTGGAGGGAGCCCTTCCACCTTGATTTCTCGAACCGAATGGCGAGTACCTTCTAGCAAACGAACCTGATTCTGGCTGAGAGCTAAGACGAAGTATCGCCGGTCCTCGTGTAGCGACGCGAGAAGTGGAGTAATGAGAAAGAGGTCTCCTACCTCCAAACGCTCTTCGAAAGGCCAAGGCAAACGGTAGGCATTGAGAAAGTCTTTGTTTCCGAAAACTGCGAGACCATCGCTCGTGTGCTTCCAGAATTCTTCATCCCTTCGTAACAATTCGATGGCATCCAATAATCTTCTTGCCTCTGCAGCCTTCATTCCCGTAGCAATTAATTTCTCCTGCGCTTGATGGACGGCATTGCGAAACCGTATGACGTCCATTTGCGATCCCCCGCGATGCGTAGGTATATACAGCGAAATGTTAGGGCCAGGGTGTTTCTCTAGAAGATGTCGCAGCTCTCGTTCTTGAAAAGTGTCCATTGCTTTATTACTCTCCAAAGGGTTGATGTGATTGGATCTCACCACTCTTTTTGTTGTTGAAATTCGAAGCTTCAAACAGGTCCAAACGCTCGGTTGTAGTTTCTTCTAGGAATGATTGAACTCGAACGGAGGCATAGGTTGTCTTCGATTTGCGAGTTCTGATTCACCAGGTAAAGAAAGACCAAGAGCCGCTCCAGGTCGGAGGGCTGGAACGGAGTCCTCAAGATCGATAGGACCATGGGGTGTCGATGGAGTTGCGATTCGGAACGATGATCTAAGAGAAGGAGAACGGGAGTGTCTCGCATTTTGCGGGAATGAAACATCACATCCAGCACGCCATCGGTTCCACCCCATCGCAATCCCGCAGCCACAACCAGTACGTCCGGAATCGATTGCCGCAGTGATTCGAGACACCCTACCCCATCCTGGACTGCCGTTACGTCGTGACCGGAACTGACAAGGAAATGTTCTAAGTATTTCAATTTCGCTGCGCGCTGGTCGGCGAGAATTAACTTCATTGCATGCCTCTTGTTTCGATGGATTGCAGCTATGGCTTGTCGCCGGTCCATACCTCCATGGATGCAGCGATCCGCTCCAATCAATAACCGAAGCCCATTATCGGAGAGGCATCAAAGGCTCCCATCGAGTGTTTGACAATTCGTCGGTGGTGGAATCCATGAAGTCCGAGCGGCGATGAGCGCGGCGCGAGATCGGTTGCTCACCACGGAAAGCCTATCACCCGTCCGAACGAAGTGGTGGGCCGTAGCCGCCGCCGCCGGGGGTTAGGATGCGGATGGAGTCTCCCGCTTCAATGTCGATTTGGGCGTTGCTACCAAGGCGGCTCGACTCCCCGTTCGCACGAATCCACCAATTCTCCCCTGGCTTTCCAGCAGACCCGCCCGCAAGGCCTTGAGGGGGATACTCCCCGCGTCGGCTCGTGACCAAGCAGACGGTCAACGGAACGAGGGCTTGCACCTCCCGCTCGATTCCCTCTCCGCCCGGTTGCTGACCCGCTCCACCGCTTCCACGGCGCACTCGAAAACGAACCAATCGCACCGGATATCGCTTTTCCAAGATCTCGACATCGGTCAGTCTCGTGTTCGTCATATGCGTGTGAACGGCGCTCTCCCCTGCATGCGTCGCGGTCGCCCCCGCCCCTCCTCCGATCGTTTCGTAATAACCAAACGACTGATTTCCAAAGAGAAAGTTATTCATTGTGCCTTGGCTCAAGGCCGCTAAGCCGAGGGCGCCGAGCAAGCAATCGACGACCCGCTGACTGGTCTCGACGTTCCCCCCCGCGACTGCCGGCCAATAGTCTCCTTCCAAGGACGGAAGGAGCTCCCCGTCCGCCGGGCCTCGCAAGCGATCCGGCAGCTCGCGACGAGATGGATTGAGAATTCCGGGAGGGATGAACAAGTCGATGCACCGCATGACTCCCGAGTTCAACGGAAGATCGTCCGCGATCGCACAACGAATCACATAAATCGTCGCGGCCGTGACGATGGCGGGGTTGGCGTTGAGGTTTCCCCGCGACTCGGGACCTGTTCCGGAGAAGTCGATACGTAAACGCCAATGTTGATCCCGGTCTCTCGTCTTCGTAATACTCACGGCGATCGGTGTTCCATCGTCCATCCAATCCAAAAACCGCATCGGTTGCTCCGGCAGGCTAGCAATCCATTGCTCTGTTTTTTGCTGCGAGGCGGCTTGGATATCCTCCATGACGCTTTCCATCATGCGAACGCCATAGCGGCGGGCTAACTCTTGAAGCGCTTCGCATCCGTATTGATTCGCGGCTTGTTGCGCTGCAATGTCGGCCAAATTCTCTTCCACATTTCGGGATGGGTATTCGGCCTCACGGAGCAAGCGTTCAACATCCCCGCTGCGATCTGTCCCGCCGTCGGCGATGCGCATCGGTGGGATGAGAACTCCTTCATGCGCCAAACAGGTCGCGTTGGGAGCCATCGAACCGGGGGCGATACCGCCGATCTCGGCATGGTGGGCTCGGCAAGCGACAAAAAAATCTGGCTCCGCATTTTCTTCATCCCGATTTGCGAATACGGGAGTAATGACGGTTACGTCTGGCAAATGGGAACCACCTCGATACGGATCATTGGTTATAAAGCAGTCGCCGGCTTTCATATCGCGAAACTGATCGCACACAGCTTGAACGGTCGCGCTCATGGCCCCAAGGTGGACAGGGACGTGCGGCGCGTTGGCAATGAGATCACCTGAACGATGGAATACGGCGCAGCTAAAGTCCTTGCGATCCTTGACGTTGACGCTGATCGCTGTTTGTTCGAGAACGGTTCCCATCTGCGTTGCAATCGCGCTCAAGCGTTGCGCAAAGACTTCTCTTTGGACGGGGTCGACGATTCGCTCGGTTCGAGCCTGTGGAATTGCCGAGGACGGAAGGGCGTTCTCAGGGCTGTCGACGGACTGTTTGCGGATAAGGAGCGTTCGATCCCCTAGCACAGTCCCTCTCCAGCCTGGGTCGATACACGTCGTGCTCCCTGAGGAAACAACGATCAGCGGCCCTATATACGTCGCTCCGATCTCCATCTCCTCGCGATCAAGCCATAGGGAGGTGGAGCGAATCCAGGTATTACCCTCCTCCATCGATTGGGGGGCGGGTTCGCGAAGGGGTTTCGAGGCAATCGATGCGTGCATTACCGCGATCTCCACCTCGCGATTGGGGCGATCGTACCCAAATCGCTTGCGATGTTCCTCCCGGAAGAGCTGCTCCAATCGGTGAGGGGACCAATGCTCTGCGGTCCATCGCAAGGCAATGGTTCCTTCGGTTCCTGCAAACCTCGCTTCTATACGAAGTTGGGTAGTCCACTGGTCGCTGGCCCGAAACTCCGGGGCAATCAGCACGCTTTGAATCTTTTCGAACCAACCGGCATCCAGATTCTTAACCAATTGATACACCGGAGTGGATTGTGTTTGTTGTTTGGTTGCCAATCCCATACCAACGGCGCTCAGCAAACCTGCTTGCGGCGGATCCAGGATCGTGGTCATCCCGAGCTGCTCGGCAATTTGGCAAATATGCTGACCCGCGGCGCCCCCAAAGCAAACCAGCGCATGCTCGCGCGGATCGGCTCCTTGTGAGATGGAAATGGTGCGCACCGCGCTCGCCATATGTTCGTTGGCGATGGTTCGAAAGCCTTCGATCAATATCCATTCGCTCATGGGGGACTCAGGACGCGTAGCATTGAGAGATTGGAGAACGTCTTGCAATGCGCGTTGGGCTGCTGGGACATCGAGCGGGAAGGGGAAAGACTCCGGTCGGATCCGCTGGGCGAGGACGTTCAAATCGGTAACCGTCAATGGCCCGCCGCGGCCGTAGCAAGCGGGGCCGGGTTGGGATCCTGCGCTTTGCGGACCGACTCGCAACTGAACGCCATCGAACCAACAGATGCTCCCACCACCTGCGGCCACCGTGTGGATTCGGAGTGTAGGGGTCATCATTCGGACGCCCGCTTTGACGGTTTCGAATTCCAAGTCGAGTTCACCATCGACTCGGCATACATCCGTGCTGGTCCCCCCCATATCCAATCCAACGAGTTGGGGGAACCCAAGCGATTTGCCGAGGGATTGGAGGGCCACCGCACCGCCAGCGGGGCCAGAAAGAACGCTGTCCTTTCCGCGGTACTCGTCCGCCCGCACCAATCCGCCCGCGCTGGTCATGATAAGAAGATCGTCGGCGTCGGCCTGTTGAAATTGCTCGCGAACGCGATGCAAATACGTTTGGATGATCGGAGTGAGGTACGCATCCAGCACGGTCGTTTCTCCTCGCGACACCGCTTTGATCATCGGCGCTACCTCATGGCTCAACACCGTATGGTGAAAGCCGATCTCCTCCGCCAAGCGATAGATGGCCCGCTCGTGCTCCGGTTGCAAATAGGCATGGATGAAACAGACTGCGAGGGTCCGATAGCCTTCGTCGTAAGCTCGCTTCAGCTGCGCGCGGGCCTGCTCCAAGTCCATAGCGATGCTCACGTTTCCCGCGGCATCTAGTCGTTCCTCGATCTCCATCACGCGATCGTAGAGAACGGGTCTCTTGCAAACCGACAATTCAAAGAGAGACGGACGTTCTTGGTAGCCGATGGCCAGTAGATCTGCAAAACCCTTTGTGGTGACAAACAATGTCCGCTCACCTGTTCGGGTCAAAAGTGCGTTGGTGCCTCGAGTGGTTCCCAGCCGAATCGATAGGGGCGGGAGAGACTGCGTGGGAGCGATTCCCAGCAAAAGTCGAGTCGCCAGGATGGGGGCTTCCATACCGCTGCGGATTTCGACGGAATGCGATTGTGGCAGTAGAGGCGGAGAACACGAGAACGTTCCATTGCGGTATTCGGAACAAGTCGATTCACCACATGCGTGTCCCTTCGTGTCAAAGAAGCAAAGCGTTGCACCTAACCAGAACGCATTCGGATCGTCGTTGCGGCCCGATACCGTAAACTTCCCATCGGGATCTCGGTTCGCAATCACGCCTTGCACTACACCGTGGCTCAGCACTTTGATCGATTTGCGCTGTCCATCGGGAAAGCGAACGATGCAGTCAGTAAAGGTGCCGCCGACATCGCACCAAACTTGTATTTTGGCAAGATTCATTACAAGTACTCGCTCCAAAGGCTATCGCTCACCATCAAGCCCATTCGAGTCAGGGCGATACGGTCCTCCACGCGTTGCATCCAGCCTTGGTCGACGTGGCGTTCGATCAAACGATCGATCTCCGCATTCGTTTCCGCGGGCCCTTGGTTTTTCCAAGATTCCCATGGAACTCCACATAACTGTCTCATGCCGAAAACGAAACGTTCTCGAAGTTGCTGGTCCATGTTCAAGTCTTCCGCCTCGTCAACCGGCAGCCTGTTCGATTCCAGCCGTTTGATGTATTCGAGGGTGCTTCGATGATTGACACTTCGGCGATTCCCCACGTAGCGGGCAGCGCCAGGACCGAAAGCCCACCACGGTCGACCTTGCCAGTAGGTTTGGTTGTGCACGCATTGGTCCCCCGGTCGGCAGAAGTTTGAGACTTCGTAATGGACAAATCCCGCGGCCGTGAGTCGGTCGATGGCGTCCTCGTACATGCGCAATTCGCAATCTTCCGAGATGGGAGTGAGTGCTCCCTTTTCACGGAGACTCCAGAATTTGGCTCCTTTCTCGTACGTCAGGCCATAAGTGGAGACATGCCCGACGCCCGCAGCGATCAATGTGTCGAGATCGCTGCACCAGTCATCGATGGATTCGTCGGGAGCACCGAAGATGAGGTCGACGGAAACGCGAGCAAAGTGCTCTTGCGCAATCTCGATTGCATGGAGCAGTTGAGCGGGCGTATGGTCGCGTTCCAGTTGCTGCAGTTTGTGGGATTGAAAGGATTGGCCGCCGATGCTGATGCGATCGATCCCATGCTGAACACAGATCTCGCAGAACGCAGGTGTGATGTCCAGCGGATTGGATTCGATCGAGAACTCCGACGCGGGCGAGACGATGGAGGAAGCGATATCGGTAGCGGGTGCGATCGGTAGCCAAGCCTGCAGAAGCTCAAGCAATCGCGACAGCAATGGCAAGGGGAGGATCGACGGCGTTCCACCTCCTAGGAAAAGGGTTTGGACCGAGCGAGGAACCTGCAACCCCGTTAGCTCTCGCTCGAGAGCCACGAGAAAGCGTTCGTACAAGTCGCTTCGGTTGGCGAGGAGCGAAAAGTTGCAGTAGCCGCACCGGTGGCGGCAAAACGGGATGTGCACATACGCCGCGGTGGGAAGCTCATCCCCTTCCTGCCAGCCCCAAGTCTGAAGCGAGTCGTTCACTACTTCACAGAAAGCATTCTCTCGAGAGCGATCAACGACCATCGCGACACATCCTCTTTGACCTGGATTTCGTTCACGATGGTTCCTGCAACGAGATTCTCAAGGCTCCAGCAAAGGTGTGGTAAATCGATTCGATACATCGTGGCACACATGCAGACCAGCGGTGAGAGGAAGTGGATTTCTTGCTCGGGATGTTCTTTTTTCAGCCGATTGACCAGGTGCAGTTCGGTGCCGATCGCCCATTTGGTGCCTGCGGGGGCCTTGCGAACGGTTTCGATGATCTTGCTTGTAGAGCCGGAGATATCCGCGATGTCGTTCACTTCCTGAGGGCATTCCGGGTGGACGAGGATTTGGATTCCCTCGATCCGTTTGCGGAAGGAATGAACGTGCTCCGCTTGGAACATTTGGTGCACCGAACAATGTCCCTTCCAAAGGATGACGCGGGAGTTTTCGATCGTATCTTTGCTGTTTCCACCCAAGGAATCTTCGTGTGGATTCCAGACCGGCATTTGGTCGTTGGTGATTCCCATTTTGAGGGATGTGTTTCGTCCCAGATGCTGATCCGGAAAAAAGAAGACGCGCTTGCGTCGTTGGAAGGCCCACTCCAGAACCGCTTTCGCATTGCTACTAGTGCAGACAATCCCGCCATGTTTGCCGCAAAACGCTTTCAGACTTGCGGCGCTATTGATGTAGGTGACGGGAGTGAGGTCTTCGGTATCGATGACCTCGCCGAGTTGGTCCCAAGCTGCTTCGACCTGGCGGATGGCCGCCATGTCCGCCATGGAGCAGCCCGCCGCCATGTCGGGTAGTACGACTCGAACGCGGGCGCCTCCCCGTTCGGCAATTTTCTCGGGCCGATTCGCGAGAATATCTGCGGTTTCGGCCATGAAGTGGACACCGCAAAAGACGATCGAGCGGCACTCGGCGCTGTCGGCCGCCAGTTTGCTCAACTGGTACGAGTCACCGGTCAAATCGGCGTGATCGATGACTTCGTCCTGCTGGTAATGGTGCCCCAGAATCAACAAACTGGATCCCAGCGTTTCCTTCGCGGCGCGAATGCGCTCGCTCAGGTGTTCGTTGCTCAGCTCTCGGTAAGGAGCAAAGGGAAGGGGCTCGGTTGCGATCGTCATTATTTATTACAAACCACAGGTAGGGGGGCTGAACCCGCTCGGATCGCTGCTGACGGCGAACTCGAACAAGAGACCAGTATAGGGAACTTTAAAAATTATCGCAGATCCGTTTCAGTTTCCCAGTCGGACAATCCGATAAGCCGAAATCACAGCCCTGCGCATCTAGGCCAAAACTATGTCGACGGATACTCAACAACGGCATTCGACCACCAATCCTGCCAAAGTAGACTTTTGGAAGAGTCTGCTCCGCATCGACGCGAGCGTGGCGGTGACATTGGCCTCGAAAGACCTTCAGGTCGACCGCATTCTCAGTCTCGTCCCGGGAATGATGATCCAGTTCGACAAAGGCTGCGATGCGCCCCTGCTCGTGGAAGTCGACAATCAGAAGATTGCCGAGGGGGAAGTGGTCAAGGTAGGGGATAAGTTCGGTCTTCGCATCACGGAAATTCTGACTAGCGACGAACGCTGGATTCCTTTGGTGAAGGACAAGACAACACCAAAGACTGATGTACACTAGAGGGTCTCGCCTCGGAGTTTGCTTCTCGTCACCCTCTTCATTGATTCTGATGATCCCTTCACCCATATTCGTCGCTGGACATCGTGGAATGGTGGGGGCCGCGGTCTGCCGTCGTTTAAGCCTCGAGCCGGGCGTCCAAGTCTTGACGCGTCCCAGGTCCGAGTTGGACTTGTGCGATGAAGGGGCCGTCGCTCGTTTTTTTGAGCAAGAAAAGCCCGCGACCGTGATCTTTGCATCGGCGAAAGTAGGGGGGATTCATGCCAACAAGACGTTCCCAGTCGAATTTCTCACCGATAACCTGCGCCAGGAGTTGGCGACGATTCACGCCAGTTATCGCAATGGGGTGAAACGCTTCCTATTCCTGGGCAGCACCTGTATTTACCCCCGGCTGGCGAAGCAGCCTATTCGAGAGGATGAACTCCTCAGCAGTGCATTGGAGCCGACCAACGAGGCTTATGCGCTCGCCAAAATCGCCGGATTAAAGCTCTGTCAGTATTTTCGCCAGCAATACGGGGTGCTTTACCACTCCGCGATGCCGACCAATCTGTATGGCCCTGGGGACAATTACCACCCCGATCACAGCCATGTTTTGCCCGGACTCATCCGCCGGTTTCATGAAGCGAAGCTCGCGGGGTCACCCTCGGTAACCATATGGGGAACCGGGAGACCGCTTCGTGAGTTTCTCCATGTCGACGATTTGGCCGACGCGATCATCCATCTGTGCAAACTGGAGAATCCCCCCGACTGGGTCAACGTCGGCACCAGCGTCGACGTTAGCATCCTCCAGCTGGCCAAACAGGTTGCCGAGGCCGTCGGTTATCAAGGAGAGATCCATACCGACCCATCGAAGCCGGATGGGACGCCGAGGAAGTTGACCGATACGTCGCTGATCCGTTCCACGGGCTGGGCGCCGAAGATCTCGCTCCACGAAGGTTTGCAAAGGACTTACCAAGATTTTCTTGCTGAATCGCAAGCCGGCACGATGCGATCTATCTGAAATCGATCGCGGTGGTTCGCCCAAATTGTGGACTAATCTTGCGATAGGATCTTCGCATCGGGTGTCGCAGGCGTGGGCTCGTTTGCACGTCCCTTGTCCTGGGATCTTGCCATTCTTCGCAAGTATTGGAAGCAGTCATATCCCCACAACCCTGCGACGACTAAGGCGGCGATCATCCCGAAGAACGGGGGATTCTTTTGCATGCCGTTCATGGAAAAGATGATGGCGGCGCACGCAATCGCCAGGGAAACGATGGACACCTTGAAAAGGATTGCGGAGTTGTTTCGCTTCTTGTCGCTATGGGAAATCGCCCGGCGGGCGTTCATGTTGGCAAGTTCGCGAAGTGCGTCCAATTCGTTTTTTTTCTCGGGCGCGGTATTCCGGGGTGTGAACTCGCCAGGGGAAAGCAATCGCCGAGTTGTCGTGACCGCCTGATCTTCCTCTGCGAGTACTGGTTCTCGAACGGCTCCTGTGAGGATCTCCATGCGAGAACGTTGCGCTTGTTTACCGGACAGTGACGGCATTTCGATGGCCGCGTCGGCTCCCGTTTTCACCCGCAGTAGAAGCTTCTGCATGTAGGCTTCGATGGATTCGTCATCAACGGTCTCATCCAGTTCCTGCTCCGGCAAATCCAATTGCGTGGATGGAGGGGGTAAGGAATCCGTGACGTCCCCCACCGATGCTTCCTCGATCCCACTGCTGCCGTACTTGGCGAGGATTGTATCTGCATCCAAGCTCGGTGGCGCGTCGCGCTCCGACAGGTAGTCTGCCTCGTTCGACTCGGGGGAATTCCAAGGCAAGCGAGTCTGAGAGAAACCATCCTTCGGAACAACCGATTCATCGGCTAGATTGTCATCGAAGTGATTCGTGGGACGCCATTCGGAACGGGGAAACTCCTCGTCGGTGTTCGGTTCATCGATTTGTTCATTTTCGCTTGGTTCGTACTGCGACAGAACCGAGTTGGGGAAAAGAGGGGAGTCTTCTTCCGCGACCGACGATTCGGGCTGACTCGCTTCCGCAATCAGGCGTCGCAACCGTTCCGAAAGGTCGTCGACGTTCATTTGGGATTCGAGTTCCTGTTGCTCTTCCAGAGACTCGTAGCGGCTCGATCCAGGATTAAACGACGGCTCTTCTGGCAAGGCTGGGAGTTCGTTGGAACTCAAATCTTGGTAGGAGGGATAAGAGAAGGAAACGTCGGTATCGTGCACCGCTTCCTCTCCGTCCACGGTGTAACCATCCCCCATGTCTTGGTATTCTGGGACGATTTGGTTATCGGAAACGGACGCCTGATTTTCTTCGTCATATATGGGGCCGGGAGTCGCAGGATTCGACTCGATCGAAAATGAGACATCGTCCGAGAAGAAATTAACGGGTTGGTGATCCTCCCAACCCGACTCCACGGGACTTGGTACGGGACTTGGTACGACTTCTTCTTGGCGATCGTAGGCAGGCTCCATGTTATGGGATGACTGCGGAGAAGCCCAAGAATTCGGGACGGGAGGTTGAAAGTTCTGGATTTGGCCAAGAACGTAGTCGTAGTTCTCCTGAGTGATCGCAGCGATGGCATCCAAACGTTGCGCGTTGTCGTCCGCGGTTGAAGAGAGCCGATCGACTCGATTCGAGATTTCCTCAAGCTGCCCTTCCAGCTGCTGAAGACTGGCGAGCAAAAGGGGATTGCCCCTCTCCGGGTCTTGCTGACTACTCGGTTGTTGGGACGCGAGACGTTCCTGGACTCCGGTTGCAAGCGATTCCATTTGATGACCGAGCGTCGTCATTTGGTTTTCGAGACTTGCAAGGTTGTCGGTGAGCGATTGATTCCAAGTGGAGTCCCGATGCTCCAGTTGCGACTGAAGCGACTGTTGCAACTGGGTGGTGAGTTGTTGGCTCAGGTTCTGGATTTCGGCTTGGTAACGAGTGACCCATTCGTTTGCGTTCTGCGCTACGTTGGATTGCACAGACTCGAGAGTGTGGTGGAGATGATCGAGCGAAGCCTCGATCGCTTGGATTCTCGATTCGTATTGCTCTTCAATGCGTCCCATGCGCTCGATCGCTTGTTGGGTCGCAGCAACCACGTTCGATGGATTCTCTGCAGCGCGATGGACTACAGGATGAGAAACCGACTTGGGAGGTGCTGAGACGGGAGTGCGGTCGAGAAAATCCTCTGGTCGCATGACGGAGGCCAGCGATTTGGAGCATCGGGCTGGAACCACCACGATCCGCCAGTTTCCGATATTGAGCTCGGTGGGTTCATCGATCAGCCACTCACGTACAAACCTACCAGCGATCTGCGTCGGGTAGGGCGCTTTGAGCAGGGTAAATCGCTTCCCAAACGTGAGAGTCGCATGGCAAAGCGCAGCGGGCTCAGGAAGACAGATGGTCGATTCAGGGTGCGATCCGATTGTGCACTTGGGAGTCCGAATAACGGTCCGGCCTTCGATTCCTGACTCTGTATCTCTCCAAAGAATCTCCCCTAGGTTCCGGTCTGCAGCATCGACCGACGAACTTCGTGTTGCTTGAGGTGTCATCTGCATGGGAGTGAACGGGAAAGGGGAAGAACCGACGGACCCATCCGGGTGTATCGACCGCATACCCAGGAGCATCTCCAGGAAATCTAGCCCCAAGGACAGGTTTTTAGGGAATCGTCCAGGTTTCCGGCCGCGAAAAAGAAGTGGGAGTGTCCAGTCAAGAGTCCCGATGGGGGAATTCTGGTAAAAAGCGTACAAATTGGGAGGAGGGGATGTTTTTGCGTAAAGTCTTTTGCGGTAGTAGTTTACGGGTTCCGGTGGCCAGAATTTTGCCATGTTGGGGGCAAGATTTGTGCCCGTAGAGCGAAATTCTGAACACTTTTGAAAATGCTTCGTACTATATTTTTACGACTTCCCTCCCCCCCCGGGGCCTAATCATGGCTCCGAGCGACGAGGGATGCTGGCCAATCGATCCTTTTTCTGCGGAGGACTAAAGCAATGTCTCGAAAGGAAGCGCTCAACAAATTGCGAGACGTATTGCTCTTGCGACGCGAAGCTCTCCGGAAAGCTCTCGATGGCGACTTGAGCATGCTCCAGTCTCTCTCCCAAGATGGTGGGGATGTGATGGACGCGGCCATGGACACCGCCCAGGACGAGATTAGCAGTCAGTTGGTGGAAGTCGAAAGTCGCGAGCTAACGCAGATCGAAGAGGCATTATCGCGGATTCGAGACGGTCACTATGGCGAATGCGAGGGTTGCGAGAAGCCGATTCCTTTGGCACGATTGCAGGCTGTCCCCTATGCCACTTCTTGTATCGATTGCGCGCGGAAGCAAGAGAAGTTTTCTCCTCGCATGTACGGCGAACACTTGAGCTAGGCCCCGTTGCGTGTCGCAAGTTCTATACGTTGTTGACGCATTCACCGATTGTCCATTCCAAGGCAATCCCGCAGCGGTATGCCTATTAACTTCGCCCGCATCGGACGATTGGATGCAGGCGGTTGCTCGCGAGATGAATCTGGCCGAGACCGCCTTTGTGGCATCGCGTGCAAATGGGTTTGAATTGCGATGGTTCACGCCCACCACCGAGGTGGATTTGTGCGGGCATGCCACGTTGGCGAGCGCATTTGTACTTTGGCATGTTGGTGAATTGACCGTGAACGATCCGGCTCACTTCCATACTCGAAGTGGAATCCTCACATGCCGCCGACAAGGATCCGTGGTTGCCATGGACTTCCCCGCCACTCCGATTGTTCCCACGGCGATCGTCGACAGCGAGCTCCAGCAGACGATCGAAAGAGGACTTGGGTGCAACGCCCAGTTTATTGGTTTCAATGGAACGGACTATCTGGTGGAGCTGTCGTCCTACGAGCAACTTCAGAGTCTGCGACCAGATTTTTCGTCATGGAAAGGGATTGAAGCCCGTGGGTTTATTGTTACAACGCGATGCACCGAAGTAGGCCAGTTGTCCGGAGTCGACTTTGTGTCCCGTTTTTTTGCACCTAGGGTGGGAGTTCCCGAGGATCCTGTCACGGGGTCGGCCCACTGTACATTGGGGCCTTACTGGGGAGAGAAGCTTGGGAAAGGGGAGTTGCGTGGTTACCAAGCCAGCGAGCGAGGCGGTCACGTGACGGTCCGCTGGAACGGAGACCGAGTCCAATTGTTAGGCGAAGCAGTATTGATGAGCCGAGTAGAGCTCTTTTCGCATCCTTACTGACTCCAGGTCGGCGTTCGCAAACGCAGGGTTTGCGACTGACATCCTTAAAGAATGGCGAGGGGATTTCGGGGGTGCTCGAGAGTCCCGCGGGTTACACCGACTCGATTGGTCGCTCTCAATCGTTTCCAAACCTCGGCTCCATCCAACGTCCCGGCGAGCAGGCGTCGGTATAAATCGAGAAGTTCAGCCACATCCTTTTTCGGCGCGTCGCGCAGGATCTCGATTCGGAAATGTCGAACTCCAACCCGGATAAGAGTCGGCACTGCTTCAGCCCCGCTTTGGGCTTGTCCGTTGAACAGAGTATTTCGACAACCGACGTCTGCGTGCAGCACGTGCTCAGCACCAATGCGATCCCGCAGCTTTACATCATGTCGATCGCAGGGTCGACCGCAGTTGGTTTTATTGGTTCCGGGGGAAAGAACCGTGCAGAAGACACAGTGCTCCATATGGAACATAGGCATGTGTTGATGGATGACTACTTCGGCCCAATCGCTCGGCACGGCGTTGATCAGTTCGTGGAGCTGCTCTCGATTCAAGTCATACGAAGCGGTGAAACGTGACGCACCTTGGTTTCTCAGCCACTGCGCGGTGAGGGGATTGGTGACGTTCAGGCTGAAGTCGCATACGGCAGGGATGCGATGATCCCGGGCAAACTGCAATGCAGCCAGATTTCGAACGAGCCATCCATCCGCATTTCTCTTTTCTAACGCACGAAAGAGCGGATATTCGCCAGGCTTTTGAATGCGAAGGGTCGTCAAGTAAATCGTCGCTCCCGCGTTGCGAGCTCGCGCAACGGCTTGCTCGTACTCGCGTATATCATGGAAATCGACGTACACAAATTTCTGACCTTCTTCCAACACGGCGTCGAGTTGCTGCAGCGATCGGACTAGTACCCGCAGCTCGATCGTTTCCGATGCTGCCGGCGAAACCTGTCGTTCCTGTTCGATCCGGTCGATCATGCGAGCAGCTAAACCAGTCGGTGCGATCGTGCGCGGAGGGACCGCCAGCAACTCGCGCTCCAGGCACTGAACCAACTCCTTGCGCATTTCTCCCAACACGCTGAGCGGCAACATGGGCGTTCCCGTCAAGTGGGCTGTGAAGTCCCCTATTTCAAACGGAGTCGTTCCCAATCGACCTAGCTGTTCACGGATATTGTCGGAAGTCGTAGGATGCTTTCTTGCTTCCTCAGGTGCAAACGGATGTTCAAAAACAACCCTGTGCGCCGGAGATTTTTCGACCCACGCTTCCATGCGTGTCGCCTTGCCCACGGCTACATCGATCGACAACCCAATTTTCAGCTTGCGGCGAGGATGTTTCGTGTCGAACGACGCGCGCAACCGCTTTGTCAATTGCGGAGAGTCTGTTTGCCACAGGGCGATTCCTTCCGCCAAGTTGGCGTCTTGGAGAAGCCCTCGTTGGAAGGACAATTCCACTCGGCCTTGGGCTGGACCCTCCGCCAATTTGCCATCGGCAAAGACCTGGAAGATCCGCCCTCCCAGTTCCTTGCCCGAGATTCTGTCGCCGTCGAATACGATGCCGTCGCCTGCCATGAGTGGGACATCCAAATGCACGATCACGTTTTGACCTCGCATTCGAAGGACACGACCTGCTTTGACGCCTTTCTTGGCGCTACTGAGGCCGGGAACAAGGCGTTTGTGGTCGCAGCCTTCCAGCCAACCAGGGCTAAAGCCTCGGGAAAAGCTGAGTTCCATTTCTCGTTGGCTTTCCTGCGACCATTTCACATCGCGTCCCGCGATGGCTTCATCGATGGCACGACGGTAGTGGCCGACAATATTCGCAACGTATTCTGGAGTCTTCAATCGACCTTCTATTTTCAGCGAGCATACACCTGCATCGATCAGTTCCGGGATATGGGCATAGCCGGCCAAGTCCTGCGGAGAAAGAAGGTAGCGATTGTCACCCAGATCGACCTGCTTGCCATCGCACAGAAGGTCGTAATGGAGTCGGCATGCTTGGGCGCACTGTCCGCGGTTCGCGCTGCGTCCCCCCAACGACTCGCTGGTCAAGCATTGCCCGCTATACGCGACGCAAAGGGCCCCATGCACAAAAGATTCGACTGGCATTTTGGTAGCAGACGTGATCTTGCGAATTTCTCGAATGCTTAGCTCTCGAGCCAACACAACGCGAGAAATCCCAAGATCCTCGATGGCCGCGATGTTCTCCGCCGACACCATGGTCATCTGCGTACTAGCATGGACAGCAAGTTCGGGGCATATCTCTCGGATCAATCGGACCACGCCGATGTCCTGAACCAATACAGCATCGACACCCGCCTCGGCAATCATCGCGACATGACGCTCGAGATGGGGGAGCTCGTCGGTAAAGACCAAGGTGTTCAAGGTGACGTAACCGACCACGCCGCGACGATGGAGTGTTTCCATTACGAGCGGCAACTCGTCCGAATGAAAGTTGGCTGCTCGGGCTCTCGCATTGAAACCGACGTCCAGTCCGAAATAGACAGCGTCGGCTCCGTTTTCAATCGCAGCGTGGATGCATTCCCAGTTTCCTGCGGGAGCCAGCAGCTCGGGCGCTGGCTTTCCGATGGACTGATTTTGTGACATGGTGATTAACGTTTTGGGGTGGTGGGTAGAGGGCGGAAAGTGGTCTTCATTTTCTGAGCAAGCTTATTTTCGATGACTGGCTGATCGGGTATTTCGATCCGCATGGTCATTTTTTGATTCAGTTCGCTGGAATAGACATAGCCGCGTTCGTTATCGAATAGCAGTACACCTTCGATTTTTTGTTCTGGGATAGAAATCTTCGCTTTGAAGTTGTTCTCTCCTGCAAAATTCATCGTGGTTACGATGGAGAACTGATGCAATCTGGTTCGATCTACATTTGTGGTGCCAACATAGACATACTGGTTGGTCGCTTCCAACGTTCCGACTTCCGTTTTCGTTTTATGTGTTTGGGTCCAAATATGGCCTGGTTTGATGGGCTCCTCAGGGAATACAGGAGACCCTTTTTCGATCGAGTCCTTTAAGACCGACTCCATCGATGCTCCCATAGGGATGTTACGAAATCCCTGGAGGGCGGCGGCTGGAATTTCGACCTGGGTGATTTTGCCATTGGGTGACATCTGGTTAGAGCAAGCCACATCGATCATCGGGCGAAACATCTGACCGATCTGTTTGGCAAAACCGGTTTCCTCTTCGGCTGGTTTGGCGGTGTCCATTTCCACATCCCCCGCTCCTGGGATGTTCATCGAAAGCTTGGCATGCGTAAGGGTTGTCGCCACTTGGGCTGATTTGTCGGGCTGTACCGAGAGGACTTCCCAGCGTTGTTGCAAAGTCAGTTTTTGTGTAACCGGGGCCGACGAGTTGGGAATGCCCTGTTCCAGCTCTTGCACGACTTCGGAGATTAGTTGGATACCAGGCTCGAGTTTCCAACGGAAAAGGGTTTCCTGGGAGAACGCGTGCGAGGGAAGCAACAGGATTGCGAGCATGGCGCCGAGTCGGGAAAAACAGCGCAGGGGGAAATGGCTTGATCGCATCGAACGGGAATCCTTTTTGCGGAAACAGACAGAGCGATCATTTAGTTTATGTCAAAGGCTCCAAAAGACCAAATGGCAGAGGGGAGGGCGATGTCATTCCCTTCGCGATCGAAGGGGTTAGGGGTACACTGAAGACCGAGGACAGGGAATTCGGTCGGAGAGCAGGTCCAAATTGCCTGAATCCATTTAGCGGCCGGTCTTGTCTAGCTGTCGGTCTTTTTCCACAAATTGAGGAAACACGAGATGCTCTCCAACGCCGCGCAGGACCGAGACGTTTCCTGTGAAATTCGATTTTTAGTCCGATGCGGTCGCAGTCCAGTGATGTACTCCTTGTTCGCGGGTGCAGCTGCATTGGAGCGCGGGCATTGGGTTGTCTGTCGAACTCCGCGCGGGATCGAATTGGGAGAAGTGCTCGCGGAAATCAGGCAGAATCTCGCCGATGAACAGGCTCCATGGGAGGATGCCAAATGGATTCGCGGAGCGCGCGAGGAAGACCGATTTCTTCTTCGCCAGTTGGAGGAGCTTAGCCAAGCGGCTTGCGGGGAATGCCAGCGTATTCTGGATACAAGGCAATCGGAGGATGTGTTGATCGATGTCGAGCCTCTTCTAGATGGAAAAACGCTTTACTTTCACTTTCTCGGTAGCCCGTCCGAGGAGACGGAATCGGTGATCGGAGAGCTTGCAGAGGCATACCAAGGGAGTGTTGCCAAAAGTCGATTTGCAAAGCTTGTCGAGACCGGCTGCGGCCCTGGCTGCGGTACGCCCGAAAAGAGTGGCTGCGGTTCCGGAGGGGGATGCGCGGTCTGCGCCATTGCAGGTGGGTGCACGAGCCAGAAAAAACGTTGAGTCGCTCGACTAGCTGGGTGTCGGCTCCGTTTTGCCGTGTGAGACCCATGTTCGCATCGCTTCACCCTGCTCGGACCACCATGTCTCGCTCCCTTCGCGATTCCAATGAAGAGATTCGCAAAGGGCTCGCAGTTCTTCGCTCACAGCACGAATGCTCTTGGGGCGTCTCTCTGGCAAAGGAGAAGCGCATGCGAGGAGGAGATCGATGAGTGATTGCAGTTCAGAGGATCCCAACGACCGCAACAGCGAGGGGTTTTGAATCATCGCGATGATACCTTCTTTCGAGACACCCAGGGGAGGGATCTTGGCAGTCAGCATGTACATCCCGAGGACTCCAAAGGAGAACGTGTCGATTTTTGGATCCGCGCTCCATGGGCTCTCCAGTCGTTCGGGGGCGATAAAGCCGGGAGTGCCCATGACGGCACGCGTTGCAGTAACGTCGCGACTGATGGTCTCACTAATGCTCTTGGCAAGCCCAAAGTCGACGACCTTCACCAAGTCGGCGATCGGGGCTTGGCAGATCATGACATTCTGCGGCTTGATATCTCGGTGCACCAATTGCAGGTTGTGCGCTTCCTGCAGTGCCAAGCTCACTTGCCTGAGAAAGTGCAAGGTTCGTTCGATGGGGAGATTTGGTTCGAACGATAAGAGTTGGGAAAGGGTGACCCCATCGACCAATTCCATGGCGCAGAAAAGGAGTCCATCTCGTGAAACTCCAAAGTCATAGATGGCAACCGCGTTCTGGTGGTTGAGGAGGGACGCGAGCTTCACTTCTCTTTCGAATCGGCGAACGGTTCCAGAGCTGATCGCACCGGGCTTGATCAGTTTGATCGCTGCCTTTCGACCTAGAATGTGATGCTCTCCTTCGTAAACAACTCCGAGTCCGCCTTCCCCAATTTTCGATTTCAATCGATAGGCACCCACAGTTTTGTTCGTTAGATCATGCGTACGGAAGTATCGCATCAGAGAGAAACCGACGAGTATCAAAGCGGCGACGAGCGGAATGGTGGATAGGAATCGAAACGCTTGATCGATATACACGAGATTCCCATAGGCTCTCTCACGCGGTGTCTCCATGACGATCCCCACATCGGCCTTTTCGATCCAGCGCCATGCACCCACGACGTTTCGGCCTCGGTAGTCGCGGTATCCTTCAAAATTGTGACCATCCGTTTGATTGGCGACTCCCATGGCTGCGAGTGTCGCAGGCCATACCGATGGGTCGGATGTTGGGGTTTCTCCGTTCATCAAGTTCACGCCTGGGTCTCTCGCATAGAGAACCGATCCACCTCGCACTAGACCGGGCGACTGAACTTTTTGAAACGTGGCTACCATATCCGAATCCAAAACACGGGTCGCGATACCCCCTTCTTTCGTGAGTAGGTAGCAGTTGCTGTCGGAGAAGATCACATCCTCCAGGATCTCTCGGAGTTCGTCTAAGAGGGAATCGCTTCGGATCATCATCGCGCCGATCGCTCTCGAATTATCGGACGGGCTGAAGATCGGAACAAAGAACATCACATAGCTAAGATTTGTCTCGATCGGATAGTCTTTGCTCACCGTCTCTGCCTTAGGTCTAGGCATTTGGACATGGGTGGTGTTTGTATCGAGTATCTTGCTGACGGTGATCTTGCCTGTGGAGGAGGCCGTCTCTCCTAGCTGAACGGCTTCGTTTTGATATTGCCAGTCTGCAATCAATTGAAACGATTGATTCCAAATGGCGTACTTCATCCGAGGGGTTGATCGAAGGGGAGGAAGCTCGGCTTCCGGTTTGAGCGAAAGATTGGGAGGAGTGAGTTGGTTGAAGATCACCGATAGTTTTCGCTGTTCGTCGGCATTTCGAAGCGCGGTTTCCAGTTCGATCGGATCGGTGATGGAATGCGTCAGGGCGTTGAGTCGCGCAACGAGTTCTTGAATGTCGTCACGCATAGCCCAAGACAAAGCTTGTTGTTCGTGCCATCGCGTCCATTGCAAAACGCGACGGACTTTTTGATCGGCAACCACCATCGCGGCGCGTTCGTATTCGGTGCGCACTTTTTCATGAAGGTGTTTGTGGATATACGAGCCGATCGCAAAGAGAATCGCGGTCGATGCAATCGCAACAACCAAGGGTACCCAGCCACCGTAAAGGAATCGATTGACGCGAATCCAGCTTACGGTGTAACTCCCTCGCGTGGCGGTGGACGCATGTTGCGTGGATTCCCGATTGCCGATGATGGTTCGGCTCGAATGGTTCGCCAGCAGGAGAGAAACCTCATCGGCAATGCTCTTGTCCTCCAACTCCAGCGAATGAAGTTGGCGAGCCTGTTCCTCAGGGGATCGATCAACTAGATCGAAAAAGACTTTTTTGGCCTCGGCGTACTTTTTGGAGTCCATGAATCGGTTACCCTTCAAGCCGCTTTCGAAGCCATGCTCGGCACATCCGCCATTCGTTCTCAATGGTTCGTGTTGATAGACCGAGGACTTCGGCAACTTCGGGTACCGTCATTCCGCCAAAGAATCGCATCTCGACAATCCGGGCTTGCCGCTCGTCGAGCTTCTGCAGTTCTTCGATCAATTCATCGATGGCAAGGACATCCTCTTCGTTGGAGACCGAAAGCTTGAGATCCTCGTCGAACAGGACGCGAACAAACTCCCCACCTCGTTTGAGTCGTTTGCGAGATCGGGCGTGGTCTACCAAGATCCGCCGCATCATGGTGGCTGCGAGCGCCAAAAAGTGCCCACGGCTTTGGTATTGATCTCCGTCCTGTTTGGAAAGTTTCAAATACGCTTCGTGGACGAGCACGGTCGGAGAGAGGGTAACCGTCGAGGACTCCAGCTGCAGATAGCTAGCTGCTAACCGCTTCATTTGCTCGTAAGTTGTTGCTGTGAGATCATCCGCCCGGCGTGACTCGGTCATTCTCGGTTCCTCAAACGGGTGATGCGACGCCGATCCAATGATACCAAAGGAACACTGGATGTGGTTGGCATCAATTGTTAATTGTCGCAACATTATCGCCCTCTAAGGGGGGGCTGTCGCTCTATGCCCGTTTGGGTCATTCGTTTGATTTCGGTGGGTTTCTCGCCCTTGCGACCAGATTCGTGAGTCGCACAGGGGAGTTCTAAAGGATGCCGTAGGTCTTGAGAGTTTTCGCCAGAGCATCCCATTGGTTGGGTTCCAATTCGGTCATCGGGAGTCGCAGCTCGCCGGTATCGCGCCCCAATAGCTTCATCGCACCCTTGACCGGGATGGGATTGGTAGCGAGCGAGAGCATGTCTCGACAGAGGGGGAATAGCTTATGGTGAAGCGTCTTGGCGAGAGCGAAATCCCCTGCCAACGCCGCTTGCACCAACGCGATCATGTCCTTGGGAACGATATTCCCTGCGACCGAAATGACCCCTTCGGCACCGATGCTCATCATAGGTAATGTCAACGAGTCGTCGCCGCTGAGCACGGTCAAGTTGGTCGTATTAAGGATTTGCGAACACTGGTCGAGCGATCCGGTCGCTTCCTTCACCATCGTGATGTTGGGCAATTCGGCCAGTTTGGCGATGGTTTCTGGCTCGATATTCTTCGCGGATCGTCCCGGAATGTTGTAGACGCAATGCTGGATTCCAACGTCTTCTGCAATCGCTTTGAAATGCTCGTAGAAGCCTCGCTGCGTTGGCTTGTTGTAATAAGGAGCGACCTGGAGTGACGCGTCGGCCCCTTCCTTCGCGGCTCGGCGCGTGAGTCGCAATGCTTCGGATGTGCAGTTGCTACCCGTTCCCGCCATCACTTTGCAGCGACCCGCCGAGAGCTGGATGACCTCGCCGATCACTCGTTCGTGTTCATCGTGGCTCAACGTCGGCGATTCGCCGGTCGTACCGACGGGGACCAGAAAATGGGTACCCGATGCGATTTGGTATTCGATCTGTTGCTTGAGGGTCTCGACGTCGAGTTTGCCGTCGCGGAATGGTGTTACGATCGCTACGCCTACCCCAGCAAATGAACTCCCCTTCCGATCCGCCATCTTCAATCACTTTCCTATTTGGGACCTACAAGCCGTTCAGAACGGCCACCAGTGTAAACCGCGCGCCGTACTTTCCCAAGCCTTCGGACCGTCGAAGTCGTCGACTTTATGGGATTCAGACGCGGTCTTGCCGGCGGTCGCGCGATCTTTTCTTGGTGCACTCATCGCAGACGCCGTGGATGATAAACCGATGCTCCTTGGCCCGAAAACGGAATTGCTTGGCGACTTCGTCTCGGATTCGAAGGGTATCTTCGCTCGTAAACTCGATCAGCTTTCGGCATTTGGTGCAATAGAGATGGTCGTGCTGAGGGTAGCCATAGTCATGTTCGTAAACGCTGCGACCGTCGAGCTCAAAACACTGCAGCAGCCCTGCATCCACAAACTCCCTCAAGGTCCGGTAGACAGTCGGACGGGAGACGTAGTTGGCGCTCCCCTTGGAAGGAAGCTGGTCGATGAGCTGGTCTGCATCGAAATGCTCGTGGCGATTGAAGACTTGCTCCAGCAGATGTTTGCGCTGCTCCGTATTTCGAAGCCCTTTGCTCTGCAAATATTCCTCAAACCGCTGCAACGGTGTCATCGAAACCGGAACCGCTTCGAGCGGTTGTCCAACTGATGTGTTATCCGAAGACATGAGAATATTGACAGGCAGTGATGTTAAAAAGAGCGATGCGATCCCCAGCGTCGGTACCGGCCGGCAGCGAACATACCTTAGTCGGTCGGTCGAGGAATCGGAAGGATGCAAGGAGCGAATCCGAGGTAGTAATTGTACTCCAGCAACAAGAGACTGATCAGAACAACTCCAGTTGCGTGAGTCCCTCGGGTTCTTGTTTTTCCGCGGCAGGCCAAGGAAGATCGGGATGATCTGGGAGAATCTGTCGCAATCGACGATGGAAATCCGCCGCGAGATCGGGGGCGAATCGGTCGTCGGGCGCATGGGTAAAGATCCACGGCTGCAGGCCACTCCGAATCCATTCCGCGATTCGTTGTGCCCACTCATCCCAGTAACCGGTAACCTCATCCAGTTCGTTGCGACCGATGAGGCGTACCATCGGTCGTTTTCCCGTTACCGTCGCGCGAAAAGGACTCTTCGGCTTGCGACCCTGTGAAGCTTGCTCGGTCGCATCGGATGGTGCGAGCGAGTTGAGGGGGCGGGAATCGAAGAGGACTTGGTCGATTTGCCTTTCGGTCAGAAGCGTCCGCAGTCGTTCTTCTCGCTCCCCTTCATCAAACCAATCGCGATGCCGGACCTCGACAGCCCAAGGCCAATCGATAGGAAGCTGATCGATAAAGCGTCGGAGACGTTCGAAGTGTTGAAAGGAGAAGGAAGGTCCAAGTTGAAGAAAAGTAGGTCCCAGCTTGTTTGCTTCGCGGAGCAACTCCAAACGGGCAAGCCACTCTCGCAACAATTCGTCGCACCCGTGGAGCATGTGATCATGGGAAATACTACGAGGGAACTTCAGCGAGAACTGGAAGCCTGGAGCGGATTGATCGGACCATCGCCGAAAGGTGGCGGCGTCGGGAACGGAATAGAAGGTGCTGTTTCCCTCTACGGCGGGGAAGGAATGAGAGTACCAAGTAAGTAGATGCTCGCTAGCAATACCTTTGGGATAGACTTTGCCGGCCCATTCCTTGCACCCCCAAACGGGGCAACCCAAGCGGTACGACCAACTGTCCCAACCTGGAATCCGAGTGGGAATTCGGTCTTTTCCTAAATTCGGTTTGCCCATGGATGTGCTATTGCGAAAGGTATATCCGCTACAACCGGAACACGCTTCGGTGAAATCGATTCGAGTTGCGAATTTGCTATCATCTTTTGATTGACCCAAGCCGGGGGTATGGCATCAGATTAGTGCGAGTGGCCGAGTTGGTCCCTCCCATCATCCTAACATCCTAGTCCAGGACCTCTTCATGCGTACGCATTTATCCAGCTGGATCGCCATGAGCTGCCTCTCGTTTGCAACGATGGCGCAGTCTGCTCACGCAGGGCCTTGGATGGACGCGATTCTGAATCGCAATCGACCTGCCTACCCGATCGGTCCCGTTCCCGTCACTGCGAACTATGCGGCCGTTGTAGCGAATTATGGTCCCTACGCGACTCAGCCACCTTCTGCCACCGGATTGGCGTCTGTACCGTTTGGGGTGCCGCAGACTGTTGCAGGTTATTTGCCCACTGCCACCTACGATACGGCATGGAATGCCACGCCGGTCACTTACTATCGTCCAGTGACCAGCTTTGATCCGAGGACGGGTACCACCGTTACCAGCCTTCAGCCTTGCACTTCGGTGCAGTATCAAGCTCAACGCGTTCCTTTGGCCTCGCCCCGACCCTTGCTGGGTGAAGTTGGGTTGCAGGCGAATCGTTGGCCAGGGATCACGGGTCCCGGATACTACCCTGCGGGGTTGGCTACCAGTGCATCGTATCCTCCATCTTATCCAGGTTACCAACAGATCCCTTACGCCGGGGCACCGGTTGGAAGCGCTTCATTGGGTACTTCGGGAGTCTCGATGGGAATGCCAGCCAGTTCTTTGCCCGCGACGACGTATCAAACCTCCGCCGTTCAGCCTGTTACGGCGCTGATGCCTGCGGCGGTGGTATCCAATGTTCCCACGGTCCCTTACCCCTCGAACTCGAGTTATCCGGCCACCACCGCCTATCCGCTGGGAACGACCATCTCGAGTTCCTATCCGTCGGCTTTACCGTCCACTGTTTCACCGTCCACTGTCGGCTATGGTGCTTCGGTGCTTCCACCTGTTTCGACAGTCGTTCCTGCGGCCGCGAATGTTCCAGCTTACGCGAGCCCAGCGACCAGTTCCTATTATGCACCTTCCGCGAATAGCATGAGTCCGTGCGCCAATGGCGTTTGCCCTTTGCCTGGCTCGGCGGCTACGACGATCCCCCCACCGAATTACAGCAGTCCAGCTCTATCCGGGGTTGCCCCGAGCATTCCTGGTGCGGCGTCGGTCGTTCCCTACGGAGCACCTACCTACAGCGCTCCAACAGGGAATGGAGCCAATTCGGTGCTTCCAACAGCACCTGCCCCCTTGTACCCTTCGGTTCCCTCCAACCCGTCGACTGCTCTGCCTCCTGCGAGCGGGCTTCCTGGTTCGAGTATTCTTCCCCCGTCGGGTCTACCAGCGGGAGACCCCGAAGCGACGCGACAACCGAGTTTGAACGGTTCGGCTTCGGTGCAACGACCCGCAACCGAGGTTTCTCCGACCCTCAACCAACTCTCGGGTGGGATGCTCCCTCGCAATCCTTCGCCGCAACCGGAAAGTTGGATCGATCAAGCCCTCATGAATCGAGGGCCAGTTCCGGTTCCTCCCACTTTGAGACCGACCACCAATTCCGATCCCTCTCAGGCGAGAATCGTTCCTTTGGAATCTCCCGCAGGAATCGATGTGAAGCCCCGATGGAATCCGAATTTGCTCGATTCGGATGATCCCGTTGCTGCCAACGAAGCGTCTGGCCGAACCGGGCGTTCTCGGCCGGTAGAAGTCGATAGTTCCCGTCTAAAATTCATCTCGAGCGAGCGCGTCTCGGATGGATTTCAACCCACCTTCCGACCCAAGCAGAATTAGACGGCTGGCGGAAGCACGCTTTTCGAAGAGAGCTCTGGCGACCTGGAGCAAAATAGATGGAACGGCGCATCTGGGATTGTGACGAATCCAGCGATTCGTAGTACACTTCCCACTTGTCTACGCCAGTCGTTCCATTGCCTTTCCCCGCCAGAGCTTTATGTCAGACCTCCGCTTCGTCACGTTGATCGGCCCCAATCGGTGGTCGCCCGCTCCGATGCTGGAGCTTCACTACCCTGCATCGCAAGCGGCGGAAACGTTGTCGATAGGTCCTGCTCTCTCCGCAGACCTGTTGGCATTTCTCGAAAGCAAAAGCTACACCACGACCCACCCACAAAGCGTTGCCAATGCGGAATTGCGAGCGCGTGCGGTTGCGACCTCCTCATTCGCTGGGGACTTATTGCTGGCATGTGCTCGTTGGTTCTCGGCCATGGCGGGTGTTCCTACCCAAGACACACGAGAACGATTGGATCTTCAGGCTCAAATCGATTCCGGTGAAGATTCCGTGGTCCTTCCCATGGAGATGGAAGAGCAGGAGCTCAGCGAGCGATGCTTCGAACTGGCCGTGGAAATGATCGGCAGCTATCGTCGCGGGGAGAATTTTTCCATCCCTGCGAAGTTCCGGGAATTGTTCGATTACGCCGACGATGTGCGCCTGGGCCCTAGTTCGCGCGCGATCCTTCGCGCCGCGCGGCGACGCTCCATCCCTTACACACGACTCAATCGAGGGTCGCTCGTGCAATTAGGAGAAGGAAAATACCAACGTCGCATTTGGACGGCAGAAACCGATGCTACCAGCGCCATCGCGGAAGCCATCGCGAGCGATAAAGACTTGACCAAGAGACTATTGCGGCAGGTCGGAGTATCGGTCCCGCATGGTCGGCAAGTCCGCGATGCCGAAGACGCTTGGACCGCCGCCCAGGAGATTGGCTTCCCTGTCGTGGTCAAACCGGTCAATGCAAACCATCAGCGAGGAATCTCGATCGAGCTATCGACCCGCGATGAGATCTTGAAGGCCTACGATTGGGCCGTCCAAGATGGTCAGTCCGATGAAGTCATGGTCGAGCAATTCGCGCGAGGATACCACCATCGACTGCTGGTCGTCGGGAACCGCATGGTCGCGGCAGCGCGCGGGCATTCGGAAATCGTCATCGGAGACGGTAGAAGCACCGTGGAAGAATTGGTCGCGCTTCTCAATCAAGATCCACGTCGCGGTGAGGCCTACACCGATCCTCTCGGCGTAGTGAAACTCGATGCAGGGGCCATTATCGAATTAAAGAAGCAATCGCTGGAAGTCCACAGTATTCCCTTGCCCGGTCAAGAAGTTCTCGTACGTCGAACAGGCGACTTGACAACCGACTGCACCGAAGAGGTGCATCCGGATTTAGCCGAACAAGCCGTGCTCGCAGCCCGCGTCGTGGGGCTCGATATCGCTGGACTGGATATCCTCGCGACCGACATTTCGGAACCGCTTGAGTCGCAGCGAGGGGCGGTCGTGGAAGTCAATGCGGGACCGTCGCTCTCTCCGCACGTTTCCCCTCTTTTTGGGAAACCCCAAAAGGTCGGAGATGCGATTGTCGATATGCTCTTTCCGAACGATAGTCCTAGTCGGATTCGTTTGATCGGAGTTGCCAAGTGCCTTGATTCCGATAGCTTGGTCGAACAGTTGTCGGAGCAGTTGAGGCTTCGCAATATCGACTTTGGGATGGTGAGCCACGGACAGGCTGGATTCAACGGCAGGATTGTGGACACCGGG
Source organism: Pirellula sp. SH-Sr6A (assembly GCF_001610875.1). NCBI lineage: Bacteria > Pseudomonadati > Planctomycetota > Planctomycetia > Pirellulales > Pirellulaceae > Pirellula > Pirellula sp. SH-Sr6A. Next base: position 4,770,071 of record NZ_CP011272.1, on the reverse strand, counting down.
TGCGAGACCGATGCGTCGCGAGTGATTGCGTTATTATGCAATCCGATTCTCAGTGCCATTGTGATCCATGTCGATTTGGTGACCTCCGCGACCTGTGGGGCATGCGCTCCCAGGCTAGACTGGCTGCTGTTACCGCACGGGGCTTTGCGAGGCAAGTTCTTCGAAGAGCATCGATCGGGATTGCGATCCGTGTTGCACGCCGTACCGGCAGGTGGTCACATTTTTTGCGAAAACCCTGAAGCGGATGTTTGGCCCACGCTCGAATCTTGGAAGCTCGACGGCGCCCATCTCCACGCCACGCTCGATGGTGCGTTCGAGATCGATGTTTGAGTCTTGCTGTCCGAGGGCTTATTGATTGATGGAAGTTTGGGCCGGATCGAGCGAAATCGATTCGCCATCGATCGCTGAGGGACCTACAGGTCGGCGCATCATATCGATCGATTCGGTGTATACGGTCACAGCATCGGCGGGTTGGAGTTCGATGCGCATCTGAGCAACGATCGATTCGCAGACGGCGGAGGAGGCGACGACTTCGATGCGCAAGTATTTCGAGATGGGAGCGGCGGGAAGCTCCATATCGTGCATTGATGAAAATGAGCTGCGACCTTTGCATTCTTGGGAGGCGAAAGACACGAGCTCAAAAGGATTGCAAATGGCTTCGATACGATCTCCCAGCTCGATGGAGGCCAGAACGGTGAGCCGTCGCATCCGAAGCAATCCACCCTTGCGAGTCGACATGGCATGGGATGCGAACGCCGAATGGCTTTCCAAGCCGGTGATCTTCAGTTCCAGTCCTTCGCTTGTGAAGATCTCTTGCATCTCGTGTAGTTTTTCCATCACACTGCTATCGACGATTTTGGTGTTGCTGAGGTTGATGGTGACGTTTTGGCGTTGGATCAATCCGAGGTCTTCGATTTGGCGACGAAACGGGATCCAGTTCGAGAAAATGGCGGACTGGTGCGCGTGGATAACGCAGCGATCTTCCCCCTGTTGCTCCACTTCCAAATAGGGTTTGAAAATCGACTTGAGCGGGACCCCGTTGGCGATATGCAATGCGATCTTCACTCCGATTCCGATCAAGATGCCGACCAAGAGGTCGGTCGCTAGGACCGCACACAGCGTGATAACGAAGATCATGAGCTGCTCGCGTCCGATCCGATACACGTTGATGAACTCGCGAGGGTGAGCCAAGCGATATCCCGTGTAGACCAGCATGGCAGCTAAGGCGGAGAGTGGAATCAAATGGAGGAACATCGGGATCAGGCTGCAGCAGACCAGCAGAAAGACCCCGTGCCAGAGATTGGAGAAACGAGTTCGTGCACCGTTATCGACATTCGCTCGACTGCGAACGATTTCGGAGATCATCGGCAATCCTCCGATCGCGGCAGCAGCCGCATTGGCAACTCCAACCGCCATGAGATCTCGGTCTAAACTCGATTTGCGTTTGAAGGGATCGAGCAGATCCACGGCTTTCGCGCTCAAGAGCGATTCGAGACTTCCGATGATGAAGAAAAGAAAAACCCACCACCAAGCCTTGGGTTGCCCCAACGCTTCAAAATCAGGCGTCTCGAATTGATGAAACAGCCCGAACAACTCTCCGGAAATGGGAACGAGGTATTGATCGCCGAGTTGGTATTCGTGGTTGGCCAAGTAATAAGAGTGTTGGTGAAGCAACTGCAGCCAAACGCCCATGGGGATCGAGATGGCCAACACGATCAATGGGGAAGGGATTGGCTTGAGCCATGGCAGTCTTGCGCCCAGCATCGGCCAAAGAAACATGATGGCCAAACTGGTAAATCCAATTCCTGCGATGGCGGGGTTCGCCTCCAAGATGAAATGGGGGATCTCTTGGAGCAGTTCCAGTGGTTCGCCTTTCGCGCTCACTCCCAGCGCGACCGGAAACTGCTTGAGCATAATGATGACACCGATCGCAGCGAGCATTCCGTGAACGGCAGCGCTGGGGAAAAAGTCGCCGATAATCCCACCTCGGAAAAGCCCGAACGCGAACTGGAGGCAAGCTGCGGCCAATGCCACAGCGAGTGTCGCGCGGTATGCCGCCGTATCCGCCAGGCTGAAGATCGCATCGCCGTCTCCTCCGAACGACTGGATGCACCCGAGGACGATTACGATCAGACCTGCCGCGGGCCCTTTGATCGTCAGCTCGCTATTGCTGAGGAAGGGAGTGAGCAACGCGCCGACAATGGCGGTGAAGATACCTGCTTGGGGTGGGAAACCGCTAGCTAACGAGATTCCGAGACAAAGTGGAAGTGCGATGAGAAAAACCAGGAACCCGGAAAGAACGTCTTCGCGAAAGTATCTTCGGAAGCCGTGGAGATTGCCGTGGGGTATCGACGGGTCGGTAGGAGAGGTCGAAGACATGGTGGAAGTGGTTCCCGACGATTCGCCGTTGAGCACCTTGCTTTCGGGTGTTCGTTAGGGAGACACTATCGGATTCGATAAGCCGCGTCCATGAGGCGCTGGATCTTTTCGGCCAGTACTTGCAGACGAAAGGGTTTGCGAAGAACTTCTGGGGTTCGCAGCGCTATGGCCCTCGCGACAATGGCGTCATCGAGTTCCGCCGACATCAAAATGCAAGGCATGTCGGGATGTTGAGATCGAACTGTTTCCAATGTCCCGAGTCCGTCGAGCCGAGGCATATGGACATCCATCAAGGCCAGATGGATATTGCCGTGTCGGATCACGTCGAGAGCTTCTATTCCATCCGCTGCCAGGACGGGGGCGTATCCGCGACGGGTCAATGCGTCCGCCAGGGACAATCGAAAATCTCGATCGTCGTCTGTGATTAATACGTTGGGATGGGTAAGTTGCATGGCTGGGTGCCAAGGAATGCTCTTCCAAAATCGCCGGGCTGATTCCGGCTAGCAATTATGGTTTACGCTTATGGGTGAATCAAACCCGGTTGGGCGGAAACGTTCCGTTTGTGGCGAAATTACCAAGGATTCAGGAAGCGATGGCAGGGCCATATTCGTTGTGGGGGGAGTTGGACAGTCTCTTGCAGGATCGGGAGGAAGCAGGTTTGCTTCGCCGCGTCTCGACCTGGACCCCTCGGTCGGCGCGTTGCATCGAGGCTCCGGATGGTCGGAGTTTGGTTCACTTTGGGGCGAACGATTATCTCGCTTTGAGTTGGGAGCCTCGTGTCCGGGAGGCTGCCTGTGTCCTGCCATCGGGGAGATATGGTGCAGGCGCGAGCCCGTTGCTTACCGGGCACACCGAAGCGCATGAAGTGTTGCGAAGGAGGCTTGCTGCGATGGCGTGCAGCGAAGGGGCATTGCTTTTCTCAAGTGGTTATGCGGCGAATGTGGGGGTGGTGAGCGCTCTGGCGAAGGGAGAGGACGTGGTGTTTAGCGATCGGCTCAACCACGCGAGCTTGATCGATGGTTGTCGCCTCAGTCGAGCGAGAACGTTCATTTATCCCCACGCGGATCTCGAGGAGTTGCGAGCGCTGGTGCGTCGGCATCGTGGTGAGGGGCGACGCGCCTGGGTAGTGACCGACTCGGTGTTCAGCATGGATGGCGATGTGGCCCCTGTCGAAAAACTCGAGGCGCTTGCTCAAGAGTACGACCTCGGCTTGATCGTGGACGAAGCCCATGCGACGGGGGTATATGGGGAGCGAGGGAGTGGGTTGCTTGAGGAGCGAGGCTGCCGTTCGGACCGATGGATCAAAGTTGGGACGCTGAGCAAGGCGATTGGATGTTCGGGCGGGTTCGTGGTAGGTCCCGGTGTTCTGATTCGGTATTTGGAGAATGCGGCGCGTTCGTTCCTTTACAGCACCTCGTTGCCTCTAGGGCATTGCCGGGCAGCCGCGGTCGCGGTGGATATGCTTGGCGCGATGGGGAAGGAAAGGAGTGCATTGCGAAGTGTGTCGCAGACGCTGCGCGATCGATTGAGGGATTTGGGGCACCGCGTGGGAAAGGGGGATAGTCCAATTATTCCCATTTATGCCCCGTCGGTGCGCGATGTGGTGGCTTGGAGTCAGCGGTTGGCGGAAGGGGGGTTTTACGTCCCGGCGATACGACCTCCCACCGTGCCAGAAGGGGGGAGTCTGTTGCGAGTGAGCTTGAATATCGCTCATACCCCGGGCGACCTCGACGCGTTGGTGGACGCATGTCGTTTTTGACAGTGCTCCGGCGAGAACGAACGGCTTTCTCGTCGCAAGTATTTGTGCTGTAGTGGCTTACGTTCAATCTTTTTCGGCTGGCACACGGATTGCTCAGTGTCGAGATGCCCTAGCGGAGACTGCCAAAACTGGCTGATTTCGTTTTTCCAGTTGAGGCGTGTTGGCTGGGGACCCATTCCCAATGCAGGCGTCCGTACAAGTTCAAGTCGAGCGTGAACAGGCTTTCCCTCCCGATTGATGGCAAGGGTGGCCCGCCGACCGGAAGGGTTGGCGATCAGGCAAATATTTAGTTCGTTGGTAATTACCGACACATCGCAAGGAGTTCAACGTGGCAAAGCAGATGGTATTTGATGACGAAGCGCGTCAGCCGTTATTGGCTGGTGTTTCGAAGCTAGCAAAAGCGGTTCGCAGCACCTTGGGACCTCGCGGTCGCAATGCGGTGCTCGACAAGGGCTGGGGCTCGCCAAAGATCACTAAGGACGGTGTCACGGTTGCAGAAGAAATCGAGTTGGATGACCCTTACGAGAACTTGGGCGCCCAGTTGGTGAAAGAGGCGGCTAGCAAGACGAATGACGTTGCTGGTGACGGAACGACCACCGCGACGGTTCTGGCGGAAGCGATTTTCCGTGAAGGCCTGAAAATGATTGCTTCGGGCGCCGACCCGATGTCTCTCTCTCGCGGGATTGCAAAGGCCGTAGAAGTCGTGAAGGGAGAGATCGATAAGATCGCAATTCCGATCGACGCCAAGAGCAAGAAAGAGATCAAGCAAGTTGCGACGATCGCCGGAAACAACGACCCAACCATCGGCGACGTGCTTGCCGAGGCCTTTATCAAGGTCGGAAAAGATGGCGTCATCGCTGTGGAAGAAGGGCGTGGCAGTGAAACGACGGTGGAAGTCGTCGAGGGGATGCAGTTCGATCGCGGATTCCTCTCCCCGCACTTCGTCACCAATCAAGACGAAGTGACGGTGGAGCTCGAGGATTGCCATATCCTCATCCACGAAGAAAAGATCAGCAACAACAAGAAACTCATCCCGATTCTGGAAGCGATTAGCAAGGCGAAGAAGCCCTTGTTGATTATCGCGGAAGATATCGACGGTGATGCGCTGGCGACCTTGGTTATCAACAAGATGCGAGGCATTCTCAGCGTGGCTGCAGTGAAGGCTCCGGGGTATGGCGATCGCCGCAAAGCGATTTTGGGAGACATCGCTTCCTTGACCAATGGCAAGGCCATCTTCAAGGATCTCGGTATCGATTTGGAGTCGGTTAAGATCACCGATTTGGGTCGAGCCAAAAAGATCACCATCACGAGTGAAAACACCGTGATCATCGGCGGGGCGGGGAAGAAAGATGCGATCGAAGGTCGCGTTGCTCAGATCCGTCGCGAGATTGACAACACCGATAGCGATTACGATCGCGAAAAGTTGCAAGAGCGTTTGGCCAAGCTGGCTGGAGGGGTTGCTCAGATCAACGTCGGGGCTGCGACCGAAACCGAAATGAAGGAGCGCAAGGCGTTGCTCGACGACGCGAAGGCTGCGACTCAGGCCGCGTTGGATGAAGGGATCGTTCCTGGCGGCGGCGTTGCATTGCTCCGATGCGAAGCCGCGTTGAAGAAGCTGACCTTGGAAGGGGACGAGAAGTTCGGCGCGATGATCATCGCGAACATCCTCGATTACCCACTCCGTTCGATTGCCAACAACGCGGGCCTGGATGGCGCCGTGGTGGTCAATCGTGTGCGTCAGCAAAAAGAACGCACCGAAGGGTACGACGCCAATGCGAACAAGTATGTCGACATGATCAAGGCGGGGATCATCGATCCAGCCAAGGTGGTGAAAACGGCCTTGAGCAATGCTGCGTCGGTTGCATCGCTGTTGCTCACGACCGAGTCGCTCATCACGGAAATTCCTAAGGAAGAAGAGCCCGCAGCTGGCGGACATCACGACCATGATCACGGAATGGGTGGCATGGGAGGAATGGGAGGTATGGGAGGTATGGGAGGTATGGGAGGTATGGGCGGTATGGGCGGCATGGGCGGCATGATGTAGTGCTGGCCGAAGTTGCCTCGACTATTTGATAGCTCAGGCGTCGCGACACTGATCGATTGCGACGCATTTAAAAAACATCATCACAATTCAATACAAGGGTAAATCAACATGGCAAAAGTTAATCTCCGTCCGCTCGATGATCGTGTCGTTGTTCAGCCGATGGAAGCGGAAGAAACCACCGCAGGGGGCATTGTTCTGCCCGATTCGGCGAAAGAGAAGCCACAGCGTGGAAAGGTGATCGCGGTCGGTCCAGGCAAATTGCTGGACAATGGCGTGCGAGCAGCGTTGAGTGTTTCCGTTGGGGACGAAGTGATCTTCGGCAAGTACGGCGGAAGCGAAGTAGAAGTAGACGGTGTTGAGTACAAGATCCTTCGCGAGAGCGATGTTCTTGCCAAGCTCGCGTAAGGCAACGCTTCGTTTTTTTCAATCATCGCATCAAACCTACGACAAGGATTAACTAAGCGTGGCAAAGCAATTACTATTTGACGATCAAGCCCGAGCGAGAATGTTGCAAGGGGTTGAGAAGTTGGCAGACGCGGTCGCCGTCACGATGGGCCCCACTGGCCGCAACGTGATCATCGACAAGAGCTTCGGCGGCCCGACCGTTACCAAAGACGGTGTGACGGTGGCCAAGGAGATCGAACTCGAGGATCGCTTCGAAAACATGGGTGCGAAGCTTGTGGTCGAAGTTGCCCAAAAGACCAGCGATCTGGCTGGGGACGGGACGACGACTGCGACGGTTCTCGCTCGCGCTATTTTCAAAGAAGGACTTCGCAACATTGCAGCGGGTAGCAATCCCTCCGCGATTCGTCGAGGGATCGATAAGGCTGTGGAAGCGGCTGTCGATAAGCTGCAGGGGATGGCCAAGCCCGTCAGCAACCGGGACGAAGTCGCGAACGTTGGCGCGATCTCCGCGAACAATGACATGTCCATTGGTTCTCTCCTCGCCGAAGCGTTGGAGCGAGTTGGCAAGGACGGCGTGATCACGGTTGAAGAGGGCAAGACTGCTCAAACAACCGTGGAATATGTCGACGGGATGCAGTTCGACAAGGGATTCGTGTCCCCTTACTTCATCAATACGCCAGCCGACATGAGCTGCACGTTCGACAATGCACTGATCCTTCTTTATGAAAAGAAGATCAGCAACATCCGCGACTTGGTTCCGGTTCTGGAGAAAGCCAGCGCGTCGGGCCAACCCCTCTTGATCGTTGCGGAAGATGTCGATGCAGAAGCGTTGACGTTGTTGGTGGTAAACAAGCTGCGTGGCACGCTGAACGTTTGTGCTGTCAAGGCACCTGGTTTCGGCGATCGTCGCAAAGCGATGTTGGGAGACATTGCAGTTCTCACCGGCGGTACCTTTATCAGCGAAGATTTGGGTATTCAGTTGGAGAAGATCTCGTTGGAGCATCTCGGTCGAGCGAAGAAGGTCGTTGTCGATAAGAACAACACGACCATCGTCGAAGGGGGTGGAGATCGCAAATCGATTGATCAACGCGTCTCTCAGATCCGTGCTCAGATCGAGCAAACCGACAGCGAGTACGACAAGGAAAAGTTCCAAGAGCGACTGGCGAAGTTGGCTGGCGGTGTCGCGGTCATCAGTGTTGGTGCGGAAACCGAAGCCGACATGAAGCAAAAGAAGGCTCGTGTGGAAGACGCTTTGCACGCGACGCGAGCTGCGGTCGAAGAAGGTATTCTCCCTGGAGGTGGCGTTGCGTTGATTCGCTGCCGCGAGGCGGTCAAGTCTGTTGTAGACAGCCTTAAGGATGACGAGCGAACGGGTGCGGACATCATTCTCCGCGCTTTAGAGGCTCCTCTTCGTCAAATCGCTGACAATGCCGGTATCGACGGAAGCGTCGTTGCCGATGAGGTCAGCCAGAAACCTTTGACGCATGGTTACGATGCGAACAAGGGTGAGTATGTGGATATGCTCAAGTCCGGGATTATCGATCCTGTGAAGGTGGTCCGCACGGCGCTGGCTAATGCAGCGAGCATCTCCGGATTGCTTTTGACGACCGAAGCGTTGGTAACCACCTATGACAAGGAAGACAAGAAGAAGCGCAGGGTTGAAGGCGCGATCAACTAGCACCGGTTTTCGGTTCTAGGGATCTATCGATCGATCCAAGGGCTGGTACGCGACGTGCGAGCCCTAGGGACTTTGTGTCCCAAAGCCAAGCGGTCATTCGCAATCGCAATACGCGGTATGCGAATGGCCCTTTTTTATGTCCGGTTCTCGATAGTCGCGAGATTTTCGCCGCGGGAAGAGTTGAACAGTGTCTGGCAAACGGGATTACTACGAGGTTCTGGGTGTTCCTAAAGGTGCGGCCCAGGATGAAATAGCGAAGGCCTATCGAAAGCTTGCGCTTCGATACCACCCCGATTCCAATCAGGGGAACGAAGACGCCATCCATAAGTTCAAGGAGGCGGCCGAAGCCTACGAAGTCTTGAGCGACGAGCAGAAGCGCGCGCGCTATGACCAGTACGGGCATGCGGGCGTCGATGGGAGCGGTGGAGGGTTCCGCGACGTCGGAGACATCTTCGAGGCGTTTGGGGATGTTTTCGGAGGTACGATCTTCGAAGACTTCTTTGGCGGAGGGCGGACTCGTTCGCGAGTTCGGAAAGGGGCGGATCTTCGCTGCGATGTGGTGTTGGAACTGGAAGAAGCGGCTCGCGGTGTGACCAAGACCGTTTCTCTGACACGGCACATCGCTTGCGAAACGTGCTCCGGCTCGGGTGCAGAGGTTGGTTCGCAGCCTGAAATGTGCCGTCGCTGCCAAGGGCGAGGACAGGTCGTTCAGTCAACTGGCATTTTGCGTGTCCAAACTACTTGCCCCATTTGCCGCGGTAGCGGTAAGACCATTAGCAAACCGTGCAAGACGTGCGATGGGCAAGGCTTGAAGCCAACGGAGGTCAAGCTGGAGGTCAAGATTCCGGCGGGGGTAGACGATGGCATGCGTGTGCGACTGCCTGGAGAAGGGCAACCGAGTCCTGATGGCGGACCGCGGGGAGATGCGTACTGCTTCATTCATTTGAAGCAGCACTCGATCTTTCATCGAGACGAACATAACTTGATCATTCAGCTTCCAATTTCGTACTGCCAGGCCGCGTTGGGAACGAGCCTTGATGTTCCGACGCTCGACGGCAAACGGTCGTTGGAAATCCATGCTGGGACCAAGAGCGGTACGGTGTATAGACTGCGCGGTCTCGGAATGCCGGATCCTCATTCGGGTGCGAAAGGGGACTTGCTCGTCGAGACCCTCATCGAAGTTCCCAAGAAGCTTTCGAAAAGGCAGCAGGAGCTACTCCGAGAGCTGGCAGAGCTAGAGGAAAAGGAAATTACCCCGGAGCGGAAAGGTTTCATGGATCGAATCATGGAATACTTCACTGCACCGAACTCTGAAACGACTAAGACCAAATAACTCACGACACGACCATGACAGCGAACAATCAATCAGAAAATCCAATGCGAGATGAAGCCCTCGACTCGGTGGTCGAGCAAATGCACGGAGATGGGGTGGAAACGCCAGAACAGATTGTGGATCTATTGGAACAACAAGTTGCACAGTACAGAGATCGGGAACTCAAGGCGCAGGCCGAACTTGAGAATTTTCGAAAGCGATTGCTGCGCGATACGGAACAACAGCTCAAATACGCAGCCGGGGATCTGGTGCGGGACATGCTGGATGTCGTCGATAATCTTCATCGTGCAACCGAGGCTTCGGTGAAGTCGGGCGAAGCTGGAGGATTGGTCGAGGGCGTTCGTTTGGTATTGCAACAACTGACTGGAGTGCTGGAGAAGCATCACTGCAAGCCGATCCAAGCGTTGGGGCAACCCTTCGATCCCAATGTTCATCAAGCCATCGCACAACAACCAAGCACGCAATACGCGGCCGGTTTGGTGATGATGGAGACCTCCGTCGGTTATATGCTTCACGATCGGGTCATCCGACCGAGCATGGTTATCGTTTCAACGGGTGCGGCCAGTTAAGGAGATTCGAACATGCCAACTTACGATTACGAATGCGACGCTTGCCAACATAAATTCGAACTCTATCAATCGATCTCAGCAGAACCTGAGAAGACTTGCCCTGCGTGCAAGAAGAAGAAACTTCGTCGGCTCATCGGAACAGGAGGAGCTGTCATGTTCAAAGGGTCCGGCTTCTACCAGACCGATTATCGAAGTGATTCCTACAAGAAATCCGCTGCGTCGGATTCCAAGAGCTCGAGTTCGGATTCCTCGGGTGCATCGAGCAGTTCTGGTTCCGGAAGCGCCAAGTCCGATTCTGGTACGAAGCCCTCGAGCGCGAAGACATCGGATTCCTAATTCGAGTCGGTTAGCCCTTATGGTCACCTTCTCTTGCGTTTGGTTCTTTTCTTTGGGCCTTCGCGCCTTTGCGAGAAACTGGGGCAGGAAGAAGTGTCTCGCCACGGCGCAAAGCTCGCAAAGGGAATACAGGAAGGGAATAAAGGAAGGGATTGGTGATGCTTCGCGTCTAGGACTCTTCCAAGAGCTTATCAATCTTGCTGCTAAGGTTTGATTGCAGTGGTGAATCGACCGCGGAGGGCGCAGAGGATCGCGGAGACTATATCGAGTCGTTATTGCTAATGCGTGCCTTTCAACGCGATTGCCGAATGGCCACCGTCTCTTTCGTTCGGTTCTTTTCTTTGCGTCTTCGCGCCATTGCGAGAAACTTCTTCTTGGTTCCTGGGGGGGAAGTGTCTCGCCAAGGCGCAAAGGCGGTAAGGATGGGGGAGAAGAGATGGAGGGAATCGAATGAATTGCGAACTTTATCGGATTGGCTTCGGATCACTTTTTAAAGCTCGTCATACATCACGCTCCCCTCTCTTCATCCCCCTTTCTCCCATTGCGAGCTTGGCGCCTTAGCGAGAAACTTCTGGGTTCTGGGTTGGTGCGAGCTTGGCGCCTTTGCGAGAAATTGGGGCAGGAAGAAGTGTCTCGCCACGGCGCAAAGCTCGCAAAGGGAATACAGGAAGGGAATAAAGGAAGGGATTGGTGATGCTTCGCGTCTAGGACTCTTCCAAGAGCTTATCAATCTTGCTGCTATGGATTGAATTCAGTGGTGAATCGACCGCGGAGGGGGAGGAGGATCGCGGAGTTGATACCGAGTCGTTGTTGATGATGCGTGCCTTCCAGCGCGTTTGCCGAACGGTCATCTTTCTCTTGCGTTCGGTTCTTTTCTTTGCGTCTTCGCGCCATTGCGAGAAACTTCTTCTTGGTTCCTGGGGGGGAAGTGTCTCGCCAAGGCGCAAAGGCGGTAAGGATGGGGGAGAAGAGATGGAGGGAATCGAATGAATCGCGAACTTTATCGGATTGGCTTCGGATCACTTTTTAAAGCTCGTCATACATCACGCTCCCCTCTCTTCATCCCCCTTTCTCCCATTGCGAGCTTGGCGCCTTAGCGAGAAACTTCTGGGTTCTGGGTTGGTGCGAGCTTGGCGCCTTTGCGAGAAATTGGGGCAGGAAGAAGTGTCTCGCCAAGGCGCAAAGCTCGCCATGGGAATACAGAAACGTATTCGATGACTCTAGGCGGCGGATGTTGTCGTCGATGGCTGAAGCGACAATGGTGAGTCTGCTAGCAAGGTGGCAATGGCTTTGACCAGGGTATCGGGTCCGAGATCTCGCAGGCATTTGTGATGCTGCAGGGGACAGATGTCCTTTCCGCAAGGGCGGCACGATTGCTGAGTCTCCAGAGCTATCTCTGGAACGTTATACGTTCGAGTCGGGGCTGTGTCGGTTGGGCCGAACATCGTCAGCACTCGTTTGTTGAGGGCCACTCCGATGTGGCGAGGCCCGCTATCGGTTGTCACCAGCAAGTCCGCTGCCGCGATCAATCCTCGCGAAAGTCCTAACGGGAGCTGTTCGGCGACTCCCATGCTTTGTACTGCGGAATGATTCGCGGCAGTCGCATACGCCAGCGAGACCTGGCGATCGGCAGGACCTGCGTGAAAGAGGACTTGATGCCCCGACTCCGCCAGACGTTTTGCGAGCTGCACTGCGTATTCTTGGGGCCAAAGTCGCGCGGGTGAACTCCCCGAGGCGTTGTTGATGAGGATCAATTTGCGAGTTCGATCGAATCCCACTCGATCCAACAATCTTTCCGCTTCGACGCGATCAGTTTCTCGCACCGCTAATTCCATCCGGCGATCCGAGGAGGAAGCCCCTAATTGTTCTGCTAGGTGAAGGTAGTAATCGATGGCGGGCTGCCGTGACCAGTTGATGCTGGTTCGGGACGTCAAAGATCCATCGGCATTGGGGCGTTCCAAGGTGGTGCGAATCGCGATGGCGTCCGTCAGGAGAAGGCCGCGGCCGTTCTTGACATAGCCGATGCGTCTGGGAATACGGGAAAGCCATGCTATCAATCCGGTCGACAAGGAGTTAGGCAGCAGCACGATGGCGTCGAGATGGCGCCGACGCAGCTCTGCAGCAACCCCCCGCCGCGACAGCAATTCGGGGGAGCGAGATCTAGGTTTGTAGGCGATTTGGTGTTGGGCAAATGGGAGCCCTTCTAGAACTGAAAGTGGTCCGGGCTTTCCTACCAAAACCAATTCCTCCACGGATGGCAACTGCGCGATCGCACGTAGCGTCGGCGTTGCCATGCAGGTGTCCCCTACCCAATTTGGTAACAATACAGCAACTCTCATCATTCTGGCAATCTATAGAGAATTGGTAAATTGGGAGTCAAGTCGGACTTAGGCGATCCAGTAGATGACGAGCCCTAGCAAGAAGAATCCGAGTGCAAATTGGTCGGACCGCATGAAAAATGTTTTGTGAGTCCCCGGCCGCAGATAGTTGATGACACTCCCGGTCACGCAAGCATGTTTGCAATATCCCATCGGAATTGCGAGAGAGAGAAGAATTCCCAGGATCGCTACGATGAGGCTTGGAATCGCCACGACTCGCCATAGGAACGCATCAAACGGTTCGATATCCGCCAAATTTCCTGGTACTGAAAGGAGGCCCACGCAGAAGACCCAACCGAACAGCAATGGACGAATCGTTCGTAGCAAACCGCTGAGCCACTTCGCGTGCGGAGTCTTGATTCGCCAACGCCGGGGCAACATTTGTTGGACAGCTCCGTAAGGACAAACATGGGAGCAATAGACATTGTGCTTCGTCGCCATAGGAACGATTACTGCCGCGACGGTGAGGACTATCAACCCGAGACTGTTTGCCCAGGGGACTCCATGCTTGGCCCAGCCCACCCACATCGCGATCGATAACAGATCTCCTTGGAATAATCCGAGATATCCGACCACAGCGATCTGCAGCAGCGGCCGCAACCAAGGATGACTTCTCCAGGAGCTCAATGCGAACAACGTTCCGAACAGCGTGATCGCAACCGTTCCTCCATGTTGCTCCAGCGCCGCAAACCATTGAAATCGATTCACTCGCTCCGCTTCTTGCACATCATGCAATGCCTTCGCCGTCGCGACGAGTCCCTCCGCGATGCACATACTGGTCATCGTCGCTCCCGAGACGCCTTCTATTCCTTCCTGCTTCAAATCGATCTCACTTATCCCCGGCCATGGGTAGTTGGTCCATGTTTCGGCAAACCAGGCATCTTGTCGGACATATCCTACATAGGGTTCGTTATCGAAGCTTTCTCCGATGTGAATACCGATCACCTTGCCATCCAGAGCGAATGCAATCTGAGTGTCCGAAGGACCTTGATAACCGATCAAGTTGTCAGCGGTTGGGCTTGTACGAAGAATCCAACCCAATTCGCGCCCTCGGTTATCCTTGGCGATCCAAAGACTGTGGAACGACTTGTCTCGTTCGACTCGCTCGCAGTTGGGGATGAGGGCTTGGGCGCTCGCGAGGGAAAGGCTGGGGGAGAATTTGGACATGACGGTTCTCCCTCCAAGTCGCTTTTGCATCCCCTGAATGATCGCGGTGCTGGTCAAGGTCGCACCTGCGACGGGGAGAACTTGCGATGCTTGGATCAATTCGGCGCGGCTCTTCCCGATCCATTGCTTGAGAAAGGATTCGTGCTGTTGAATCAATTCAACGTGGTCGCGAGTGTCGTCGCTACGCGCGATCTGAATATCGAGGACGATGTCGAATGCGTCAAATGCGATCAGCAGATTGGTAGAGCCTGAAAATCCAATGGCCGAATCGCTCTCCGGTGCTGTTTGGATAATTTGACCGAGTGGTTCTCCTTCGGCATCGCGAACAAGCCACTTTCCTTGATCGGTAAGAGTATCTCGTACCGCACCCTGAGGATAAAGTTGCAGCATTCCTAAGGCGATTTGATCTGCATTGGAATCGAAACGGGTCGCCTGTTTCGTCGCTCCTGCGAGGGTGTGAAAGAGTGCTAGAATCGCAACGAACAAGGCCACTCGGAAACCTTGCGCACCATACTGCTTCTTCCACGGAGTAGATCGCTTAGTCAATCTTGGATTCACCGCTGCGCGACTCGATCAAGGGGTTGGAAGGATCTGAAGAGCATCGGCATGGACGAACCCACCTGATTGCTCGGTCGACAACGTAACGGCAAGAGTTTCGCCCGCTCGCAATCGAACTTGGCCCACCTCTACCCATCCGTCCTCGCGTGGTGGCTTTCGCATATCGACTCGCACCGTTTCGGACTTGGCAGGTGTTTCGATGAGAACGGGTACTCGAGATCCTCGATTCTCATGGGGCTGGTAAGCAATCCGAACAAGGAACTCGCCATCGCGATCCGCAGTCCATTCATAACGAATGGATGCGCCGGAGTCGGAGCCCGCATAAACGTAGTCATGGGCGAAGTATCCTTTCAGGCCTTCGCCGCTGGTCCATTTGCCCGTGGTTTTTGCTTGCCGATTGTCGAGGACAACGCCTGGGAGTGTCGCGGGATCGATTCCGGTCATGGGGCCGAATTCGCTCGCCAGGGGAAGGGAGTCAGCGGGAATGGTGAGAGGGGCATTCACGTTTTGGCGGAACGCTTTGCCGGGAAGCTGGAGAAGCTCGTCCATCTGTTTCCAGTACCGCTCGTAGACGGCATAAGGAAGACAGTCGTTTTGAACGCAAATCGAGGCTGCTTTGCCGACGACCTCACCCATCATGCCGCAGGTTTTCATGACGCGGACGGTACCCAACGCTTCATGGGTCACGCTGATACAACGCCCCGCCATGAACATATTTTCAATGTTGCGTGAATAGAAGCATCGATAGGGGATGGGGTAACCGTAGTTGCGGTCGATGCGCCGATCATGTTCGGCGATGGAGATGAATGGATTGTCGGGGAATTTTTGGGCGAACTGTTTTTTAGGATAGTGCAGGTCGATGCTCCAAGTACTCGGGACGCAGCCGTCGGGGAACTCCTTTTTCGAAACAACATCGTCTTGGGTGAGAATCACATCCCCATAAAGCTGCCGAGATTCTCGGGGGCCTCCGATGTAAGCGACCCAGGTCAAAACGGCCGTCGGATGCTTGGTGGCGCCATCCCCATTCTTCATGGCGTTGAAGGCCCCGAAGACGGCTCGCAAATTCCAGTCACGAATCGCTTCTGCATCCCCGAGCGGGTCTTTGTCGAAACCGCTTTCCCAAAACCATTGCCCATGATGATCGACCGGGTAGGGAAAGTCCTTCATTTCCAGCGGCAATGCCCAAGGTGTTTTGGGGAACTGGGTAGGCGCGGTCGCTTCATCCCAAGCCCACATGTTGCTCATTCCCATCCGACCCTTTTCTTCCAAGTTCCAATCGGCTCCCGCAAGCGCTCCCAGTGTTCCATGCCCGGTCGCGTCGACGAACAATTTGCCGCGGAATTCGCGTTCGCGACTCGTTCGAACTTCAAAGGCGGTCACAGACTCGATCCGTTTGCCATCCATCTTCACTTGGTGGGCGTGGTGCTCCAGAAACAGATCGATGTTCTTTTCCGCTCGCACCAACGCTTCTTTCTTGGCATCTTCAAATTCCTCGAAGGTCCCAGGAGACTTCTTGGCTTTGTCGGAAAACTCTTCGACGATTTCGCCGATGCGAGGATATTTACCACGGCGAATTAAGCCCATCGCCCAAACACGGATCTCGCTCGATCCATTGCCTCCGAGAACAGGGCGGTCTTGAATGAGCGCTACTTTGCAACCCATTCGGGCTGCGGAGATGGCAGCTCCCATCCCCGCGTAGCCACCCCCGATGACGACCAAGTCATAACCACCCTTTTGCTCAGTTTGAGCTGGAAGCCCCAGCATCTCTTTGCGCCAAGCTGGGAGAATGTCATTGCTGTTGGAGGGCGGAGTATCGCTCTGGCTAAAGTAAATCGCATCGCAGCGTCCATCGAACCCCATGAGATCTTTCAAGCGAAGCTCAACACGCGTTGTCGCGATATCCACGGATCCTGCTTTCTGCCAATGCCATTCCGAGCCTTCGGTACCAAGATCGTTGGGCAGCGGTTTGCCGTTCACGTGGATTTGAAAACGACCAGGGCTTCCAGGCGCTTTCCACCGAGCTACCCAATCTTTGGTTCGAGCATAAACGTGGTAGGTACCCGTAGCGGGCAATTCGATAGTGGTGACCGCATCCTCAACCGGCTTGCCCAAACCATGGGCAATCAGATAGGGGGAGCCCATGTTTCGAATAAACTGCGTATCGAGGCCCCATCCACCGTAGGACTGAAAACTCTCTGCTTCGACCAACAACGAGGCGTCCCGTCGGGGGGCTGCGGGTGACTCATTTGCACTCGCACATTTCGCGAGAACGATGCCAACATCGAATAGAAGGACAGAGAGGAGCAGGACGAGCTGACGAGCCATGAGGGTGTAGCCTGTTGACGAGAGGATTAGGAGCGCGCTCCGCGAAGGATATGCCATAGTTTAGCAGCCAATAGAACACCGAGGCAAAGAAGCCAAACAGATTGAAGCCAACGCCAAGAGTTCGGCGCGATTTTTTGAGGTGAAGGTCGCGGGGGCTGACTCGCGTGCTCCGATAACGATTGAAAGGTGGACTGCCGGATAGCGGCTTGCGAAAATTGCCATCCGTCCTGGGTGGCCCAGCACGCTATCAAGTTGCGTTCATTGGCCAACTCGATTGCTTGCTCTGGCTCTAGCAACATCAAGGCCGTCGCCCATCCATCTGCCTCCAACGGGTCTTTCGACACCACACTCACACTCCGGTTCCGGTTCTGAACAGTGTCCCCAGTTCCGGGGTCGATGAAGTGGGAGTGGTGACGGCCTTCGTACTCTTTACCAATTCGATAGCTCCCAGAGGTGCTAATGGATTCATCACGAAGCGAAATCGCATACTTCGAATCGTGGGTTAGATCATTCCCCCCGGGCCCTTCAGGATCCTCCAACAAAACGGTCCAATCGCCCCGATTAGGATGGTTTCCTCTCGCGTAGAATTCGCCACCCAGGTGCAGCAAGTAGTTCGAGACTCCGTGTTGGTCCAAGATTCTCTCCAGGTTTCGGAGCGCAAGGCCTTCTACTAACGCGTTTAGATCGAGCTCCATCGCAGGATGGTTCTTGCGCAATTGCGGTGGTGAAGCGCGCCATTCCAAACGCGAAATGCCTACCAGATTCTTGGCGGCACCGATCTCCGCTTGGGTAGGGGGATGCCAGTCTTGAGCAAGCGATCCGACACGCCACACTCGCATCAATGGGGCGATCGTAGGATCAAACTTGCCAGACGTTTTGTGGTGAAGTACCAGTGCGAAATCCAGTAGCTGTATGACTTCCGACGGTACCGAGTTCCAATCGGTCGAGGAGCAGGCATTCCAACGGGATAGAGCTGACTCGGGACGGTAGAGGGAGAATATCGCTTCAAGGCGTTCGAGTTCCGCGGCGGTTTCTTGGTGGATGGATTCGAGATGAGACGGATCGATGGCATCTGCGATTTGGCATTGGAACGCCATCCCCATCGTCGTACCTCGGATACGGTGCACCTCGAGGGGGGCCCCCTCCTGTGCCACCGTTCGCGAGGTGCAAGCAATCAGTGCAAAGCTGATGCAAACGTACCAATAACCTTTCCGATTCGGATACGGCATGATGCTGCGGCCGTGCGATTTCAAAACACGAATCGAACTGGCATCTCAAGAATTATTTTGTCGGAATCGACGTCTGAGCGATGATCGAATCGGCGTTGGCGGCAAACTCCTGCTTGCAACCTTCGCTGCAAAGGTGTGCCGTGTATCCCGCATGTTTAACGGCCAACTTCTCCTTGCCATCCATTCCTAGATTGCAGACATAACAGCGGTGGACCACTTTATCGACTTGGCCATCCAATGCGTCTGCTTTAGCCAACAGGCTCGCAACGGTCTCACCCGTATTGGGAGGCTGTGGCGCGCCGCATCCGGCAAAACCCAAGCAGACGATGGAGAACATCCAACAAAGCGACTTCATATAACTTTCTTCCTTTGAGTCTGATCGAAACTCCCCATAGCAGTGCACACCGATGCCTCATTGTATCAAAGTCTACGGCCGCACCAAACGGGACTCATTCGTCGATCCTCGTCAAAACTTCGTCGGCGGAGCGAGTGCCTAGTGCCCGCCACGCTCTCCCGTCGATATTTTGCGAATGGAAACCGACGCTTCCATCCCACCTTGCGACCTGCAAGCCTCCGGTGTGATGGCTTCTCGCACCGAAAATTCCATAGCCGCATGTGTTCATGTCCATCCATGCGGTTCGTCGTACGAGAGTCGTCGTCTCTCGATCCATATCGTCCGTGGAAAGAACAGCGTAGGAAGGTGATTCCATCGCGTCTTCACTGGCCCAAGCCAAGCGTCCTTCCGGCGAGTGGCAACGCGGAGTAAACAAACACAACCGGCATTGCCCGTAAAGTAACCTTGCGATGTTTCGGTTTGCTTTGCGAAGAAATCAAGAACACAAGGACTCGCGCGTCAGGTACAAAAACTGACGTCGGACCACTCTCCCCCGAGAACTGGATCAGATGAGAAGGTTGCGGTCACGGCGGGCCCGGTGTGTGCGACAATGCGACCTCGACTAGACAATGCGACCGCGACTAAACGATCAGTCGAACCCGTTGGGGGGCAATGCGGATGCGAATAGGCAAAAGCCCAGCCCAATCCCCGTCGAGCTGCACGCTGGCCTCCCCACTCGATTTCGTCGCCAGTCGAATGTCGATCTCACATGCAGAAAGATGACGCCAATCGGGGCGTTGCATATGCCGGCCTCGCAGGACATCCCAAAATTGCATCAATCCACGAATCGGCCCGCTCTTCTCGAACAGTCCGACATCGAGCTTGCCATCCGAAGGATCGGAACGCTCGATGATGGAAAGCCCCGCGGCGTAACGCGGGACGTTGAAAACGAAACACCACTGGGACGGGTAAGTCGTGGAGTTCGAATCAAAGCCATCGCCCACGGATTGGGAAATCGTCACATCTAGCTTGGGCCAGCTGTAAGTGCACCAGGTGCACCAAGCTTGATAGCGATAGGCCCAACGCGTGATATGGGACTTTCGATGCTGATGGACTCGTCGAACCACTTCGGCATCAAAGCCGACAGATGCCATCAGGAGCGAGATCGTACCTTGTACCTCCATGGCATCTAGGATACGAAGATCCCGCTTCGCGATCGCTTTGGCGCAGTGCGAGGGGTTGCGGGGTATTCCGTAGTAGTGCGCCAGCAAGTTCTCGGAGCCAAGAGGAAGGATCGCGATGGGGGTTTCCGTTGGCGTGCGGGTGGCTACGGCGCTGACCGTACCATCTCCTCCCGCCGCCACGACGGCATGCAGTTCCCCCTCCGCGTGCAAGCACAGGATTCTGCCTTGAAGTTTTTCAAGCTCGCTCACAATCTCGGCGTGATACCCGTCGACTGTTAGGTGACGGGCCAACGCCTCGACCAATTCCATTCGGTCGGTATTGCCTGATTTAGGATTGGCGGCGATGAGTACTGTCTTCAAACCGATTACTTCCTAACGAGCTTGCTCGAGGAACGCGAGCAAGTCGGCGAGTTCTTGAGGAGAGAGTAGTTTATCGATCCCAGCTGGCATCAAAGATACCGTGCTGGTGGATCGCTTCTCGATGGTCGATTTGTCAATCGATACACGCTTGTCGGCCGACACGATCAGTTCCACGCGTTGATCGTCTTCGTAGGCAACGAGTCCCGAGATGACTTCCTCGTCCGTTGTCAAAATATTGGTGGACGCGAATCCCTGTGCGATCCGGTGGCTGGGGAAGAGAATGGACTCGATAAAGTCTCGTTGGGTGCGGGAACGACCGATTCGAGTCAGTTCTGGTCCGATGTTGCCTCCGACGTATCCGATCCGATGGCACGCGCTGCACGCAGCTTTGCTGCTGCGATAGATGTCTTGCCCTCGATGCGCGTCTCCTTTGGGAAGGGAGGTCATCGCAGCGTCGATGGAGGACTGTACTTCTTGCGGAGGGGCAAAAAGTCGATCGAGCGAGTCCCGTAAAGTTTCTCGGGTGGGAGCGGGGTGCCCTGCAAACCACTTTTCAAGCGTTTCGCGTGCGAGGGTCTTGGTCGTCGGTATCGTTTCGATAGCACGGAGCAACTCCTTTCCCACCTCGGGGGATTGAGCGAGACGACTGGTGGCGAGCTTCTCCAGACCTTTCGAAAACGCAGTGGGGGGAAGGGATGGCAGCGAGCGAGCCAGGAGTTTCCAAGATGTGTCACTCAGTTCTAACTTGGAAATCGCATTCCATAATAGCTTCTTGTCTGCATTCTCGAGTTGAATCGCGTCGGTCACGATGGCCTGCTGAATCGAGTCCGGGATATTGGCCGCACCTTCGGGCATGGCGCCGATCGCTAGGGCAGAACCGGGCAAATCTTTTTCGCTCAAACGAGCGTGGAGGGCATCGATGAGCGACCTGCTACCTGCAGGTACTTTCACTGTTTGAAGCAGCGTTAGGAGTCGGGAGGCCGTTTGCGAACCCGTCTGAACCCATTGGGCCAACCCGTCGGCCCATTCTGCCGGCAAGGATTGGTTGCGATATTGTTCGAGAAGATTTTCGAACAAATCGATGCGCCAGGGGGCCAGTCGATCGGCTTGGAGCACCCGTTGCTGGACCCAGGCGAGAACCATAGGTTGGGTGTAGGCTTTGGAAAAGACCCGATGGATAGTTGGGCTGGACGCCTCCAATTGCGAGTCGGACATCGAGTTCAATCGCTCGATGAAAACCGCCATCAAGTCGCGGTTTGATGCGAGGACTTCTTGTGCCGTTTGCGCCAAGCGTTGATGGGGAGAATCGACCGAGGCAATCAATCTTTCGGAGAAGGCCGAATCGTTTGTGAGTCCCTCGTCGAGACCTCGTTCGCGAAGAACGTGCAATGCTGCAAATTTGAGCGATGGGCTCGAGGTCGGATCGATCCAGATCGATCGGAGAACTGCGACACCTTTTGTTTTTTGCTCGTCACCTTGGGCAATCTCCAGCATGGCGAACAGGATGGCGTGTTCCAGCATGCGATCCACCGTCGAATCCGATGGAGCGCTATCGGCTACCGACCACGCTTCGAGCAGGGAGGGGAGACTATCGGCATCCCCGATCCGGCCCAGGGCTTCCGCTGCCAATCGACGTACCATTGGGTTTCCAAGGCTGCGAGCGAGTTCTCGCAATCGAGGAGCGACATCGGGCCATCGATAGGTGGACGCAAGGTGGAGGGCTGATTCGCAAAGCGGATCCGATTCTTCGGCCAGTGCACGCACTACGAATCCAGGAGCTTGTTCGGTCTTTTGGAATCGCTCGATCCACTTCGCGAGCGCCCAAAAGGCCGATGCGCGATGAGCCATTGGTTCATTGGAATCGTTCATGAGGTCGTGAAGCCATTGCAACTCTGCATGGTCCGAGGAATGGACCGTCGCATCGAATCCCGCGTTCAGCCAATGCTCCGTACCTAGTTCACGAACCCGCCGCTGCGGATCTCGAAGCAATTCACGCCACCGTCCATCTTGAACACGCTGTTGCACCTGAGTCCATCGGCTGTGGTAGTCGCGAGGGGTTCGGACATGACGGAGCCGATAGATCCCGCCCGCCGCCACCCTTTCTTCTGTCCCGGAGCTTGGGCAGCAGAGGTCGTACCAGCCTCCTGTGTCGACGACAATCAGACTACCGTCGACGTCTTGAAGAACGTCGACGGGATGGAAGTCGAGTTGATCGCACACAAGAAGATCGGAATCTTTGGATTGATAGGATGCACCTTCACGAGTCAATCGGTGCATCGATATTCGCTGGAGGTTGAACTGGGCGGCGATCAAGGTGGTTTGGGGGGACGTGGCAAGTGAGGTATTGCGAGGAGTGGTTCCCGTTGCGGTGCGAGCTTTTGCATAGGGGGGCAACTCGTTGCTCCAGTCGTCGGTAACCGCGAGGAGCCCGGCGGGGGCTGCAGGGCCCAGTTCTACCAAGGGCTTCATAAGGGGGCCGGTTCTCGGATGTCCACGCAGTACCGCGTGATCCTTTCCAAAGACAGCGCCGTAGACCGCGTGCCCGATCCCGTCGCGAAGACCGTTGCCGGGATGGTGTAAAAAAGTCGAGACGAAAAATTTGTCGCCGAGATCGTCGAAGGCGATATCGACCAAGTTATCCATGCCGCCGGTCATGAGACGATCCGACTTCGGTGCATCGACTTGTCGTCGATACAAGTGCGATGCGGTGCTCTTGGCGGGAAAGGGGCCGGCGATCGGGAAGGATTGTTCTGCGAATGCGGCTTTGCACCAGTAGATCCAGCCTTCTGGTCCGACGAACGGGCCGTGCAAATCGTTGGCGCATCCGGTGAGCGTTTTTCCGTCATGCCAGACTTCTCGTCGTTCGCACACTCCATCTCCGTCGGAGTCGATCAAACGCCAGATTTGAGGGGGAGCAGAAACGAGGATGTCGTTACCCAAACAGAGGACCCCTTCTGGAAAAGCGAGCTGCTCCGCGACGACCTGTCGTTTGTCGTAGCTACCGTCGCGGTCCTCGTCGATCAATCGAACCAGACGATGCGGGAGGGACTGCAATTGCTCCTGGACCGATTGTTTGACCCCGGCGGATTCCGCAATCACGAGATTTCCGGAGGGGTCCCATGTCGCTGCGATGGGCCATTTTACCAATTCCGAAGTTGCGATCTTTTCCAATTCCCAGCCGTCGGCAAGCTGGAAGGTGAAACCGTCGATCGATTTCCCTGTCGGGACTGGTTGCTGCCCGAGCCCGGGAGAAGAGGCGAGCAAAACCATGGCCAACGCGGTCAGGGAATGGGGGAGCAAGCGGTGTGGAGCTCGAAGACGGGACTTGGTTGGGAGAAGAGGCTGTCGGATTTTCATCAGATTTCTCGGTGGGTGAACCATACAGGAGGGAGGGGCGTAATGGCCAGCGGATCGTTCTATCTTAAAGGACAGCGATACTTAGGACTGCACCGAAGAGCGGATCCTAGATAAATTTAAAGGCTCAGCCCAGCGCCTTCCACGAGTCCATCTCATTCCCTTTTCTTGACAGAACAACATGACCGAGACCTACCTCCACGCTGAAACCGAAGAGATTGTCGATGCCAAGAATTTCTCGGGTCTTTCGTTGGTCGCGGTGGTTCTGTCGTTGATGGGATCCTTTTCCGTGCTTTATGTCCATTTCTTGCCGATCGCGATCATTGCCGCCATCGTCGGATGCGCCGTGTTGCGGATTGCTCCCAAGTACCAGCTGAGCGGACTCTCCAAGCTGCTGGCGTTTGTCGCAATCGCAATTAGCGCGACGACCGGTTCCTGGGGGGTATTTCGGCGTTCGATGTTGACGAATTACGATCTGCAGTACGCCCGAAATCTGGCCGAGGACTATCTGACCTATTTGTCCAAAAATGAACCGTACAAAGCGATGATGTTGCAGGGGGTTCCCGCCGATGTGGTCGCACTTCCGCCCACGACGCTCAAGGATTCGCAGCCATCGCCTGTCGATTTAGCCAAGCAAAAGTTCGAGTCCGAGTCCGTTTTTCGGGAGATCCGCAACCGAAAGTCACCAGCCAAATGGACGTATCTGGGTATGAGTGCGGAGTATGCCATGGAGAATTCCCACATTTACAAACTTCATTTCCGAGACGACGGACAGACCAACCCTCCCGCTTATTTTGTTTATGTTCGGAAGGATTGTCCTAAAGCAGGACCCGCGGCGGCCCCTTACAATAAGGGAAAGGTGCTCCAACCCAGTGACATGGTGGTGCACTGGTATCTGGACACCATCGAATCCGCCTTGAAAATGCAGTGATATGCCTCGAACACTGATCAGCTTGGGAGCGAACTTAGGAAATGTAGCCGAGACCATTTCTTACGCTCAGCAGTTGCTTCGAGAAGCGTTTCCAGCGGGCGATCTACGGTTCTCGAGTCTTTTTCGGACGCCGCCAGTTGGGGGACCGTCCGGCCAAGGGGATTTCATCAACTGCGTTCTGGCATTGCGATCCGATCATGACGTTTGGACGGTCTGGGATGCAATCAAGGGGATCGAAGCGCAGCTGGGGCGGCATCGATTGCAACGTTGGGAAGCCAGACGGATTGATATCGATATCTTGTTACACGATGATCTGCGGATTTGGACTCCCCATTTCAAAGTCCCTCATCCTCGGATGTGCATGCGTTCGTTCATTCTCACCCCTGCGAAGCAAATCGCTGCGGATTGGGTGGACCCCGTTTCTGGCTGGACTTTGGCGACCCTCTCTGACCATTTAGCATTCCCCGGACCGATCGTGATCGCGACGCCGTCGTCTGAGTTGGAGCTGGAGCTCAAGGAAGAACTGCGGCGCACCGACGATCTGCACGATTTGGAATGGGTCTGCTGTCCCAAGCCAGAGGATTTGTTGCGATTGGATCCGATGCCCCAAGCGAAGCTTTGGATCGCCGCCGTCTCGACCCCGGAGCCGGAGACGATCCTTTGGGAGGATTACTCGAGGCCTTGGGCTCTACAGCTGGGGCTGGCGACCGATGACTTCTTAGGGGGTAGCGAATCGTTGCTGAGCGGCCCCCGCTATTTATTGCCTGCGAACCATCGAACTTGGGCAGCACATGAAATCCTGGCCGCCAGGCAGGCGATGTGCTGCCCGGTCGAGCCAATTTGTGGTCAAGATTAACCTTGCGGGCGCTGTAAAGGGTATTGCATCCACTTCCCTTGCCAGTCGATAATAGTCTTGGTGCGTCATCCTGTCCGAGGGGCGTGCCTCCCTCCTACCTCCCCGCCACATCCTTCCCACTTCACAAATCGATCATGCTTGACTTTCTAGGTCGTCCGACGTCGTTATGCAGTGGTCTTTCTCGCCGCAGCTTCCTTTCGATTGGCAGTTTGGGCTTTGGTATGGGAGGCTTCTCACTGGCCAACCTGCTCCGAGCCGATGAGCAAGCGGGGCGAAAGAGTTCTCATAAGGGACTGATCAACATCTTTTTGGGTGGAGGTCCTCCCCATCAAGATATGTGGGAGATCAAGACCGAAGCTCCAGCTGAAATCCGCGGGGAGTTCAGCCCGATTGCGACCAACGTTCCAGGCATCCAGATTTGCGAAGTCTTTCCGAAAATCGCTGCGCGCATGGACAGGTCGGTGGTGATCCGATCGGTCGTCGGGTGCAAAGATCGCCATGAGTCCCATCAATGCATGAGCGGATGGTTTCCCGATGATCTCAGATCGCTCGGTGGCCGGCCCTCCATCGGCTCCGCCGTCTCCAAATTGCACGGACCGGTCGATGCGGCTGTTCCTCCTTTTGTGGGATTGGCCCAAAAGACTCAGCACATGCCTTGGTCCAACTCCGGTGAAGCCGGATTTCTCGGCGCTGCATATAGCGCGTTCAAGCCGGATGGCCCCGGTATGGAGAACATGAAGCTCAACAGCATTTCGATGGATCGATTGCAAGATCGCCGCCGGCTGCTGACAAGCTTGGACACGATGCGACGCGACATCGACACCAGCGGCATCATGTCCGGGATGGACGCATTTGAACAAAGGGCTCTGGACGTCCTCACCAGCAGCAAATTGCTCGATGCCTTGGATCTGACGAAAGAAGATCCCAAAACATTGGAGCGTTACGGCGATGGAAAGCCTTATAAATACCAGTACGATGGTGCACCGACTTGCAATGATCACTTGTTGCTCGCTCGGCGTCTCATCGAAGCCGGGGTGCGAGTCGTTAGTTTGAGTTTTGGTCGCTGGGACTCGCACGGCAAGAATTTTGATTTGGTTCGCGACCATGGTAGCAAGCTTGATCAATGTTTGAGTGCGCTGATCGACGATCTGCACGACCGCGGAATGTTGGACGATGTCACCGTGGTGGTATGGGGTGAATTCGGACGGACTCCCAAGATCAACAACGAGGGTGGACGCGATCACTGGGCACAGGTCAGCAGTGCGTTTTTAGCGGGGGGAGGCATGCGAACCGGGCAAGCGATCGGGGCAACCAATCGGCTTGGGGAATACGCGGCCCTCCGTCCTGTCCATATGCAGGAGATCATCGCGACCCTCTACCACAATTTGGGCATCAATACGGCAGCTACCACCATCGCGGATCCGACAGGACGCCCCCAATTCTTGGTGGACCATGACCCGATCAAAGAATTGATTTAGCCTTCGCGTTTCCTTCCCCCAACGCGTGGAATCCCTTCGAGGTCCGACGATCTCGAAGGCCTTGCCCAATCCCCGCCTTACTTCCCCCCTCGCAAACGTGATTCTATGAAACCTCGAGCCCTCCGGGTTGCCTTGGCTTGGTCTCGCCTCGCAAGCGTTTTCGCCTTGGCACTGCTCGGTTTGTCCGCGTTATCGCGAGCGGACGACACGCTGCGCATCCACCAGGATCGGATCGAGCTCCGGAGCCGCGATTCCCGCGTCCAGCTTTTGGTGGACAGAAGCTTGGCAACAGGAGAAAAGGTCGATGCGACGCGGGATGTCCAATGGGACGTCGCCCCGGCCGAACTGGGGAAAATCGACGCTACCGGGTTGATCGTTCCGCAACAATCCGGCAATGGAACCATCACGGCGCGATCCGCCGATGGAGCCTCGCATTCGATTCCGATTACCGTGGCTTTTCCCGATGAAGAGCCATTGATCAATTTCGCGAATCAAGTTGTACCGATCTTTACCAAGTACGGTTGTAATGGTGGTGGATGCCACGGAAAGATGGCGGGGCAAAATGGTTTCCGACTGTCGCTCTTGGGGTTTGAGCCTCGCGAAGACTTCGAGCATTTGGTTCGGGAGTCGCGAGGAAGGCGTTTGTTTCCTGCTTCCCCCGATGCCAGTCTGTTGCTGCAAAAATCGGTAGGGACTGTTCCGCATGGGGGCGGGCAGAGGATGGAAATGGATTCGCACGAGTACCGCATCTTGAGGCGATGGATCTCGCAGGCGATGCCCTACGGCGATGAAAACGAGAAGAAGGTCGCGTCGATCGAAGTCATTCCTGCAGCGAGCAGGTTGCAGCGAGGTGCGAGTCAGCAGCTATCGGTGATCGCAACCTATGTGGATGGACAAAAAGAAGACATCTCGCGGACCGTTCAATACGAGTCGAATAATTTGGATATGGCAGAGGTATCCGCAACCGGGTTAGTGCAGCTCCGCGACATGGCAGGCGAGGTATCCGTCATGGCCCGGTACCAGGGCAAGGTGGCCGTGTTTCGGGCTAGTATTCCTCTGGGAACTGCCATCGATCGCTGGCCGGAAGAAAGAAACTCGCTCGATAGCGCCGTATTTGCCAAGTTGCGAGCGCTCGGGATTCCTCCGTCTGAACCGTGCGATGATGCGACGTTTTTGCGCCGAGTAACCCTCGATATTGCTGGCCGATTGCCAACCTTGCACGAGATACGATCGAGCCAGGGAGCGCCTCGCGAGCAGATTGTCGATCGGCTCCTGGAGAGTGACGACTATGCGTATCATTTCGCCGGCAAATGGTCCGCGATCCTGCGGAATCGACATACGGGCGAGGATACTCGTTATGGGGCATTCGCGTTCCACGATTGGCTAGTGGATAGTTTCCGATCCAACAAACCATACAGTCAATTCGTGCGTGAGCTTCTCACGGCTTCGGGGTCACCGCAGGTCGATCCGGCTGTGATTTGGTATCGGCAAGTCAACAATACCGAGTCTCGCATCGAAGATGCCGCACAGCTCTTTTTGGGGCAGCGGATGCAATGCGCCCGTTGCCATCACCATCCCTATGAAAAATGGGGCCAGCAAGACTACTTTCAGATGGCTGCCTTCTTCTCGAAAGTCGAGCGGCGTGACGGGTTGAGCCCGCAAGAGCCTCGCTTCGTATCCAGACTGGGAGATGTAGCGGCCAAACATCCGAAGTCGGGGCAGGCTTTGCCGGCGTCAGGCCTCGACGCACCTCCGCTGCAATTGCCACCCGACGCGGACCCGCGGGAGGCATTCGCCGATTGGATGACCGAAAAGGACAACCCGTTCTTCGCGAAATCGGTGGCGAATCGATACTGGAAACATTTTTTCGGACGGGCACTGATAGAACCGGAAGATGACTTGCGCGTTACGAATCCACCGTCGAATCCGGAACTGATGGACGCGCTCGCGAACGAATTGATCCAGTCGAAATTCGATCTGAAACATTTGATTCGGACCATTTGCAACTCGAGCACCTACCAGCTCAGTGAAAATGCCAATGCAGAAAATCTTCGCGACTCGAATTGCTACTCGCGTTATTACCCCAAGCGTTTGCCGGCTGAATTGCTTCTCGATGCGATCGACGATGTGACAGCGAGCCGTTCCGGGTTCGAAGGAATGCCGGCCGGTACGAGGGCCATCCAGCTTCCCGATACTTCCTTTCAGTCGTATTTCTTGACTGTGTTCGGCCGCCCAGAATCGGCCACTTCCTGCGAATGCGAGCGGACGACTGCGTCGAACTTGGCTCAAAGTCTCCATTTGATGAATTCCAAAGAGATGCATACCAAGCTCTCTGCGGCGGGAAATCGATTATCGATTTGGTCTGAGATCCCTCCTCCGAACGAGGCAAAATCACCAGCCGAGGTAATCCGCGAAAAGGGTCTGGCGAACATCTCCGAACTCTACTTGCTCGCGTTGTCTCGTGAGCCGACTCCTTCCGAACAAACCGCTGCACTGGAGTATTTGCTTGGCCGGCAAGACCGATTGCGGGAGGCGTACGAAGATTTGACTTGGAGCGTATTGAACAGCAAAGAGTTTTTGTTCAATCACTAGTCGTTGCCACCCACCATGCGATTCCCCACCTTGAGAATTCTATCGTCGATCGTTTGCGCTTTGGTTGTACTTGGAACGTTGGGGGGGCGCCCGTCCGAGGCTCAGCCTCCACGTATTGCGTTGGATGCTATCTCGCCCCATGCGGCTGTCGCAGGTGGGGCCTTCGAGCTCCGTGTGATCGGTCGCAATGCGCAGGATGTAGATCGGTTGATATTCACTCATCCGGGAATCCAGGCCGAGCTGAAAAAGGGAGGACCGCTCCCGGGAGATGATGAGGCTCAAAGCGAGTATGGCGTTTTCCAAGTGACGATTGCACCGGAGGTTCCGCCCGGAGTCGTGGAGGTCCATGCGGTGGGTAAGTACGGAGTCTCGAACCCACGTCTCTTCGCCATTGCTCCCGCTTCGTCCCAGGTTTTGGAGATCCCAGCCACGGGTGCGGTCGAGCCTCTTCGAACCGGGGTCTGGATGGCGGGCCGAGCACGAAGGCAAGAGAGAATCCAGATTCCGATTGAAACGGGAGGTGAACCCAACTATCTGGTATGTATCACGACGGGATTGGATTCGATGATGCTCCCTCGATTGGTAATTCGCGACGAGAGGGGCGTTGCCGTGCAATCGATGCGGTGGCAGGATCGCTTGCCAATTGTGAGAGCGATTCCAAACGGCTTTCGAGGAACCATTGAGATCAGCGATGATTTGTACCGGGGCGGAGAGGCCTTTCCTTTTCTGATCGGTCTAAGTCCAACGCCGGAAACTCCCTTTCACGCCAGTCCCTTTGTGGCACCTGCTAGCTCGGCGGCGACTCAAAACCTGCCGGCTTGGCCGATCCTCGATCGGCGTTCCATCGAAACGGCCGCTCACGACGCACCGGTTCTTCTCACACCTCCCTGCGAAGTTCTCTTGGATCGATCGCGGGGCGCGGTGTTTCAATGGGACCAAGCCGCTGGGACGACGTTGGAAGCCGAGGTACTCTCGCACTCATTGGGGCATTCCACCGACGTTAGGCTGACGGTTTCCCTTTCGGAATTGGAACAAAAAGAAGCACCGAAGTTTTCGCAGGTAGGAGAAGACTCCCCCGCGGTAGGATCGAAGGGTATCTCTCTTCTGTCCTACGATCCACGAGTCTCCATTTCCATTCCAGGAGAATCCACCCCAAAGCGCGTAACGCTCAGCTTGTCGGATCAACAGTCGAGATCGGTGATTTCCAGCCCTGGCACCCACCCACTTCGGTTGCGAATTGGACCTCCTGCTCCACGGTTTTATGGCATGGCCCATTGGAGCCCGTGGACCAATAATCCCGCTATCGCGGGGTTGACCGGAGCCTTGCTACCGCGCGGCGGGCAAGTCGCGTTGCATGTCGCAATCGTCCGATCGGGCGGATTTACGGGCGAAGTCGAAGTCACTCCCCGTGTTTTGCCCGAGGGGATTGCATGTCTGCCCGCTCGCATCGCGCCGGGACAGAACGAAGGAGTCTTGCTCTTGAGCGGGTCGGAGCAGCTCGGGGATTCCGTTGCGTCCTTGGAATTGGTTGCCAAAGGGAAGATTGGCGATGCCGTAGTGGAGTCGCCCGTATCGATTGGCACCCTATTTCAGAGCGCTACCGCGGAGCGAGGGCAACCTCTTTCGCGTCTTGCCTCCTCGCTTTGGCTCCGCACCAGTTCGGAGCCCGCACCGATCACCATTCAAAGCAAAACCCCAGACGAACTTACAGTGGCGGCAGGCGAAAAGATTTCCATTCCCTTGGTCGCCATTCGACGAGCCGGAGGGGAAGCCAAATGCATTCTCCGAGGTCAGTATATTCCCCCGAAATGCACGTTGCCCGATATCGAATTGGCGGCTAACGGACAAGAAGTTGCACCGGAGTTGACCACGGCAAAAGACACTCCACCCGGCGAATACGTTCTTTGTTTTCAAGGTGAAATGACTTGGAAGATGAGTGTCCACCCGGAGTCGCACGCTCGGCACGTCGCGTACCGAGATCGCTTGGTGAGCAAGAAAGAGAAAGCGACCACCGATGCGGAGAAAGGGGCGCTCGATCAAGCCATTGCGGCGGCCAACATGAAGATCGAGCAACTGGCGAAAGAAATTGCACCTCGCGATTTCCCAACCTTTTTTTACACGGCTCCGGTAAGGATTCGAGTCTTGCCGCCAAAAGAGTAGCGAGTAGCGAGTAGCGAGTAGCGAGTAGCGAGTAGCGAGTAGCGAGTAGCGAGTAGCGAGTGGCGAGTGGCGAGTGGCGAGTGGGGGGCAAGATCGATGAGAAGATGGAAGGCATTGGGGGCGGTTGTGGGCGTGGCATGGGCTGTCATGGGAGGGGACGCGAAACCGTACGCGTTGATGGGGCAGGAGTTGGGGGGACAGGGGGCGACGGTCGCGGTCGCGGCCCAAGAGAAGATCACTTACGTCGATGCCCTTTTCGAGAACGCGTCGCCGCTTTGGTACGAGCAGGATGAAAAGGGGACTCTTCAGATCCATTTGCTCTACGACCACGAACGGGACTCGCCGAATCGAGCCGCGGGGCATATTCACTTTCGAGTCCATGGAAAAGCAGGGGCAACCGTTCGGACGGAGTTCAACAATCTGGAGAATGTCTGGAATGGACAACCCGGTTCGGTGGCTCGCGAGTTGTTGAGCTTGGTCATATCGGAGGATGGAAAAGAGTGGGAATCCTTGTCCCTCGAGCCGACCGGGGATGGTCGTGTGTTCGGATTGATTCCTCTTCGCGGGGGGGCGATCTACGTGGCCCGGGTCGAGCCGTATCGGCTTTCCGATTGCGATAGGCTTCTAGAAAAGCTCCGAAAAACTCCCGGTGTATCCATCGAAACGATTGGGAAGACAGTGGAGGGACGGCCTCTCGAAGTCGTGCAAATCGGCGCTCTTTCCGCACCCTATCGCGTGTTCCTCCGCGCTCGCGCGCATCCGTGGGAGGCGGGTGGGAATTGGGTCGTTGAGGGACTGGTTGAGCGATTGCTTCAAGGGGATGAGGAAGCCAAGCGGATTTTGGAGAAGGTCTCCTTTGCTATCCTCCCTATGGCGAACAAAGATGGGGTAGCTCGGGGGCGAACCCGCTTCAACTCTCGCGGGAAGGATTTGAATCGAGAATGGGGCAATCCCGCCGATCCCGTTCTGTCCCCTGAAAATCAAGCGTTGGAGAGCTGGCTGCAGCGAGAGATTGATCGTGGGGATCGTCCAGATCTCGCAATCGAGCTGCACAATGATGGGAACGGCAAACTCCATATCAGCCGTCCTCCGGATGGGGATCAAACGCGGTACCTCACGCGAATGGAACTTCTCGAATCGCTGCTTCGGCGATACACCTGGTTCACCGAAGGCTCGACCCAGCCCTCGTTCCGCAATCCGGGAACGCTGGGGGAAGGTTGGCATACGCGGTTTGGAGTCGATGCCGTGGTTCATGAATTCAACTGCAACATCATCGCAGGTTTGCATGAGCGACCGCTGGCGAAGCACTGGCGAGCGTATGGTTACCAGTTGCCACTTGTCTTTCAGAATTACTTCGACAAACGACCTTAAACGACTAGGTCGATGTTTCGACTCGCATGGCCCAGCGGTGGGTATGAGGCGTCCTTGGATCGCTGCTCGGGCTCATTTCGAGAATCGTGTGCGCGCCCTCGATCCGCACGGACGCTGCACCGTGCATTACAAAAAGATGAGCCTGAGTTTCCGATCCTGAGGATCGGGTGCTAAAGATCACCTCTGTAGGGCTGATGCTCGGAACGGCCCAAAGGGGACCTACCTTCCAGGTGGATCCAAGGTGAATGGCCGGTTTGCTGGTTTTACAGGCCACATCGAACGCGAGGCCTTGATAGGTTGTCGGGTGGGATTGGCTTGGTTCGGTGTTGGTAGGGTGGACCGCGATGGACCAGTGTCCGTTCCCTGAAAGTCCCACACCGAGCAATACGTCTTCGCCTCGGTGCCCCATGCTTTCGCGTACGATTTGTTGCCAGGGGGGGCTGGGGGGCCAAGGGTCACTGCTGGTTCCCTCGACCGATTCCATGAGATCGAGCCATCCGTCGGGAGTTCGAATTGCCAAACGATGGCGGAATCGATCGACGTCCCACTCGTAGATGACTTTCGTGTCTGCAAATTCCAATTCCGCCATGTTAGGACTCAGTCGCGTTTACCATGCGGTATTTGAGGAAAGCTTCTAAGAAGCCTTGGATGTCGCCACCGAGGACGGCGTGGAAGCTTCCCATTTGAAAACCGGTTCGTGAATCCTTCACCCGCTGGTCGGGGTGCAGGAAGTAGTTGCGGATCTGTGAACCGAAGCCGGTGACCGTTTTGTTTTGGTATTTGGCCGCCATTTCGGCCTCTCGCTT
The DNA here is from genome assembly GCF_001610875.1 of Pirellula sp. SH-Sr6A. NCBI lineage: Bacteria > Pseudomonadati > Planctomycetota > Planctomycetia > Pirellulales > Pirellulaceae > Pirellula > Pirellula sp. SH-Sr6A. The sequence continues at coordinate 4,736,485 of NZ_CP011272.1, read as the reverse complement.
TTCTTCTTCGATCCGCGCTAACCGAGCGCGGAGCATCTTCCAAGCCTGCGAGCGGTTTTTGTGTTGGCTCCGGTCGTTCTGGCACTGGACCACAATACCGGTGGGCATGTGGGTCAATCGAATCGCCGAGCTGGTTTTGTTGACGTGCTGGCCGCCGGCACCCGAGGCGCGGAACACGTCCTCGCGCACATCTTTTTCGTCGATTTCCACCTCGACGCTGTCCTCGATTTCGGGGGAAACGTCGACCGCTGCGAAACTGGTCTGCCGTTTGCCTTCCGCGTTGTAAGGACTGATTCGGACGAGCCGATGGATCCCCTCTTCGCCCTTGAGGTATCCGTAGGCAAAGGGACCTCGGATAATGATGGTGGCTTGCGTGATTCCGGCCCCTTCGTTGTCGGAGCGATCGACAATTTCGGCGCTATAGCCGTTTTGCTGCGCCCAAGCAGCGTACATGCCGAGTAGCATTTCAGCCCAGTCGTTCGCGTCGAGACCCCCTTCTCTCGCATGGACCGAGAGAATCGCGCCGCAGCTATCGTTCGGTCCGTTGAGCAACGCCTGCAGTTCCAATTGTTCCACCGAGCTCTCGAGCTGCTGCAGTTCCGACGTTACTTCTTCCTCGGCGCCGGGGTCTTCCTCCAGCATTTCCACCAGTTCTGCAAGATCATTGCAGGCATGGATGGCATGTTTGAGAGGTTCGACAACTCCTTTGAGCGATTTCAGTTTCTGAACGACTTGCTGAGCCTTGTCTGACTGATCCCAGAAGTCGGGCCGGACCATCGTTTCCTCGAGCAAGGCAATCTCCTGCAGTTTCCCAGCGTAGTCAAAGACCGTCTCGCAGCGGGGCGAGCCTCACGCGGATGTCTTCGATCCGTTTCGAAAGATTGCTGTCACTCATTCAGAAAGCTTCGGTTGCAGGAATTTGCAAAATGACGAGGAAAATGACTCAAGAAAAAAAGAGCAGATGCTGGAATTGCGTTCACGCTTCGACCCCGCATCTGCCGATTCAAACGATTGTAACAAAAAGGACGAAATTCGATACACGGTGTAGCCATGCAAATCCAATCGTCACGTTTCGGAAAGATTGAAATCAATCACTCGGACATGTTGCTGATGCCGCATGGTCTGGTCGGATTCGAGACTTGTCGGCATTGGATTCTCCTGTCGACGGACGACGACAGCCAAGTGGCTTGGCTGCAGTCGGTGGCGCTCGCGAATGTCGCTCTTCCGGTAGTTAGCCCTCGCCGATACTTGCCCGACTACAAGGCGCATGTCCACAAGCGGGATCTCGCTGTTCTCAATCTCCACTCGGATGATCTGCTCTACTTCCTATGTGTGGTAAGCAAGAATGGCAATAATCTCACCGCCAATCTCAAAAGCCCGATTCTGCTGAACGCCACTCGGCACGTGGCCATTCAAGCCACCGTAACCGACAATCAACCGCTCGCCTTCCCGCTGGGACTTATCGAGGTCCAGGCCACCAAGCGGGCTGCTTAAGGGGCTGGAATCGCCCACTGCGCGCTGTTATCCTCACAGGACCTGCGGGCGTTTGCCCCGCGATAGATGTCCCCTTTTCCGTGAGGAACTCTGCCCTATGCAATCGCGCACCCAAGCTCCCTGGCTGGTCACGCTCCTATCGCTGCTTTTCCTAGCCGCTTTCGCTTCGGCCCTGCCCCTTACTCTCGCGCAAGAAAAGTCGAATCGCATGCTGCGTCACGTCGTCCTATTCAAGTTCAAAGAGACGAGCAGCAAAGAAGATGTTCAGAAAGTCGTTGACGCATTTCGTTCGCTCAAGAAATCGATCCCTGAAGTGGCGGCGTTCGAGTATGGAACCGACAACAGCCCCGAAGGCCTCGCCAATGGTTTCACCCACTGCTTCCTCGTGACCTTCAAAAGCGAGAAAGATCGCGACGCCTATCTCCCGCATCCCAAACACAAAGAGTTCGTAGAAGTTCTCAAGCCACACTTGGACAAAGTGCAGGTCATCGACTACTGGGCCCAAGACTAACTTCGCGAGCGCGTTCCATGGCAAGCCTTCCCCTTCGCGCAGCATGCTGCGTGGTCGTTTTCTTCTGCGGTGCAACCGTCTGTCTCGCACAGACCGATTCCTTTCCTGAAGTCTACAACAGTGAACGGGATCGCGACGCGCTTCCGATGAGCGCGGACGCTGCGGCGGACAGAATGAAGCTTCCCGCTGGTTTTCGCGCGACGGTCTTCGCATCCGAACCCGACGTGCAGAATCCCATCGGGATGACTTGGGATACCAAGGGAAGACTTTGGGTGGCAGAGAACTACACCTATTCCGAGCGGGGCGTGCGGTTCGACCTATCGCTCCGCGATCGGGTCCTTATTTTTCAGGACTTGGACGGGGATGGGCGAGCTGAAAGCCGGCGGGTGTTCGTCGATAACGTCCAAATGCTCACCAGCGTGGAAGTGGGACGCGGTGGCGTTTGGTTGATGTGTCCACCACAACTCCTTTTCGTGCCCGATGCCGAGGAGGATGGAGTCGCAGATGGACCCGCTCAAGTTGTTTTGGACGGCTTTGAGGTAGCGCAAGACAACTACCATAACTTTGCCAACGGACTCAAGTGGGGGCCTGACGGATGGCTTTACGGTCGGTGTGGCCACTCCTGCCCGGGCAAAATCGGTCGACCTGGGACTCTCCCGACGCACCGTGTTCCCATCGATGGGGGGATCTGGCGGTACTCCCCGGAAACCATGGTTTTCGAAGGCCTCTGCCATGGTACTACGAATCCATGGGGGCACGATTGGGACGCGAATGGCGAACTCTTTTTCATCAACACCGTGATCGGCCACCTGTGGCATCTGATGCCCGGCTCCCATCTGAAGGAGTCGTTTGGCGAAAGCATGAATTCTCGCGTCTACGAACGCTTGGACATGATCGCTGATCACTACCACTTTGATACAGGGACATCTTGGTCGGATAGTCGTGACGGCAAAGCGAACGACCTCGGAGGAGGGCATGCTCACATCGGTGCAGCAATTTGTTTGGATTCTCGATGGCCTGATGCATACCGGCACAAGCTCTTTACGCTCAACATGCATGGACGTCGGGCGAACGTCGAGCGATTGGAGCGTTCGGGGGCGGGATTCGTCGGACGGCATGAGCCTGATTTCCTAGTCGCCGCGGACTCATTCTTCCGCGGTCTGGATTTGCAGTTCGGCCCGGATGGAGGTCTGTACGTCATCGATTGGAGCGATACCGGGGAGTGCCATGATTCCACGGGCGTTCATCGTACAAGCGGACGGATTTTCCGTATCGCCATGGAATCGGAGGATTCAAAGGACTTGGTTCGAGGGGACGTATCCGTTTTGTCGTCCCTTTCTAAACCAGCATGCGCTGCAGGGGATGGCTTTCTGCAAAGGTTGTGGCGGTCCTATCGAGCGGGAGAGTTATCGCAAGCAGACATGTTGGCTTGCTTAGAGCACCCCGATGAAAGCGTTCGCGTGTGGGGGATTCGACTTCTGACCGATCGATGGCCCCTCGATACAATCCTGGGCCCCAAACCCGATGCGGTCTATCCCGAAGACGTGAACACGGTTCTACCCAAGTTATTGGGTTTGTCGAAGGATTCCTCCGGACTCGTAATGTCGACCTTGGCATCTACTCTGCAACGCTTGCCCGTCGACCGCCGCATCGAACTGGCATCGCGTCTGGCCGCTCGGGATGAGTTTGCCGACGATCGAGATTTGCCCGGTTTGGTCTGGTTCGGACTGGTTCCAGTTGCGGATCATTCTCCCGACGCACTCCTTTCGCTCGTTTTTGAAACGCGATGGCGCAAGCTGCAACGGTGGGTGATCCGCAGTATCGCCGAGGGAGTCGAGGACCATCCCCAACATGTCGAGCAACTTTGTGCCATGGCCATTTCCCGTGAGTCTGCCGACAAAGAAGTGCTGCTCCAAGGGTGGAACGACGCCTTTCGTGGGATGAGAAAGGTGACTGCCCCTTCGAGTTGGGACAAACTGGTGGCAAGCGACAGAGATGGAAAGTTTGTCAAAGAGTTCCGCGAGCTGAGCGTTATTTTCGGTAGTGGAAAGGCCCTGGACGAACTTCGCAGCATTGTCTTGGACGGCAAAGCGGAGATGAAGATGCGGCAGCAAGCTCTCGCATCGATCATCGAGGCGGACGGATTCGCGGATAGATCGGGAATGTTAGAGCTCTGTGAAAAAGTACTCGACACCCGTATTCTCAACGGCACGGCATTAGCCGGGTTCGCCAAACTCGACGACGAAGAGCTCGGAGTTCGATTGGCTCGCAAGCTCAAGCGATTTCAACCCGAAGATCGGAGCAAAGTGATCGAAGTCCTTGTATCGCGAAAGAGCTATGCAAAGGCCCTTCTGCAAGTGATGGAAGACAAGAGCGGCCCAGTGTCGACCTCGGACCTGCAGCCTTTTCAAGCTAGACAGATTCTCGCTCTCGAGGATGAATCGCTGACGAAGCAGTTGGAACGGGTCTGGGGCGGCCTTCGGGAGACCGATCAAGAGAGGGCGAAATGGATCTCGGATTTCCGCACTCGGTGGAAGAATACAAAACAGGATGAAGCCGATTTGTCCCAAGGTCGAGCTTTGTTCGAGCAGCAATGCTCGCAATGTCACAAACTTTACGGCGTCGGTGCAGCGGTTGGTCCTGATTTGACAGGCGCCCAACGGATGAGTTTGGACTACCTCCTCGAGAACATCGTGGAGCCGAGCGCGGTGGTTGGGAAGGATTATCGGATGACATTGATCCGAACGGTGGATGGCCGAACCGTTAGCGGGCTAGTGGTTCGAAGAAACCAGCAATCGGTGGTAATGCAAACACCTACCTCGCTCGAGACGATCGCTTTGTCGGAGATCGATGAGGAAAAACTAACCTCGCTCTCCCCCATGCCCGATGGCATCTTGCAGAACTTGCCATGGGAGAAGCAACGCGATTTACTGTCGTACCTCATGCACCCCACCCAAGTTCCCGCGCCGAAGAACGAGCGGTGAATTAGCCGTCTCTGAGTCGCTATCCTGTTGGCCGGACGCTAAAGCGTGCCGGCAGATGACTGGCCTACCCTACAAGATCCGTCGAGGCTCGCTGCTCCGGTTTCTCTCGTCTGTTGGATAGGTCTTACTTTTTCGCCGCGATCTTGGCCCAAGTATCTTTGAGGGTCACGATGCGATTGAAGACGGGATGTCCTGGCTGGGAGTCCTTTGTATCGACGCAGTAGTAACCGTTTCGTTCGAACTGAACGCGTGTGCCGGGGGCCTGCGCGGCGAGTTCGGGTTCCACGAAGGCTTGGACCGATCGCACGCTATCGGGGTTGATATTGTCCAAGAAAGTTTTTCCAGCGGGAACATCCTCCGGGTTTTCGTTGAGGAAGAGCCGGTCGTAGAGCCGAACGGTGACCGAGGCCGCATGGTTGGCAGAGACCCAGTGGATCGTTCCCTTGACCTTGCGTTCGCTCGCGGTCGCCGATCCGCTTTTGGTTTCTGGATCGTAGGTGCACCGAAGCTCCACGATGTTCCCCGCTTCGTCTTTGACGACTTCATCGCAGCGGATGATATAGGCGTAACGCAATCGAACCTCTCCACCCGGTTTGAGTCGGAAGAACTTCGACGGTGGGGTTTCCATGAAGTCCTCACGCTCGATGTACAGCTCTTTCGAGAAAGGGAGTTGTCGCGAGCCAGCGCTTTCGTCTTCTGGATTATTGACCGCGTCCAAGAACTCGGTCGAGTCGGGGTAATTGGTGATCACGACTTTGATCGGATCCAGAATTGCCATGTACCGACTAGCGATGGAGTTCAAATGGTCTCGAACGCTGCTCTCGAGCACGATCACATCGATGGTGCTATTGAAGCGGGCCACGCCGATTCGTTCGCAGAAGAGATGGAGGCTTTCCGGGGTGTAGCCACGGCGTCGCAAACCGCTGATCGTCGGCATGCGAGGATCATCCCATCCTTCGACATGTTTTTCAGTCACCAGTTGCAGCAATTTGCGTTTGCTCATGACGGTGTACGACAGGTTCATCCGCGCGAATTCCATTTGGCGCGGATGATAGATGCCGAGCGACTGGCAGAACCAGTCGTAGAGGGGGCGATGGTTTTCGAATTCGAGAGTGCAGATCGAGTGGGTGATCCCTTCGATCGAATCGCTTTGGCCGTGGGCCCAATCGTACATGGGGTAAATGCACCACTTGTCACCGGTCCGGTGGTGGTGGGCGTGCATGATGCGGTACATGACTGGGTCGCGCAAGTTCAGATTGTGCGCCGCCATATCGATCTTGGCCCGCAAGGTACGAGCGCCATCGGGAAACTCACCCGCTTTCATCCGTTGGAACAGATCGATGTTTTCTTCGATGGATCGATCGCGGTACGGGCTGTTTTTGCCAGGCTCCGTCAATGTCCCTCGATATTCGCGCATCTGCTCGCTTTGAAGATCGCAGACAAACGCTTTTCCGTCACGGATCAACTGCACCGCCCATTGGTAGAGTTGCTCGAAGTAATCTGAGGCGTAGTACAAGGCATCCCATTGGAATCCCAACCATCGGACGTCCTCCATGATGGACTGGACGTATTCGTCATTCTCTTTGGTTGGGTTTGTGTCGTCGAAGCGGAGGTTGCAAGTCCCCCCATAGGTGCGGGCAAGACCGAAGTTCAGGCAGATGCTCTTTGCGTGACCGATGTGCAAATAGCCGTTTGGTTCGGGAGGGAACCGCGTGGCGACTTGTTTACCTGCCAAAGCAGGTTTCGTCGCGAAGTCCTTTTCGATCTCAATCTCGATGAAGTTCTTACTGGTTTCGTTCGGAGTCTGATCGTTCACAGCGGTGTTTCTTTCGGTTGGCAAGAAATCGAGAGGCTCCCGTTCCTGCTCGCCATTATGCAGCATCCCCGAAATCTCCCCAATGGCATTTCCAAAGTTGGTTCCGCAAGTAGTAGCCGCTCTCCCGAGCGGCGTCCGCGCGCAAGACCCCATTCCCCGAGCTATCCACGCTCCGCGTCGTGTTGCGGTTTGCTGGGAACGCCGTTTGGAAAACTGCTATTACGAGGGCACCGTTTGGAAAGTGGCCGACTAATTGAGGGGTTACTCGATTTCGTCGAGGGGGGCAGGGCGGTGACTCGCGTAGAACTTGGTGATGTCGATTCCGTGCCGCTGTTCCTCTTCCATCAATTTGATCCGTTGCTCCAGTCGCTCGATTCGCCGGTGCATTTGCGGGACCATTTCCAACGCGTCTTCCCGGACCTCTCGTTTGGGGACGGGGGGGTAAGCCAAATGCCGTTGCATCGCGGCGAACAAGAAAAGTGGGTCCTTGCGACGGTTGGCGAAAGCGATCTTTCCTTCCCGTTCCCCGAAAAGAATCGGGTAGTCCGCCTCGGCGTCGTCCCCGAGATGGCGTTTTCGATATTTCACAAACTCTTGGCTCCGACCGTAGATCAAGTCGGCGATGTCGACGAAGCCTAGCTGTTTGCGAACGATCAAGATCCATTCTTTCCACTCGGGGGAGTAAAGGGGGTCTTCGCTCATCGCTTTAAGCCCGAGGTCGTAGTTTAGACGATTCCGGCAGAGGGTTTCGAATTGATAAAGAAAGAAGCCTTGTCGGTTGTCGGAACGGCTTCGGTATTCTGCTTCGTGTTTCAGGATAAGGAGAGCAGTTTTGAAGTCGAGTCGGCCTCGATCGGTTTCCGACTGCTCGACGATATAGCGTTGGAACGGGGTGAAGTAGTGGCTGATCTTCTTCATGGCCGGCGCGATGGTGCCGGAATGTTTGAGCTCATTCGAGAGGAATTCGATCGCCATCGGCAATTTGGTGGTGGCCAGCACTTCAAATCGGCCTTGCTCGAGCAGCTCTTGCAACGTGTTGTCTTGGCCGAGCCGTTCGTATAGCACACCGAAGAAATAAGCTTGTTCGACGAACTCTTCGCGATCTAACATTTCTCATCTCCGCGGTGGGTGGACCGCCGCTCGGGTAAACAACAAAAGCCAGAGCATTTTACCGCTCTGGCTTTTGAAATGTAGTTTTTAGTGGAATGCTTTAGTGAGCGACGGATCCGTCGATCGACTTCGCTTTGTAACCACCCTTCGCCTGGAAATAGAGGATAAGCAGCAGGTAGAGAATCGCCATCGTTGCAGGAACGTACGCAGTGTATTGCAAGGCTTTCTTGCCACCATAAATCCCAGCAGATTTAGTAGGCGCTTTGTCTGTGGAAGCAAATTCTTTTGCTGTTCCCCACCACTGATTGAGGGCTTCGAGGTTTTTGTCCTCTTTGCCATCTTTCTGTGCTAATTCAGTTGCCCGGGCAAGTTCTTTCCCGTTGTCTTCCAAAATGGCGACCTTTGCTCCGTCCAGCCCGACGGTCTTGAAACCGAAGAAGCTACTTTCGGACGACGCCTTGTAGCGATCATATGTATCTGCCGAAACGTTCTTGAGCTCGGCGCTGGCGTTGTAATCTTGTTTAAAGCCGATTGCAGGACCGCCTAGCAAACCAGCTGAAAGCATTCCGACCCCTCCCAAAACACCGATCGATACCGCACCCCCTTTCGGGAATTGCTCCGATGCGACCGCCAACATGGTGGGCCACAAAAATGTCTTTCCACACGCATAAATCGTCGCGGCAATGATGCAAACGGGGATCGTGCTGGCGTTACCCAACAGGGTGAGTCCGATTGCGCCTAGAATCGCACTGACGAAAAGCAATCCAAGTGGAGAGATCCTGTGAACAATCGGCCCTGCGAAGAATCGAAGCGTAAACATCAGGAGCGAGGTGTACACAAACAGAGCCAAGCCGTACGCGGCATTTGCCATAATGGCTCCCGTGATCTTCGGAATCCAGGAGTCTGTACCAAGCTCAACATAACCAACCATTGCGTGGATGATCAGCAAGACGATCATCAACGGAGCAACAACGGTACCGAGCATCTCAGCAATGGAGGTTCCTGCCGATTCTGCCTCGGACTTTGGAAACTTCTGACCGATTAGCATCGCGCCGTAAGCAACAACGGGAATGAGGAAGAGAGACATTTGAATCTTCCAATCGACCGCTTTGCGAAGGACCTCACCAGCTTCATTGACTTGGGCCGCCATAAAGAAGGATGCAAGCCCACCGCAAACCAGACCAGCCGGCCAACCTGCGTGCAGGATATTGAGATAGTGTGTTTTGTTCTTAGGAAAAAGCGCTGCGGTCATAGGATTCACTACCGCTTCGCAAAGGCCATTTCCGATGGCGAAAATGAACATTCCCCAGAACAAGCATTGAAACGCAGCGTCCTTACCCCCAGCTGTAAATGCCATCGGAGTTGCCAAGGTCATCACGGCGGAGATGAGGTGCAGCAGAAACGCAGCAATCATCAGCTTTCCGTAGCCAATCTTGTCTGCGACAAGCGAGCTCAGAATGATAACGATACCAAACCCTGTCAGTCCGCCACCCGTAATGGTCCCGAGTTCGGTCATGGTGAATCCGAACTGTTCGGCCCATTGTCCGAGAATTCCGCCCCGAACGGAGTACCCCACACCTGCGGCGAGGATAGCCATAAAACCGGCCCATAGCAGTCGATGGGCATTGGGAGCGACGGCGGCCCCCGGATCTTGTGAGTGAGATTGGCTCATGTGTGTCAAACTCTGACTTGGAGAGGTTACGATGGGGAATGGATTCGGCGTGGTAGCTCCGAAGCGACGATCGCTCGCAAAGGACGCCGTGCGATGTCGAAGTGTAATCGGCCAAGCAGCGTTCCGCTACCATAGGCGGGCTTTGAGGTTGCGCAAATTCCCCCAAGCGATCGGAGACCGCACGACGCACCTTCCTCGCTTTGGCAGGCTAGGTAGTTTAGGTGGAAGATCGCATCCGGTCGGGAGCGATCAAGCCCAATCGGTTCGCTGAGGACGGGCGATCAATCGATTCGCTTCTGCATCGTCGACAAATCGCTCGGTAACCGGATCGATACGAAGCGGACGCTGGAGAATCCAAGCGGTCGCAGCAGCATGGCAAGCGATGTGCGATCGCTTCATCACGGTCGAATTGGCGGCCGGGGCGGTCCGACTTCTCATGCAGTCGAAAAAGTTCCTAGCGTGGAGATCGACATCGAGGCCGTTCTTCCTCGTCGCGCCCTGACTGATGTCCACGGTCTTACCGTCCCGGTGCACATGGATCTCGCCGCTATCCCCCGTCTCGACCCAACCGGCTTCCCCTTCGATGCGGATCGGGCAAGTTCCATTGGACTGGATCCAACCGGGGCGTTTGCCAAAGGGGGTTTCTAGGAAATCGATCTCCAAGATCACTCCGTTGTCGTAGCGACAGGTGATCCCCTTTTCGTGAGGCCGGTATTCGATCGGCATGGTTCCGTCGGACTGATTGGCCCATTGGCAGAGATCGACGGTGTGGGCACCCCAATCCAGCAGCCGAGCGCCCGAATCGAAGTCCCATTGACCACGCCACTTGCCGGAGACGTATTGCTCGTTGTAGGGCCGCCAAGGTGCGGGGCCGAGCCACATATTCCAATCGCATACTTCGCGGTCAGGGGTCGGTTGACCGGGTAGCCAAGCGGTGTCGATCGTGGGGACATAAACGGAGGCAACCAATTTTTGGATCTTGCCCAATTCCCCCCGATGCGCCATCGCAATGACTTGCTGAAAGTTCGGGACGCTTCGCCGTTGTGTTCCAGCTTGGAACACCCGCTTGGTGTTCTGGATCGTTTGATCGATGCGTTGGCAGTAATCGACCGTTAGTCCGCAAGGTTTCTCGCAGTAAATGTCTTTCCCTGCTTCGGCCGCGAGCATGCTGGCGGTCGCGTGCCAGCGATCTCCGGTCGCGATGAGCACGGCATCGATATTTTTTTGTCCGAGGACTTCGCGAAAATCCCGCAGTGTTTTGCAATCGGAATTCCCATAGGCTTGGTCCACCAATGCTTTGCCCTCCGTTCGCCGAGTGGCTTGAACATCCGCGATGACGGAGCAGCGCACATCCGCGAACTTCAAGATAGGGGCCAAAACGTAGCGACAGCGGGGGCCGATTCCGATCACGCCCAGTTCGATTCGATCATTTGCAGCGACACCACCATCCCGCCCTAGAACCGAGGCGGGGATGATTGTTGGGACGGCAAACGCGAGGGATGCTTGGACGCAACCTTTTAGCAGTTGTCGTCGATGTGGGCCAGTCCCACCTTGTTGATCACCCAGATTGTTGTTCGGTGCATCTTTTGGTTTTGAGTCGATAGCCGATGCGAATTCCGGGGAAGAGGGGTGGGAGCCAGTTCGAGACGAGGCGAGAGGGTGCGTTTCGCGTGGCATAGTGGTCCTTGGGGAGGCTGGAGAGGGGGGGAAAGACTGGACCGTGCATTATACTCGCCGCGTTGGCCATCGCGGCGATTCTCAACGCGAGCGCAAAAAACAAGCCGACTGAGAAACCTCAGTCGGCTTGGTGTTCCCTGGTGCGGGGGCAAGCAGTAGCCTGCCCCCGCACGCAGTCGAAAGCTCTATCGTGAAGCACCATCAAAAACAATCGACCCAGTAATTGTTTGCGATGGCTCTATGCTGCTCCAACCCAGGAGGAAGGCCAGTCGAGTATTCCCGCAAATCCTCGACCGACGACAGAGCTTGATTGGTTTTTCCTGACAGAAAGAGGAAATACGACAACCTTTGCCCGGGCGTCAATTGCAGTTTTTTCCTTTCATCGAATTTTTCGTAAAAGGCCGAAACACTATGGCACCGCGACGCGATTCGTTCCGGTCTGCGCGAGTTTTCCGAATAGGTGAAATATCCTTCAAGGAGTGCCGCGGAAGTTGCCGATCGTGAGGGATACGGCGACCTTTCCGTTTCCATTCCGCAGTTGAACTTTCATGAACATGCCAAACCACAGAACGAACCCTTGGCGGCTTCTCGCTTTGGGAGCACTCTCTGTTTCGATTGCGAGCGGATGCAAAACGTCACCCGGTGTGAAGTCGTCGATTTGGCCGACCCAAAAGGTAGGCGCCGACGCGGTGACGTCCCCGGGAGTGGGGGGAACACTCGCCTCGACGACCAAAGCGGTGAAGGGACAGTTTTCTTCGATGGGAACCGCCGTCACTTCCGCTTATGGCAAGGCGAAGACAGCGATCACCGCTCCCTTCAGCGCTCCCACCACCACCGAGGCAGCAGCCCCTAACAGCGCGACGGCACCTTTGGCCAAGACCGGTTCGATCGGTCCGGAAGTTTACGTCATGACAGGGCAGTTGCATGAATCGAAAGGGGACTACGCCAAGGCGCTGGACAGCTACAGCAAAGCGTTGGAAGCCGAGCCCAAGAACATCTCGGCACTCCTGAGCATGGCCCGCCTTTACGATCGACAAAACGAAAAAGACAAATCGATTAGCTTCTTCAACAAAGCCATCGAAGTCGCTCCGAACAACGCGGCGAGCTACTCAGAACTCGGGGCGATCTATGTCAAATCCGGAAACTTGAACGCGGCCAAGGAACAGTTTCAAAAAGCAGTCAACTTGGATCCCAAAAACGCGAACCATCGATCGGCCCTCGCAGGCGTCCTGCTCGACATGGGGAACGCGGATGGTGCAATGGCCGAGCTCGCTCAGGTGCATCAACCTGCAATGGCCAATTATCAAATGGCCTACCTCCATTTCAGTCGCAAAAACGTCCCTGCTACCCAGCAGTATTTGGGAGCCGCTCTTCAGATCGACCCGAATCTGAAACCAGCTCGCGATTTGCTCGCCAGCATGGGAGGTGGTCAATCGCTCCAAAATCTGGCCCAACAGGGGAATCAGTGGATGGGGCAGGCGCAAGGCGTTATGCAGCAAGCCTCGGCGATCTCCACCAATGTCCAAACCTTGATGCAAACACCGGTGGGAGCCGCTGCTCCCCAAGCAGCAGCTGGCCAATCGACCGCCGGATTGCCAAGTGCCGCTGCAGCCGCGACGCCATCCTTTGCGCTCCCACCCCCTCCCCAGAGCGCCCAGCAGCCCGATGCGAGCATGTTTCGCTAAAGCGATTCCTTGGGATGCGGAACGTATGCGAGATGAGGTGGCTGGGTGACGGCCTGCAAAGGCTCAAGTCCCGCGACGGTTTAAGGCCCGCGTAGGTTCGACGCCGACCGTCCGTTAAAGTGAGTTGAGGGTTAACGCGAGCCTTCCGGGGAGTTTGGATCCCCGATCGATAGGTAGCCCCCCCAAAGGCCGGGATGGGTACCCGGAATAGGACGGGACGAAGCGGTAGGTTCTTTACCCTGCGACCAAGCAATCGGTTCCTTCGTCGGTTGGAATTCTTCAAGCCAAACCGTCGCGACGGAACGCTGCCAAGCTTCGGTGAAGGGCGCCCCCTCCAAATTGTCTTGCAATTGCGTCAGCAGTGACAGCGTGGACTCACCCCCGACCGGCCAGCGGGAGATCCAGATATGTCGCGTGCCTTGCGAGAGCAGTCCGAGCGTCCACCTGAGCCATTCGTCCCCTGGTTCGATCGCTCCTGGTATTTCGCCATTCGCATGGGCATGTCCAAGCAGCCAGATGGACTCCGGTGCACCCCATGGTAATGGGTTCCAGCCCGCTATCTGATTGGCCACGGCATCGGAACCGGGAACCAATGGGAATCGGTTGGGATCGTCCCAACGTAGAGGAGACAGCGACGTGTAGTGACCGCTCGCGATCTTGAGGTACGGCGATGGAACCATGGCCCCGTTGCTCGGAATATCCAGCGTGCGGTCTTTTCCACAGAGGGTTGCCGAACGTTCGAGAAGGCCTTTGCCATTCCCGCCATTCGGATCCCAAAAGTCGGCGGATTGAAGGGTAATTCGTTCTCGCCTAGCCAACGGTCGAGGTCGAATCAAGGGTTCGAGAGCGGCCAAGGTCGGGGTGTAGCAGATGCGATAGCGGGAAAGAGCGGGCTCGTATTCGCCGGCGCTCGCGAGGGGGAACAGTTCCAATGGAAATCCCCAGACCAAGCCATCGGGGGCGATGATCCAACGATCCGCACTCTTCATCCTTTCCCAGATTTCATCGGGAATCCACCGTCGCCTCAGTGCATTGGTTTGTTTCGAGAAGTCGGCGGGTAATTCGGACGATGCCTTGGAGCAAACCGCCATGAGATTGCGAACATCCGGGCCAACATTTTGAGATTCATCGATCTTCCAGCTTCGAATTTCTTTCTTGGTCACGTAGTACCCGTGCAATTCTCCTTGCAGGGAGTAGTAGGCCAAGACGCCGTCCTGATCTGAGAGCGTGGCGAACAGAGTCTTGCGATTCCAGCGCGGAGTCAGAGTCTCGGGGACGGCGACAGGGGATAGGGTCGCCGACCAAAGCAACGATTCTTGGACGCTGCTGAGTTTGACCACGCTCTCCCAGCGTTTCGTTTCTTCGTCGCTCCATTTTCGAAGATCTGGTTTGGGAGTGGTCGCAAAGGGGCGGGTCCATTCCTCGAGAGTCTTGGCGTTTTTGGCTAACGCAGGGAACGCGACGCGGATCGACTCCCACTTTTTACTTTCCTCGGCGCTGACCGAATCGTAAGGGGCATGGAGGGCTCGACGAAGCTCTGCCAACCTGCCTTGCAATACGCTCCCGTTCAAAAATCGGGCGGATTTCCAGCGTTCCCATGCGTCCACTTGCAGTTCTAGGTCGTTGGAATCGAGCGCCAATCGAACGGCCAAGCGGCGGGCATCCAGCTTGTCCGCCATTTGGAAGACCAATTCCTCGAGGACTTTGGTTTTCCAAGCCCCGATGCGGTCGGCGTCGAGCAAGCCGCTTAGGATTGCAAGACCGACTTCCGAAGAGATTGCATTTTCTGCGATCAAGTATTGCGTGAGTTGAAGCTGGTAAAGGCGTGTGGAGGCCGAACTCATCGCGGAGTTTCCGCGAAGGATGGCTAAGGCTTCTTCGAGCTTTTGAATTCCCGTCGCCAAGTTGTTCTCGGCAAATGCCAGTTTCGCCTGTGCGTAGGCGATGCCGGCGTCCATGCGAGGCAGGAGGATCTGTTTCGGTAGGATCGCGGCCGTGATCGCCGGTGATTGTTTGCGAACGGTCTCCCAGTCTCCTCGCAACGCGGCTTGCCGTACCCCTTCCAGCTGGGCCCGAAGCAGGACAAGCCGGCTTTGTCCGGAAGCCCATTTCGAAACACCTAGCAATGTTTTTCCGGTCGCTTGGTAGTCGAGCTGGTTCTGAAAGGCGCATTGGGACCAGAGTTCGATCGCTTCCTCGACATGTTCTGGTTGACCAGCTCGCGCGCCACTGAGACTCGACTCCAAAGCGAATTCGCTCGCTGCGGGAAAGCTGTTGGATTCGACAGCGAAATCGGCCAAGACAAGCAGGGCGATGGCGGTGAGCGGGTGGTCCTTGCCCGACCCGAGGCTCAATTGCTGTTTCAATTGCGTGCCGATTTCGTTCGCAGTGGAGGGTTCCAACGCGGCGATAGCCGAACAAATCGATGCACCTGATTTGATCCACTCCGATGGTTGTGCAGCGGGTGGAAGGGTGAAGGCGCTGGGAAGAGAGGGGGTAAGAGGGTTGTACTTTGCGAGGGGGCCTAAGAGGTTGGCGCGCCGTCGAAGTGCGATGGCTTGACAACGAAGAACTTCCAAGGCGTCGATCCAGATCGGGTCCCCGGGTGGCGAAGGGGGAATGTTGTTGGGGGAGCTGTTTTGTTGGGAGGGAGGAATTCGCTCCGGCAGTCGATTCGCGCCACCCAGTCGGATTTGCCAAACGCCCGGGGCCATTCCCATCGCGGCGTTTCGGCTGTTCGGGGGCGACCAGAGGGGATCTTTGTTTCGAGAATCGGTTCGGTCGACGGGTGCAGAGGGGCCTAGCAAGGAGAGCCAATGGGAGCATTGGACGGAGACGTTGAGGGCTGCGTCGAAGTATTGCAGCGCCCCCCCGATGTCGCCTTGCAGGTAGAGGCATTCCCCCATCATGACCAAGGGGGGGACGCTGTCGATGCCTCGATCGTTTCCGGCTTGGCGGGACTGCGTGTAGGCCTCCTCGAAGGCTTGATAGGCCCCCATGGTTTGGCCGTCCGCTAGCAGGTCGAGGCCGGTGTAGTAGCCCGGTTGGATCAAGTTCTTCGTCGATCGGCTGGCCCGAGAACTGTTGTTGGGTGGTTGGGCCGAGGCGGATGGGCAGGCAACGGCTGCAAGGAGAAAGAGGGTGACGAGGGGAGGGTATCGAGTAAGCATGGGAGCGATCGGGCTGAGAGAAGGAAGGCTTTGGAGATAGCTAGCATCCATTATGACCCATGCGGAGAGGAATGGGGGGTGAAATGCTTCGTATAACCGGCAGACTTTACCTCAAGAGGAATGCGGGAATGACCGATACTACTTCTACAATCCGATTCGCGTGAGCGGTTCGGTCGCGGAATCATTCGTCCCTGTGCGGAGATCAGAATCAAAATGGCAAGGAAGTTAAACGACCTCAAGGTTTGGATGGCGGTCGCCGCATGCGTGGGGCTTGGATCGGTCAGCACGGGATGTCAGGTGCACGTAGCGGGTCAGACATTGCCCAGCCCTTATTATTTGGACGACGACGTTCAGTACTTTCCAGCCGGACCGGAGAACAAGTTGGCCAATGAGACCGCAGCGCTCAAGGCGGCTCGGGAAGAGGCCAAAGCGCGTCGCTAGGGCGTGCTGTTTTGCGCAGGTGCAGATCAAGGTTTTTCGCTCATCGGGCAATCGCAGGCTAGCTTTTTGCAGCCTGGACAGCCTGCCCCGTATTTCTTTGTAAGGGCTTGAGCGAGATCGACCCCAGCTACGTTGGCGATGGTGGTGAGCCAAGCCACGACGTCGGCAAATTCTTCTTCGAGGTTCTCTCGATCGTTGTTGGCGCGAAGAGCGGAGGCGAGTTCTCCTATTTCTTCCATGAGCCACATGAACGTACCGGAAACGCCGCGCTCGGCATCTTTCTCGAAGTACATGGTCCGGATGAGGGTTTGGAAATCACGGAGAGAGACGTCGGAGTCTAGTTGGTTCGTCATCGATACGATCTCGCGGTTCGTTGCAGGAAAGCGGGTGGTTCGGGGGGAGGTAATCGGGGGAATCCCCATGATAGCCGTCTCGTTGTGAACCGTATTCCCCTTGCCCGATTCCCTATAGTTGTTCGACCTGATCGCCCGCGTTGGGGGCCGCAATGTTTTGGCCGCCGCAAAGATGCCGCAAAGACGCCGGTAAAAAAACCAGTGAAGATTTGGGAGCGGCAACGGGTCGAATCGCTGCTGCGAGGCATCGATTTCTCTTGAGCAAGTCAACAGCCCTATTAGCAAGTGAACAGGTAGCGAACTTCAACTATGATAAGCAAGCCAACCCATCCGGTATTGGATCAGGGCGAGGAGAGCGTTGCGATTCCTCTCCGGTCGAGCAAGTCCCACAACGAAACGAAGTCACCCGTGGATCACAAACGAATCGAACGAGCGGTTCGCGAGATATTGATAGCCGTAGGAGAGGATCCGGACCGCGAGGGGTTGCTCGAGACCCCGGCTCGGGTAGCCCGCATGTATGCCGAGGTGTTCGCGGGGTTACACAAGGATCCGCGGGTCCATTTGAGCCGTGTTTTCACGGAGGGTTATGACGAAATCGTATTGTTGAAAGACATCGATTTTCACAGCATGTGCGAACATCACTTGCTCCCGTTTCACGGTCGTGCCCATGTAGGGTATTTGCCGAATGGGAAGGTGGTAGGGTTGAGCAAGATGGCGCGTGTGGTGGACGAAGTCGCCCGCAAGCCGCAGGTTCAGGAGCGAATGACCGAGACCATCGCCGACATGATGGAGCAGGAATTGGGGGCTCGCGGCGTGGTTGTCATGATTGAAGCGAGTCATTCCTGCATGACGATGCGCGGCATCAAGAAGTCGGGTGGCATGTGCGTGACCAGTGCGATGCGGGGTGTATTCCGGGAGAATCTTTCCTCGCGCGCCGAGATTCTCGGGTTGATCATGAACCAGCGGCACGGATAGCGGTCTTTTTCAGAGTCAAATTCGTCTTGCAGCCGAATATCTCCTTTGTACACTAGTGCGACTCTGAACTAGCCGGTAGGCGGTTTGGGGATTGTTCCCAGGACGTAGTTGCCGGCGTAGCTCAGTTGGTAGAGCAGCTGATTTGTAATCAGCTGGTCGGGGGTTCGAGTCCCTTCGCCGGCTCTTGCTGGGGTGCGAGTCCCGGCTCTGGCTGGGGAAATAGAGATCGAAAGAAAAGCAGGCCTGTCTGGAAGCAGCGGGTGCTGTATGGGTTGGGAGGTTGCCCGAGCGGTTAAAGGGGACGGACTGTAAATCCGTTGGCTATGCCTACGTAGGTTCGAATCCTACACCTCCCATTTCAGATCCGAGGGTTTGGTTTGTGCCAAACGTGGGGATTTGGGTGCGTTTGTCGGTCTGGAGCTTGAAAGCCGTTGGCTTTTGGGTGAGGATCGCTGGAAACGCGAGAAATTAGGGTTGGCGTCTTTGTCGCGAGGCTGTACGAATAGCAGCTTGACCGCGGCGAGGTGTCTTCCTGCGGTATTGCGGGTGTAGCTCAATGGTAGAGCAGCAGCCTTCCAAGCTGAATACGAGGGTTCGATTCCCTTCACCCGCTTTCCAAGAATGATGTGCTGGCATGTTTGTTTGGAATGGATTCGGAAATGCTGCTGTAGCTCAGTGGTAGAGCACTTCCTTGGTAAGGAAGAGGTCATGGGTTCAAGTCCCATCAGCAGCTCTGTCGACACTGGCCTGGCTTGAGGGGCCCGGGGATTCCCGGGGGGCTTCGAGGGGTTTGGTGATGGTTGCGACAGTTGGATGACGGTCGCGACAGGGAGTGGTCGCCAGCAGATCTTTCGATGGAGTGGAAGTCAACTAAGTGGTTGCGTTGTGTTTGCGTCATAGATTGAGCTCCTAGGCTTGCGATTGCAGGTTGGAGGTCATTCGGCAAAGATCGCTCGGTAAGGATCACACGACAAAGATCACACAACGCGGTGTTCGAGTTTTTTATCTGTATAGGTGTTGTGAGTTAATAATGGCCAAAGAGCAATTTGAACGTACCAAGCCCCACTGCAACGTAGGAACGATTGGTCACATCGACCACGGCAAGACAACCACCACCGGTGCGTTGCTCGCGGTTCAAGCTGCGAAGGGTTTGGCTCAAGCAAAGTCGTATGCGGATATCGCCAAGGGTGGTACGGTTCGGGATGCGACCAAGACGGTTACGATCGCTGCGTCGCACGTGGAGTACGAGTCGGAAAACCGACATTATGCTCACATCGACTGCCCTGGTCACGCGGACTTTATCAAGAACATGATCACCGGTGCCGCACAGATGGACGGCGCGATTTTGGTCGTGAGTGCAGCGGACGGCCCGATGCCTCAGACCAAGGAGCACGTTCTGCTTGCACGTCAGGTTGACGTTCCTGCGATCGTCGTGTTCTTGAACAAGTGCGATTTGGTGGACGACGAAGAGTTGTTGGAACTTGTTGAGTTGGAAATTCGCGAGCTCCTTAGCAAGAACGGTTTCCCAGGGGAAGAGACCCCTATCGTTCGCGGCAACGCCAAGGCTGCTTACGATAAGCCAGCGGATCCTGTTGCTAGCAAGTGCATCAGCGACTTGATCGCAGCAATCGACTCGTTCATTCCACAACCGACCCGTGAAGAAGACAAGCCATTCTTGATGGCGATCGAAGACGTTTTCTCGATTGAAGGTCGGGGAACGGTAGCGACCGGTCGTATCGAGCGCGGCATGATCAAGGTCGGTGAAGAAGTCGAAATCGTCGGCTTGATGGAAGAAAAGAAGAAGACCACCGTCACGGGTGTTGAGCAGTTCCGCAAGGAAATGAAGGAAGGCAAGGCCGGGGACAACGTCGGTTGCCTTCTCCGCGGTATTAAGCGTGAAGACATCGAGCGTGGTCAAGTTTTGGCGAAGCCAAACTCGGTTACCCCGCACAAGAAGTTCGAAGCCGAAGTTTATTGCTTGAGCAAAGACGAAGGTGGGCGTCACACCCCGTTCTTCTCGGGATACCGACCTCAGTTCTTCTTCCGCACCACCGACGTGACCGGAACCGCGAATTTGATCGGCGCAGAAATGTGCATGCCTGGCGACAACGTCAAGGTTGAAGTCGAGTTGCAGAAGACCGTTGCGATTGATGACGGTGTACGCTTCGCGATTCGCGAAGGGGGCAAGACGGTAGGATCGGGTGTTGTCACCAAGATCATCGAGTAATGACAAGATCGCGTGGATCGGGATTTGGGATTGCCTAGATTCCCGAGGCGATTGAAAATTGTTGGCTGCCGCGAAGATTGTCTTCTGCGGCAGCTTTCGGTTAGGGGTGTAGCTCAATTGGCAGAGCACCGGTTTCCAAAACCGGGGGTTGCGGGTTCGATTCCTGCCGCCCCTGTTCGCGATCCCGCAGCGATCGCGGCAGGAGCCATTCAGTCTGGCGAGATATGAGGAGCGATCCTGGTCGTCGGCTGAGGGGTACGGTTTGTCCCGAAGGGTCGATTAACGAACCGCATAATTTATGGCAACAGTAGCAGAAGACTCCTCATCCTCTCGGTCGTTGTTGTCCGAGTTGTTTGCGGGGTCCGTGTACAAAGGGCGTCAGGGGCGAATCGTCCGGCAGTTGACTTGCTTGGCGATTTGGCTCACGTTCTGGCTGGGAGCTTGGCAGCTCTTCGAGGCGCTCCGGGCGGGGTTTTTCGAAGGATTGCGAGAATCCTCCTACGGCAATTGGGTGGTTTACGGCGTGCCGTTGTTGTTCGCCCTCGGTGGGACTTGGCTGGGTTACCGATTGGTGAATTGGCCGAGGTTTGCTGATTTTTTGATCAGCGTCGAGTCCGAGATGAGCAAGGTGTCTTGGCCGACCAAATCTGAGCTTTACAAGGCTTCGATGGTCGTTATATTCACCATGGCTTTCCTGGCCGTATTGCTTTTCGCGTACGATTTGCTCTGGCAGGCTATTTTTGACTACTTGCGAGTCAGCTGATCGAGCGTCGGTTTGGAGCCGCGGTTGTTCAAATGCCCAGGTAGGTTAATGAGACAATAAGAAGATGGCGATAACGTTCGCTATCGAAGAAAGATGTTGCTTGGCCGTTCATTTGGGATGGTCGAGCGGAGTGGTGTGACCCAGCAGTGGTTACGCCGTTTTTTTGGCACATGGCTGGTTCAGCGATGAATCGGTCACATAGCCAGGAGATTGGTTGGTACCGGACGGTGCAGGCGTAGTCTGTGCTCGGAGGGTAGTTGATCATTCGTCAGTACTGGCGCAAGGTTTTCGAGTGAACAGTTCCGCATCAACCACTACTGAATCTCCCGATGCATCCGAGATGCGTTGGTATATATTGAAGGTTCAGTTCAATCGCGAAGACACGATTCGCGAAGCATTGGAAAAGCGAATTCGCTTGTCCAACATGCAAACTTCGTTCGGGGAGATTCTTGTCCCCACCGAGGATGTTGTGGAGTTTACGCGAGCCGGTAAGCGCCGCGTGGTAAAGAGAAAGCTTTACCCTGGATATTTGGTGATCCGCATGATCATCAACGACGACACATGGTTCTTGGTCCGCGAGACCACCGGTGTTGGAGACTTCACGGGATCTGCTGGCAAACCGACGCCTATGAGCGATGCGGATGTCGATCGGATCTTGAAGCTTGCGTATCCAGATGCTGACGAAGAGCAAGCTCCCAAGACGGCCATCCCGTTCAAGCCTGGCGATCGCGTTCGAGTGAAGGAAGGAAACTTCCAGAGTCTCGAGGGTGATGTCGATCGTATCGATGAAGCAAACGGCCGAGTTACTGTGATCATTAATATCTTTGGTCGCAGTACCCCTGTCGTGTTGGATCACTGGCAAATCGAGTCGCTCTAGAATCGGCTTCTCAGGTGCTTGGTGAGATTCCGAGCGCTGGGATGTCTTTTTTGGAAGCAAGCGTTGTCGGTGGTGCGGCACTTCCCGCAGCGGCCTCTCGCGAAAAGATTTGACCTTTTCAGGGAGGGATCGGTTTGCTGATCGGGGAGTCGAAAGCGAATCGACAGCAATTTTCACATGGATCATCACGTTTTAGTTTAGACAAACGACACAAGGTTCACGGACACATGGCCAAGCAAGTCGTCGGAAAAGCGGCATTTCAGGTGCCTGGGGGCAAAGCCACCCCGGCTCCACCTGTGGGTACCTCTCTCGGTAAGTTCGGTATTAACTTGGGACAGTTCGTCTCCCAGTTCAACGATCGAACGCGAGAGTTCAATGGGACTCCCATTCCTGTTGTGGTGACGGTTTATTCCGACCGCAGCTTTGAGTTTATTACCAAAAGTCCTCCAGCCTCCGCGTTGTTGAAAATGGCAGCGGGAATCGCCAGCGGTTCCGGTGAGCCTCACAAAGTGAAGGTTGGAAAAGTATCCCGTGATCAAGTCGACGATATCTGCAAAAAGAAAATGGCAGACTTGAACGCGCGGGACCTGGAACATGCTCGACGCATGATCGAGGGGACGGCCCGAAGCATGGGTATTGAGATCGTAGGGTAAGCAGAGGAGCAAGCAAGAGAATGGTGAAAGCAACCAAAGCAATGAAGGCAATGCTTGCCAAGACACCGGGTAAACAGCCGGTTCCTTTGCAGCAAGCGGTAGAACTGCTCAAGCAGTTCGGTGGTCGGAAATTCGATCAAACGGTCGAAATCCATATGAATTTGGGCATTGACCCAGCTCAAGCCGATCAGATCGTCCGCGGTTCGGTGGTACTTCCTCACGGTATTGGAAAAATCCAACGCGTGGTGGTCTTTGCCAAGGGTGACTTGGCAAAGATTGCAGAGGAAGCGGGTGCCGATGCGGTTGGCGCTGAAGATCTGTCGAAGCGAATCAAAGATGGTTGGCTCGACTTCGACGTCTGCATTGCGACGCCGGACATGATGGGGATGGTCGGTCCTCTCGGAAAGGTGCTCGGTCCTCGCGGATTGATGCCTTCGCCTCGAGCAGGAACGGTCACCACCGATGTTTCGCGCGTTGTCAAGGAATACAAAGCGGGTAAGGTTGAGTTCCGAAACGACAAAGGATCGAATGTTCACGCCGTTGTCGGCAAGATGAGTTTCGATGCTGCGAAGTTGGCGGAGAACCTTTCGGCGTTCATCTCGTTCGTGCAGTCGCTCAAGCCGAACGCCTGCAAAGGAACGTACATCAAGTCGATCGCCATCTGCGCGACGATGTCTCCCAGCATCCGCGTATCTGCCTAGGAAAGGTTGTCATGAGTAAAGTTGTTAAAAAGCTTGTCTCACGCGATATCGCAGCGCGGCTCAAGGGAGTCAATGATGCGATGGTCGTCAACATCGTCGGGATGACCGGCGAAGAGAATTTCAATATTCGCAAGACTTTGCGAGAGCAAGGTATCGGTATCATGGTGGTCAAGCGAACGCTTGCTGCTCGTGCCACCGAAGGTACTACGCTCCGTCCTGCGTTCGATGATCTGGCTGGAAGCGTTGCGGTGATTTGGGGATGCGAGGATTTTGTTGCGTTGACCCGCAGCATCACCAAGCTCGTCAACTCTGGGCAATTCCCCAAGCTGGAAATCAAAGGCGGGGTAATGGATGGTGAGGCTCTCACCGCTGACCAAGTGAAGAAGGTTAGCAAGTGGCCAAGCCGACAAGAACAGATTTCTATTCTGGTTGGACAGATCTTGTCACCGGGAGCGACGCTCTCCGGTCAATTGGTCGGTCCGGCTCGAAAGATCGCTGGTCAGGTCAAGAAGATGATCGAGAACCAGGAGGAAGCCGGCGAATAATCGCCTGCTTGAACCATCGTACGTGGGTGAACAGCCGGTTCCAATTTCTCGCCGGTGAGTTTCGTTAGTTAGTTCTTTCCAATTTGAGGATTAGTGAATTATGTCCGAGTCGGCAACCGCTTTCGCGGAAGAGATCAAGACCCTGGGCGAGAAGATCGTCGGCCTGACGCTCAAGCAAGCCAAGGAATTGAGTGACTATTTGAAGGAAGTTCACGGCATCGAAGCTGCTGCTGGCGGCGCCGTTGTCATGGCAGCACCTGCAGATGGCGGCGGAGCACCTGCCGCTGCTGTTGAACAAACCGAATTCGACGTCGTGATGACTTCGTTCGGCGACAAGAAGCTGGACGTCGTGAAGGTTGTTAAGAACCTCACCGGCCTCTCGCTCATGGACGCCAAGAAGTTGGTCGAAGGCGTTCCTGCCAAGATCAAAGAGCAAGTTTCGAAGGAAGATGCCGAGAAGGTCAAGGCAGAACTCACCGAAGCTGGCGCCACCGTCGAACTCAAGTAAGGTCTGGCTCCAAATTGGAGCCTGCTTACCCCAAAAATGCAAAAAAGCCTGTAGATCCTCTGCAGGCTTTTTTCGTTGGTCTCAAAAGTCGAACGGTCGTCCTCGACCGTTCTGCGCGCTAGACCACTGCTCTATCGATCAAACCACCTCTCCCCCAAGCTGTCTGGTCAATCGTCCGGGGGAAAGATTCTTAACAGGCGCGATGCGTCATGCGATGCTGATCTGTTGAGGACAACAGATCGACGATGTCGACCGTTAAGCTCTTTTGTCCTGAAAGGACTTGAGCCATTAGCCGGGGGTTGAGCGTAAGCGATACCCCCGGTGGATTTCGTTGGACGCATCCCGACGGGATGCAAGATTAATCTTTAATCCCTTCGGGATAGGAGAAGGCGCGGGGGTACCGGGGGTGTCGCTTACGCTCAACCCCCGGCTACAAGCTTGGATCCTTTCAGGATCTATGTCGCAAACGAACGACCGCTCGATGGGCATTGCTCTCGTGGGTATCTCGTCCCTCAAACGCCGTCTGTAGGTAGGAATGTGGGATAGGTATCTGAGTTTGCGTAATGCGTCAGGCGATGCTGATCTGTTGAGGACAACAGATCGACAATGTCGACCGTTAAGCTCTTTTGTCCTGAAAGGACTTGAGCCATTAGCCGGGGGTTGAGCGTAAGCGATACCCCCGGTGGATTTCGTTGGACGCATCCCGACGGGATGCAAGATTAATCTTTAATCCCTTCGGGATAGGAGAAGGCGCGGGGCATTACCGGGGGTGTCGCTTGCGCTCAACCCCCGGCTACAAGCTTGGATCCTTTCAGGATCTATGTCGCAAACGAACGATCGCTCGATGGGCATTGCTCTCGTGGGTATCTCGTCCCTCAAACGCCGTCTGTAGGTAGGAATGTGGGATAGGTATCTGAGTTTGCGCGATGCGTCATGCGGTGCTGATCTGTTGAGGACAACAGATCGACAATGTCGAACGGTCGTCCTCGACCGTTCTGCGCGCTTGACCACTGCTCTATCGATCAAACCACCTCTCCCCCAAGCTGTCTGGTCAATCGTCCGGGGGCAAGATTCTTAACAGGCGCGATGCGTCATGCGATGCTGATCTGTTGAGGACAACAGATCGACAATGTCGAACGGTCGTCCTCGACCGTTCTGCGCGCTAGACCACTGCTCTATCGATCAAACCACCTCTCCCCCAAGCTCTCTGTTCAATCGTCCGGGGGGAAAGATTCTTAACTGGCGCGATGCGTCATGCGATGCTGATCTGTTGAGGACAACAGATCGACAATGTCGAACGGTCGTCCTCGACCGTTCTGCGCGCTAGACCACTGCTCTATCGATCAAACCACCTCTCCCCCAAGCTCTCTGGTCAATCGTCCGGGGGGGAAGGATTCTTAGCTGGCGCGATGCGTCATGCGATGCTGATCTGTTGAGGACAACAGATCGACAATGTCGAACGGTCGTCCTCGACCGTTCTGCGCGCTAGACCACTGCTCTATCGATCAAACCACCTCTCTCCCCGAGCTTTCCGGTCCATCGTCCGTGGGGGAAAGATTCTTAAATTGCGCGATGCGTCAGGCGATGCTGATCTGTTGAGGACAACAGATCGACGATCGTGGACAGCATATTGCCAACGACTACTTGACCAGTTCGGGCAAATACTTCACGGGCAAGGTGCCGTGGGAGAGGACTTCTTCGTGATATTGGCCTAAGTCGAATCCCTCGCCCCGCGCTCGTTGCACTTGCTGACGCAATCGGTAGAAGGCGGTGCGGCCAACGAAGTAGGTGGATAGCTGGCACGAACTTTGTTTGGCTCGTTGAACTTTTCCAACCGCTTCCCCGGTCGTTTGAAACCCCCGATCCACGAGGAGTGACAACGCTTCCTCATCGGTCATCTCCGTGCAGTGCATCCGATAGTCCAGGATCGCATTGAGTACCGCGCGAATGTAGAACTTGAGCTGATGGAGTCGGAGCGATAGATCGCCTTCACCGTATCCTTGGTCCAACATCATCTGTTCGGTGTAAACGGCCCAACCTTCGGCAAAGACTCCCGAATAAAGGACCTTGCGGACCAGCGATTGCGATCGATTGCTGTAGTCCAATTGCACATAGTGACCAGGATAGGCTTCGTGAATGGTCAAGATTTGAAGCATGGCCGAATTGTATTCCTGCAGGAATGCTTCTTTCCGATCATCGGGCCAGTCCGAAGGAGGTGGTGCAATGGCGTACAAACTCTTCGAGCTGGGATCCAGAGGGGGGGCTGGGTTCAAGTAGGCCACGGAAAAGCCTCGTTGGAACTCCGGCATCAAAATGATGTCGCATTGATCGGGATTCGGAAGGGTGAGGATTCTCTTGTCTTCGATGAAGTCCTTGATTCGCTGCACGGTGGCTTTCGCATCTTCGACAAGCGTCGCCTCGGTCCCATGGGACTTGCCCAGCTCCTTCAGGACAAGCCGTATCGTGTCGCGTCTGCCCGCTTCATCCTCGGGAGGGAGTGTTTTACTTGGGAAGAGAGAGCTCCAAAGCTGTTTGGCAACGTAGTACATCTCCCGCTCGACGCGAGTTGCTTCCGATTCCGCCGTTTCAATAACGTCCTGCGCGGTGAGGCCTGCGTCCAATTCCATCGCTAGCTTCTCGGCAAATTTTTCCTTGCCAATTCGCCAATCACCCGTCGATCGGGGGAGAACATCCTTCTCCAGGTAGGTTTTGAATTCCTTCAAGGCCGCTGCGGCCGCCCGAGCTGGCGTCGCCAGCGAGCTTAGCTGCGGAGATTCGTCTGCCAGTTCAAAAATCTCGCGCTCGTAAAAGGAGATTGCACCCTCCGTGCGCTTGATCGCGATTTCGGTGAGCACTTTGGGCGGATTCTGGATCGATTGTTTGGCTGCCGCGATGACTTGTGGGACGAAGCCCATGCGGGAGGCGGCATTGGCGATATTTCGGTGCTTTGGCAAAGAGGATTGCGTGAAAAGTCCAAAGACGCTGTCGGAGCAGTAAGACAAATAGACCCTCGGATCGTTGGCGAAATCATCCATTTGCGTCGATTGCCAGATCCGGTACTGCAGATAGTTTTGCCAAATCTCGAGATCGATCTGTTCATCTCGCGTTAGCTCTTTCCCCTGAAACTTCGTCTTCAGTTCGGCTAGGACCGATTGATCCCGTTCGCGGTCGGATTTGCGAGCCGCAGGGGAAAGATCATCCATCAATCCATCGTAGTCTCGTTTCCCTAATTGCGATGCAAAGATCGGGTGGCGTTTGCACTCTTCGTCGAGCCACTCCCGAAAGGCGCTATCGATCGATTTCGGAGCCCCCGTGGATTGACCCCATACCCACGGAGTTGTCACGGCAAGCAGGATAAAGACCGACGCGCAAAGGCTTAGGTGCAATGGAGTGTTTAAATGCTTCATGGTGATTCTACAAGACTCGCTTGGGGGTTACTTCGTGTTAGGAGGATTTTGTGGTTTCGCAACAGGGGCGTTGGGCGTGTCGGTGTGTGCATTCTCACCGGGTACGGTCGAAGTGGGATCGGACAAGAGTCGAGGTTCGTTGAAAACTTGTTTCGTGTCTCCCTGCTCCAGCATCCATTGCTTTAGCTTTGCTTTCAAGTTGGCCATGGTTTTGGCGTGGGTGGGATCGGATGCGACATCGGTTGTTTCCCAAGGATCCGAGGGGAGGTAATAGAGTTCCCATTCTGGGCGTTCATGGTATCGACGCACCGTCGCCGCCGCTTTCTCGTCCATCTTGGCTTTCTCGAACCAAGAGATCCAGTATCGCCCGCCATCTCGAGCCAAGGCTTTATCGATGTGTGTGGTGTGTGCGAATTCTGGGTGCAGGTTCCAGATTAGTTTCCATTCCTTGGTTCGGATACTTCGAATGGGATAAACGTTCATCTTTCCGTCCCCGCTATGGGTGGTGAAGATTTCTTGGCGATGCGCGCCTTCGGGTTGCTTCAAGATGGGTGTGAACGATCTGCCGTCCCAGTCGGGTTGGGGAACGCCGCCCGCGAGATCGATGAGGGTCGGCAAGAGATCGATCCATTGGACCATGGCTTGGGTGCGTGCCTTTTCTGGAACGACGCCGGGCCACGAGACGAGCAATGGAACTCGGATCCCTTCGTCGTAAAGATTCCACTTTCCGAAAGGCCATTGGGCTCCGTGGTCGCTGGTGTAGATCAAAGCGGTGGATTCTTTGGGGAGCAGCTCGTCGACCGCGTCCATGACTTCCCCGAGTCGTCGATCCGCCTCGGTCACATCGGAATAATATCGACTGCGGAAATTCCTCGTCTCCGGTGTATCGATGTGCGTCGGGGGAAGGTTCAGAGAGCGAGGTTGATATCCCCGGTTTTCAGGCCAAGGGACATGGGGTTCGTGGGTACCGACGAAAAGGCAAAGAGGTTTGTTTGCATCGCGGGAAGTTAAAAAGGCCCGAACCGTTTCGATGTCGTGTTTCTCCTCGAAGCGATCGAAGCCATGCCTCGAGATATCTGTCTTGCCGTGGGCTACTTTCCCGAAGGCGGCCGTTTCGTATCCAAGTTCTTGTAGGAACTTGGGGAGCGAGAGAACATCGTCCCGTTTGTAACTGTGGTTGGCTTCAGCCCCGTTTCTCGCAGGCATGCGTCCGGTGAGCATGGCGGTTCGGCTGGGAGCGCAAGCAGGGCTGGCAATGAAGGCTTGTTCGAATAGCAGTCCCCGTTGTGCAAGTCGCATCAAGTGGGGGGTGCGAATGTCGGTTGCACCGTAGGGTTGCGAATCGCGTTGCGAATGGTCGTCGGATAGGAAAACCACGAAGTTCGGTTTGGCTCCGAGAACGCTTTGTGTGGCAACTCCACCAAAACAGAAAGCAAGGCTCATCGCGAACCAGACCATGCTACGCAATAAGTTCGCATGGAAATGGAAAAAGGGATTGATGGATCGCATCGATCGTTCCTTACTAAGGTTTCTAGTATGTTGACCTTCCCCCGAACCGTTCTCATGAGGATTCTAGCTTGGGAAGCAGCTAGGAGAGACGGGGATGGGAGTCGGGGATAGGTGGCAGGTCAGCGGTCCCCTTTCGGCTTGGTTATACTAAATCCCTTTGTCGACGCCGTCGCCTATCTCCCTTTTTGCTCTCCATGATGAAATCATTTACCGCCGCTCTCCCCGTTCTAGTACGTCTGCTGCAGTGCATCGCCATGCTGGGGGGGGCCTGGAGTTTAGGAATCAAGGAGGCGCAGGCCCAGCCACTGAAGATTTTTGTCTTAGCTGGGCAATCGAACATGCAGGGGCATGCGCATGTTCGGACATTGGAGCATTTGAAGATTTCCCCGGATGCGAAGCCACTGAGAGACTTGATCGAGACGGCAGATGGCTCACCGAAGGTTTGCCAACGCGTTTGGATCTCCTCGCTGGGCAACGCTGAGAGCGAGAAGACAGGATTGCTGTCCGTCGGCTATGGCGCGAACCAAAACGGTCCGAAGCTGGGACCAGAATATACGTTTGGATTGAGGATGGAGGAGGAACTCGAGGGTCCCATCTTGATCATCAAGACTGCTTGGGGGGGAAAGAGTCTGCACACGGACTTTCGGCCTCCAAGTGCGGGAGCCTATCCGTTTCCTCCCGAGCAGTTGGCCAATCTTCAGAAACAAGGGAAAGACATCGATGCCGTTCGGGCCGAGAAAGAGAAGGGGACGGGTGTTTACTATCGAATGATGATCGAGCATGTGAAGCACGTGCTATCGGATATCCCGCGAGTAGTCCCGGGGTATCGGCCTGACGAAGGCTACGAATTGGCTGGCTTTGTGTGGTTTCAGGGGTGGAACGACATGGTCGACTCTGGAGCGTATCCGAACCGGGACAAACCGGGGGGGTACGATGCTTACAGTGAAACCATGGCCCATTTCATTCGCGATGTGAGGACCGATCTCCATGCGCCGAAGCTCCCGTTTGTGATTGGCGTTTTGGGGGTTGGAGGACCAACGGAGCTTTATGGTCCGGATGAACAGAGGTACAAAGCGACGCACAATCATTTTCGGGATGCGATGGCAGCGCCCGCCAAATTGCCCGAGTTTCAAAACAATGTCGTGGCCATCCGGACAGAAGCGTTTTGGGACAAAGAACTTTCGGATGCCAAGGCGAAAGAGAATCGAACTCGCCAGCGCGCCAAGGAGTTGGCAAAAGAGCGCAAGCTCGGGGCGCAGGAGGAGAGAAAGGTCGCCGACGAGTTGGTGCAGCAGGAGCTTACCGATCGGGAGCGAGAGATCCTTGTCAAAGGGATCTCGAATCTGGAGTTCCATTATTTAGGCTCTGCAAAAATCTTAGGAGGGATTGGAGTTGGATTCGCGGACGCGATGCTAAAGCTGCTCCCGGCTCAGAAGCCACTTGCGGGAAGTTCGCAGAAGCCTTTGGAGAGTCCGGAGCATTGGACGATAGAGACGTTTGCGGGAACGGGTGAGCAGGGGTACAGCGGGGATGGAGGACCGGCTCGCATGGCCAAGCTGGATAATCCGTTCGGAGTCATTCGAGGACCGGATCATGCAATCTGGTTCTGTGAGTACACGGGACAGCGGATTCGAAGGATCCTGCCTAACGGGGTGATTCAAACCATCGCCGGGTCGGGGGAGAAGGGATACTCGGGTGATGGTGGACCTGCGCTCGAAGCGACATTTAATCTGCCGCACGAAATCCGGTTCGACTCGAAAGGGGATCTTTATGTGGTCGATATGTCCAATCACGCCGTGCGTAAAATCGACCTCCGGTCCGGCATAATTTCCACCATCGCGGGGACGGGGTCCCCTGGTTATTCGGGTGACGGCGGATTGGCGAGCCAGGCGCAGCTAAAGCAACCGCACAGCATTCAGTTCGGCCCCGATGGCGATCTCTTTATTTGCGATATCGGCAACCATGTGATCCGGCGAGTCCATCGTGAAACAGGGGTGATCACGACTTATGCAGGGACAGGAAAACCGGGGCCTACTCCCGACGTTGCTCCTATTGTTGGTACTCCGCTGAAGGGGCCCCGTTCCATTGATTTTGACCGTCACGGTAATTTGTGGTTGGCCACGCGCGAAGGGAATCAAGTTTTCCGGTTCGATAGCAAGGCCGGTACGATTCAACATATGGCCGGGACAGGCGAGAGCGGTTTCGATGGGAATGGTGGGCCTGCCACGCAAGCCAGACTAAAGGGACCGAAGGGGATTGCTATCGATGCGGATGGAAACGTTTGGCTGGCTGACACGGAAAGCCATTCGGTTCGGCGGATTCGAGCGGATAGTGGAATCCTGGAGTTGGTGGCGGGTACAGGTGAGAAAGGGGATGGACCCGACGGTGATCCCTTGCGATGCCAATTAGCGAGGCTGCATGGAATCTTTGTCGATTACGATGGATCGGTATGGATCGGTGATAGCGAGACCCACCGCATTCGGGTATTGAGAAAAAAGGTGCAGCCAAGTGTTCCGATCCAAAAGCAAGTGATTGAACTGGTGGCGGGCGGCAAACGTGAGGAAGTGAAGATAACAGCAACGGAGGCAAAGCTGCATGAGCCATTCGGTTTGGATTGGGGGGCCGACGGGACAGCTTGGATCATTGAAATGGCAGCAGGGAATCGCCTCTTGAGCATCGATCTGGAAGGCGTTCTCAGGCATCGAGCAGGAAAGTTAGAGCCTGGGTTTTTCGGGGATGGTGGCGATGGTTTGAAGGCTCAATTTCAGGGGCCCCATAATCTGACCATGGCTCCTTCGGGACGCCTTTACATCGCGGATACTTGGAATGGGCGGATTCGAACCTTTGATTCTGGTACGGGGATCGTGGAGAGTCTGAAGGGTTACGCGGTGCCAGAGGAGCAAGCGAGGAGAAACGGTCCTTACTGCGCGACGATCGATTTCACTGGACGCTACTTGTTCGTCGCCGACTTGAGGCAGGTACTGCGAATCGATTGTCGAGATGGGGCAATAGAGGTCGTCGCCGGGAATGGAAAGAAAGGGATTCCGAAAGATGGGGCGCTCGCCACCGAATCCCCGCTTGTGGATCCGCGTGCGGTGGCGGCGGATCGTCTTGGGAATGTTTATGTGTTGGAGAGGAATGGGAATGCGCTGCGCGTCGTCGACCCCTTTGGACGTATAAGGACATTGATCAATCCTTCGGGTGAAAAGGGAGTGAAGCTCGAGACAACAACGGGGGCCGATGGGCGGCTTTTTGGCCCCAAGCATTTGTGCATCGATCTCGAAAACCGCGTGGTCATAGCCGATGCAGAAAACCATGTGGTCTTGCGATATGATCCGCGAATCGATCGTCTTGAGCGGATTGCAGGAACGGGCCAGCGGGGAGACGTTGGAGTAGGTGGTGAGCCTCTGGATTGTCAGCTCGCTCGTCCCCACGGGGTATCGATTCATCCGAAGACCGGAGAGCTTTGGATCACGGATACCTATAATGACCGTATTCTTCGCATAACCAACGAGTGAGATTCTGGCGATGAACAATTCGGGATGGGTTGTGAACGGACGGAGGCTTGCCGAGTTTCGGAAGCTGGCGGGGATGACGCAACTCGATCTTGCGGCCCGGTCAGGTTATTCGGAGAGGGCTATTCGAAAAGCAGAAGCGGGAGGATTCCTTCGCATTAGCACTTTGCACGATCTAGCAGAGGCATTGTCGACCGCGGAACGCCGAGTAGCAGTGCAGGAGTTGGTTCTGAATCAGCTAACGATGGCGATGCAATTTGTCGACGCGTACGATCGACATGGAGTTGCCATGATGCAGCATTGTGGTGAGATATTTTCGGAGGACGTGGAGTTGCATTGCCCAGGGGATAACGCGCAAGTACCTTTCGCGGGAGTCTGGAGAGGCCGAGACGGATTGCAATTGTTCTTTGATCTCTTTTTTAGTGTTTTCTCGCGGACGCGGGGTAGTTTAAAGCCGGTTTATTTGGAGTCGGATCATCGCATCGTGGCACGCTATGAGGATCAGGTCTTCTTCGAGTCCCACCCGATGCCACCGTTTTGGGTCAATCTGCATTTTCAATTCCAGGATGGGCGAATCGTTCGCGTCGATGACGAGTATGATACGCGCTACGCATCCCAGTGTTTCATGGAACTTCTGCAGCGGCTTGGACGCCTCTGATTGACTGCAGTTGTTAACAACCCTCTGACTCCTCTTAATCTATGGTTCGCAATCGAACGATCAAATTGCTTTTTCGTGTGTTGAGACGCTGTCACCTGTATCTGGGGCTCGCATTGATTCCGTGGGTGTTTCTCTATGGAGTAACCGCTTATCTGTTCAATCATCCAGCTCATTTTTCGCCGGTGGATGTGGAGTCTGTTTCCCAATCCCTCTTACCCGACGATTGGGCGACTCGGGCTTGGAAACCGGAAGAACGAGCCAAAGCGATCGTGCAGCAACTCAATGAACGGTTTTCGAACGGAGACGATCGCATTCGGTTGGATACGAGCAAGACCCCGCGATTTGATGGCAGCGGATTGATAGCGTCGTTTGATCGGGGTGAGAGGACTTATAGCTATTCCTTGCCAATGTCCGGAAGCCAGGCGGGGGTTCTCCGGATCGCTCCCAAAGGGAATCCTGCATCTCCGACGGGGAAAGCATTCTTTGAAGTGCAAGCGAAGAGAACGCCTTCAAACGGAGGCCCGGTGTCCGACGGGGAGCCGACCCTTCAGCAGCTCCCTCTTCGATTGGAAGAAGGGTTGTTGGAACGACTCCAATCGCAGGTTGCAAAGATCGCCAACCAGCGAGATCCAGAACTAGATGTCCAGGCGTCCTCCCTTCGCGTTTCCTATCTCCCGGCATTGGTATTTCAAGTGGATGCCGACGGCCAGAGTTGGGAGTGCAAGCACGATGCGTTGGTGGGGTCAGTCTCCACCAAGCCAGTTGACAACAACGTTGCAACGTCTTTTTCGTGGCGTCAGTTCTGGCTGCGATTGCACACCTCGCATGGTTATCACCCTGACGGAGGAACGCGGTGGATCTGGGCGATCGTGGTGGATGTCATGGCGGCTGTCATGGTGTTTTGGGGGATTAGTGGTATCGCGATGTGGTGGCAGATGAAAGCGACGCGTCGATGGGGGGGATTTGCCTTGGCGAGTGGATTCGTTATCGCCGTTTGGCTTGGGTATGGCATGTACCGATTGATGGCTTGAACGACTGCGGAGGGGTTGTCCTCCTATTCGCATCAAATAAGGAGAGAATATTTGTAACTTTGCCGTCGCACGTCGGATCTAATGGTCTGTTAGAGCTGTTCGATCTTTCGACGCGCGACCTGCGGTACGATTGCGAACGGCGACAAAGACTCTTCTCTCAGGAAAGACAGAACGATGAAACGAATAACACTTGCCATGGCCATGGCTGGGATGATTGCGACTGGATCGTTGGCCCAACCACCCCGAGAGGGAGGGGGGGCGAAAAAGGGGCAAGGCGGTAAGGGAGGGGAGGCTGCTCAGGGGCAAGCGGGTAATGCGTCCAGTCAAGGTGGAGGTGTTAGTGGTCCTCGTGGTCAAGGTGGAGGTGGTCCGCGTGGCCAGGGTACTGCCGGCCAAGGGCAGGGGTGGGGGATGGGTTTCATGATGCGCCCGGGCATCATACTTCCTGATCCCTTGATCGAGCAGATTCAGGCGACGCCAGAACAACGGGCCGCCATTGCGAAGTTGCAAGCGACCGTGGATGCGGAGCTTGCCAAAATCCTAACCCCTATGCAGCTTCAAGCATTGCAGCAAATGGGACGCGGTCCCCAAGGCTTTGGACCTGGAGCAGGTGGCCCAGGAGGATTCGGTCAGCCCGGGGGCGGCCAGCAGGGGCAAGGATTTGGCGCGCAAGGCGAGGGGGGGCCTGGACCCGGAAAGCGTGGTCCTGGAGCGGGTGGAGAAGGACAGGGCAAAGGAGACGCTGGCAAACGGGGAAAGACGTCTAAATAGTCAGAGCTAGAAAGTGAACTGTCAAACTGTCGAACGGTCGTCCTCGACCGTTCTGCGCGCTAGACCACCTCTCTATCGACCAAACCACCTCTCCCCCCCAGCTCTCCCGTCCATAGTCCGGGGGGGAAGTTTCTTAACGGGTGCAATGCGTCAGGCGGTGCTGATCTGTTGAGGACAACAGATCGACAATGCCGAACGTTAAGCTCTTTTGTCCTGAAAGGACTTGAGCCATTAGCCGGGGGTTGAGCGCGAGCGATACCCCCGGTGGATTTCGTTGGACGCATCCCGACGGGATGCAAGATGAATCTTTAATCCCTTCGGGATAGGAGAAGGCTCGGGTGACCGGGGGTGTCGCTGCGCTCAACCCCCGGCTACAAGCTTGGATCCTTTCAGGATCTATGACGCAAACGAACGACCGCTCGATTCGCGACGCTCTCGGGGAGATCGCCTGCCTCAGACGCCGTCTGAAGGCAGGGGTGTGGGATAGGTTTCTGAGTTTGCGCGATGCGTCAGGCGGTGCTGATCTGTTGAGGACAACAGATCGACAATGGACGACGGCTAGACAATGTCGAACGTTCGTCCTCGACCGTTCCAGCGTTATAGACCACCGCTCTATCGACCAAACCACTTCTCCCCCCAAGCTCTCTGGTCCATAGTCCGGGGGGAAGTTTCTTAACGGGTGCAATGCGTCAGGCGATGCTGATCTGTTGAGGACAACAGATCCACAATGGACGACGGCTAGACAATGTCGAACGGTCGTCCTCGACCGTTCCAGCGTTATAGACCACCGCTCTATCGACCAAACCACTTCTCCCCCCAAGCTCTCTGGTCCATAGTCCGGGGGGAAGTTTCTTAACGGGTGCAATGCGTCAGGCGATGCTGATCTGTTGAGGACAACAGATCCACAATGCCGACCGGTTAGCTCTTTTGTCCTGAAAGGACTTGAGCCATTAGCCGGGGGTTGAGCGCGAGCGATACCCCCGGTGGATTTCGTTGGACGCATCCCAACGGGATGCAAGATGAATCTTTAATCCCTTCGGGATAGGAGAAGGCGCGGGGTGACCGGGGGTGTCGCTTACGTTCGACCCCCGGCTACAAGCTTGGATCCTTTCAGGATCTATGACGCAAACGAACGACCGCTCGATTCGCGACATTCTCGCGGAGATCACCTGCCTCAAACGCCGTCTGAAGGCAGGGGTGTGGGATAGGTTTCTGAGTTTGCGCGATGCGTCAGGCGATGCAAATCTGTTGAGGGCTGAAGACAGCCGTGGTCGGTTCGGCCCAGTTCAGCAGTGTCTAACACAAAGTGCGAGCGAAACTATTCTCCTTATTTTTAAAAAAATCATGCGCCAAATCGTGGCATCTCCGCGGGGGAATCTTGTATGGTGATGGAAGTTGACATGTGAGTTGTACGCCCGATCTCCATGAGGAACTGGAAATGCCCACGCCCTTTTCTTTTGCGGTTTCTACCGCGCGCGTTGTGAACGCTCTCGTTGCACGACCTGGATGGTCCCCGAAGGCTGGCACCTAACTAAGGTCGCTTTTCGTCTTCGTCCGTGATCGGTGTGCTTCTCTCATAGTCGTTTCGATTCCTGTTGACCTGTCCTTTGGACCGGTTCAACCAGATATGTCACTTGGAGTATTGCGATGAAACGAGTCTATGCAGTTGGTCTCCGTCTGTTTGCCTGGACGGCTTGGATCCTTTCCAGCACCTTGGTAGGAAACGCGGGTATCGTTACGTTTGATGTGAGTTCGCAACCGGGTAATCAAGCTTCTACGTCGCCCGTGGTTGCACCGAATGTCTTTGCTACTTCCCTCGTGCGCGGGCCCGGTCTCAATACGTCATCGGGAATCGGGTCGTTCAACGCGAGCGGTTTCACTACTATGCCTTCGATCGATTTGACCGACTATTTTCAATTCACCGTCACGGCAGCGCCAGGTTACGCTCTGGATCTCGAAGATCTTGTGTTGGGGGAACGTCGGTCTCTTAGCGGGGTTCGAGAATTCCAAATCAGGACGAGCCTTGATCAGTTCTCCACCTTCACTTCTCAGTATTCGTTTTCTGTGCCTGACAGCGATGCGCTGCGAGACCATTCCATTAGTCTGACGGGGCTTTCCGGCGTTACCGATACGGTGGACATACGAATCTATGGGTTTGCCGCGGAGTCGTCGGCGGGAACTTGGAGGCTGGTCCATCATCCGGACTACGGGGGCATTGTTCTCAATGGCACAGTCGCAGCGGTACCAGAGCCAAGTTCTGCGTTATTGATCGGAACTGCGATGATGGGCGGGTTTTGGTTTCGAAGACGCATGGTACGCCGTGGAGGCGAGTCTTTGCATTTCCTCGACAAGAATCTGGACTAGCCCCATTTTTCTAGAACCACAGCGTGCACTCGCTCACTTCGGTGCATAGACAGGTTTCGTGGGTATCTGTCGATGGGGTGCACGCTGTTTTCGCTTTGTGCGTTAGCGCTGAGAGTCTTGCATGGGCCGCACTCCGGTGATCTCACGGAGGGTGCGGAAAAAGCTCTGTTTCCTTGGGCTGGAAATGCTCCAGTTCACGGGTACTGACTGATAGCCATCGTCGAAGGACTCTCCCTTCATACGAAAGTCGAAGTATCCCCAGGAAGCGCCATGTCGAAGGGCCTCGACGAAATTATTAGAGGGTTTGTCGAAATCAAAGTGGTCGTCTTCGTTGAAGAGCAGGGGCTGTCCGCGATAGCCGGCAACTTCTTTGGTCTGGCGAACCATTTCTCCGATTCGAAGGGGATCGGAGACGCCATTTCCATGGAGGAGCACGAAGTCGGAGGCTGCGACAACGTTTGGTTTGGGAATCGTTCCTCCTCCATAACTGGTGCTAACCAGGAGCCGATTCCCTTTGGATTCGGACCGTGACTGCATACGAACCACTAGTTCGTGGACGCGGTCTGGTTGCAAGATGGGGTGGTCATAGCGCACGTTGCATTCATTGTTGATCTCGATCAGCACGTGGGTGTAGTGGCGATCGAGTAGCCAGTCGCACGTCGCATCGACTGCACGTAGGATCGCTGGTTCGTCGCGGATCCGTTCGTCTTGTCCAAAGTAAAAAAGACCGAGGATGACGATCATTCCCACTCGGTCTGCTTCATCGAGAACGGCTTCTGTCCGTTTCATCCAGCGTGGGTCGAGAGAACCGTCGGCCAAGATGGCGGAGTTGTGCCACGGCTGTGATTTGGAGTAACCCTCCGGGCTGCCGCCTTGCAGATTCAAAGTGATGGCGAGCAATCCGTGGTCTCGCCAAGTCCGCATCTGAGAAATGAATTCACGAGTATTGCGATCGGCATCCCAAATCTTGGAATCCGGATAGGCCCAGCGATTGGCAGTATCCGGATTTCGGTCGTCGAAGGTTGCTTGGACCATCCTGCTATTGAGGAGCAACCCCTCGATTGGGATTCCGTTCCAGGACCTCTCTTCGTAGGTGGGGCGACCATTGATCACGAACTTGCTTCCCTCCACCGAGACTATGGTCTTTCGTTCCACGGCGGACTGCTGCGCGCAAACCTGAATCGGAGAGACGCAGGGAAGGAGAGAAAGGAGAAGGGCGCCCGACTTGTTGCGAAGAGATGCGCCGATGAGGATCGCTGGCCAGGTCGCAAGGAAGGAGAGAGAGGACTGGAGAGTCATGAAAACGTGGCGTGAGTACCTTGAGGAAAAGATCGCGGAGGATGGTGAAATCGAGACCGGACCATCCGATCGATCCGTCATCCAGCGGTATTTGCCACGATCTTTGCGGGGCGGACGATTTCGAGCAATTCGATCGCCGGATCGTGGTTGCAATAGAGCATAGCGGTTCGACCGTAGGTGATGGTACCGACTGGGACGCCAAAGAGGTGGGCGAGTCGGGGGCCGCAGGTGACGCGAAGAAGATGG
Organism: Pirellula sp. SH-Sr6A; assembly: GCF_001610875.1. Lineage (NCBI taxonomy): Bacteria > Pseudomonadati > Planctomycetota > Planctomycetia > Pirellulales > Pirellulaceae > Pirellula > Pirellula sp. SH-Sr6A. The sequence continues at coordinate 4,697,523 of NZ_CP011272.1, read as the reverse complement.
AAAAGTTCGATTTTTCGCAGAACATCGTGTTCGATGAGGACCCGTCCCAGCGGTTTGGTTTGGGCAAGGATTTCATCTCGGGGGGCGTCGGGCAGATAGCTCGTATTCAATCGGACAATACCGTATTGGACCACCAAGCGGCTCTTCTGGGCCAGTAGGAGAATCTCACGGCAGTAGTGGTTGCCCGCGGAATGCGATTGGAGGACTTGAACATCCACGGAATCCCCGTGATGTTCTTCGACCGTGACCGTCATGTGGTTCGTGTGCGCGAGCAAGTCGTGGTACGGTGCAGGGACTTGTTCGGCGGCAACACTCGTACACTCTGCGAGTTCGCTGAGATCTCCGTAATAAATGGATATCATGGACGATGCGTTGACGCACGTCTCGCGATGGTTGTTTTTTTCCGAATCGTTCATCGAGCGGGTGCTATCCCGATTTGGTAGGTATGGATTTCGGCGGGAGGTTGTGGGGAGTGTACGGCGGGGGAAGATTGAAGACCAGATTGATCCAGCACTGTATCGATGAGGTAGAGCATCAATCGGCGGAGGGCTTCGAGTTCGATACTTTGGGCTGCATCGAGCGCTCGTTCTCGGTGCTTTTCGATGAGCTTTTCTGCTTGCTCGAAGACCCGTGCTTTCTCAAGCAACTCGCGAGCGGTTGCGATGCGATAGGAATCGGACATGCCATCCTGTCCGCCCATGGCATCCAACAGTTTCTGTTGGTCGGCAGGAGACAGGGATTGGAGTGCGAGGGCGAGCAAGACAGTGGGGCGACCTCCGAGGATGTCTCCGGCCGCTGCAAGCTTGTTGTGATCGTCTCCGTGCCAGTCTTGTAGGTCATTGATGATCTGGAAGGCGACGCCGATGTTGCGTGCAAACAGTTTGACCGCTTCCGCGTAAGGTGCCGCGTCGGTTGCTAAGCGAATACCCGTGTAGAGTGCGGCTTCGAAGGCGGGAGCCGTTTTCAACGCGTAGATTTTTAGAGCATCGAGTGGCGCCAAACGTTTGTCGGTACCGTCTCGCCATAGGAGCTCGGCTCCTTGTCCCTCCGCCAATCGCATGTGGGCGGATGAGAGGCAATTGAGAATGTCAGCGGCTGCTTCGGGGCCGATCGACTGCGTCTCGCGTCCGATCAAGCGATAGCCGAGCCCGATCATATAGTCTCCGACGTTGATCGCCGTGGAGAGGCCAAACTGCTGGTGCATGGCGGGCATCCCGTATCGATATGCGTCGTTGTCCTCGATGTCGTCGTGGACTAGCGATGCTTTGTGAAAGCACTCGATACTCATGGCAGCGCATTGGACCCCTTTGGTGAACTGTTCGACAATTCGCGGACCCGAAGACGTGGTCGCTTGCCCGCCGGTCATGGCGTCGTACGCGGCCAAGGTAATAAAGGGGCGGGAGTACTTGCCACCTCGCGCGAGGAAATCGGTAGCGAGAGCCTCCGTGGCGGCGATGGGATCGATGCCCGCGAGAGGTGCGTCGCTATTGGGATCGAGGTGAACTTGGCTGCGTTGCCGGCCTACGAGTTCATTGAGTTTCGGTTGCGAGAAAAGATCGCTCGCAGCGCGCATCAAGTGAACATAGGAACGCGTTTGCGATTCCAACGCGGGGCCTTGGGTCAGGATCATTTCTTGAACCCAGTCTTCGTCGACGCTCGTGTTTCGGCAGTCGCTCGAAAGGAGGGGCACGGCCATACAGGGGATGCCCGCGAGCAGAATCTTATCGATAGCCTTCTCGAGAACATTTAGACAAGCAACACCCACGATGGAGTCCACATAGCCACTGACGATGATCTTCATGACCACCGGGGACCCCTCGGCAACGAGGACTTTGTAACCCATTTCTTCCGCTTTGGTTCGGAAGTCGGCGATGCTGCAGGCTCCGCATTTTTTGCAATCCATACCGAATTCGTCGTAGTCCGCCGGGCAGCCTTCGGCGTGCTTCAAGCAATGGGGGAGCAAAAACAATCGGCGGCTAGGGGGGATCGAAGCGACAGAGTCCCGAAAGAACTCGCTCGAAAGGATGACCATTGCCCAGCCAAGATATCCTTCCGGCAGGCCTGCTTCTTCCAACGTTCTGCGAGCGATTTGCTCGAGCTCGTCTTTCGTGGGTGGAAGATCCTTGTTCAGTCTCGCCGCAACCTCTCTGCACTTGTCCCGAAGCGAAGTACGAAGTTCTTTGGTTTCGGGAACAAGCTTTAAATGGCTGGTTTTGCGTCGGGTTTTCTTGTCCGCTTTGGGGCTCTCGCTGACAGTTGCGTTGACCGTTCCTGACAGGTCAGGTTGGGCGGCGCTCGAATCGGCAATCGGTGTTATCGTTGACAAAACTCAAGTCCTTTTCTCAGTGCGGCTAGCGAGAACGCGAGAGGATAGTGTTTTTCGTGGTACCACAGTTTCGCGAAATAGAAACCGATCGGTTGGCTCGTATGGTGATCGTGGCGCTCCAATGCGTCACACAGCCAAACGAGGCCCCTCATTATAGAGTCAGCGGCAGCCCTTTTTCCACCGCTGGCCATGATTCCCTCCAATACGACGGCAGTTTCTTCGATCGTACCTGTGAATTCATTGGGTTTGGCCATGGAAGACGGGTAGCGAATCGAAGGCCCGCCTCCCCACGAGCCATCGGCATTCTGCCATTGTTTCAGAAAGGAGATCGCTCGCTGGGCGCTCGGGTGTGACGTATCACCACACTCGCCATACGCTAAGAGCACGCGAGCGGTTCCATAAAACGGGTTGTCTTCCTCTTCGCGATCTTGATTGCCAAACCACAATGGGAGCCAGCTGCCATCGCGATGTTGGGTTCTCTCGAGATAACGCCAACCTCTATCCGCTGCACGATCCGATTGAGCGCGCAACGAGCCCATCAATCGTGGCCTCCAAGCGTTAAGTGCACGGAGAGCATGCGCGGTCAAGTCTGTTCCACTTCGATCGAACGGGAGGGTCCCCCAGCCTCGACAAAAGGTCGGCCACCCTCCGTCGCTGTTCTGCAGTCGGAGGAGCCACTTGCAGCCCATCTCTGCGGCTTGGAGCACTCGAGCGAGCCGTTCACTCTCGGCGGCATGTTGCAATACAGGTCTGCGTTGAAGAACGCGAGTGTACTGCGCGAGTGCCAATAGAGCCGCTGGGGTATCGTCGCTATCGGGAACCGAACCGCTCAAATCGGTCCATCCCCACCCTCCAGGCTCGGCGCCGGTAAAGGGATGGCGTTTGGTGTGTTGGCAGCTCAGGAGCCAATCGATCGTCGCATCCCATTGCGCTTGCTTTCCTGCCTCCTGGGCATTCGGCCCGGTTGCTGCCCGAGTTGGGTAGTAGGAGCGCATGGTCAGCGAGGTAACCCAGGTGGCCAAGTTTGTGTCGATGGGCCAAGATCCGTCCGGCATGGCGGAATCGACCAAGAAGCGAACTGCGTTTTGAGAAACAGAATGTTGCACCAAACCAATCGAAGCCAAGCTCATCAGGACGAAGCTGGTTAATGGTGTTGCTTCTAAATAGCCGCCGCTTTCAGGCTGCATTGTTGCCAGCACCCGTAGCGTTCGGGCTCGCACCGCGCCTCGCATGCTCCGCACGAGAGGATTGGCCGGTGGGTTGTGATGCCATTGGGCTTGGCCGATGGCGACCAAGGCGGGAACGGCGTAACTGACCACTGGCATCTTTGCAAATCGGTACCAAGATTGCGGGAGTGCAGCGGCTTCGAACGGGAGGGTGGGTATCTCCTTCCACGAAAGGAGTCCAGCCAAAGCGCAGTTCATCATAATCGGAACGACGAACGTTTTGTCTTTCCCATATCGACTCCTCAGCCCGTCCCATCGACCTTGTTTGTCGACGAACGCCCAAGCTTTTTGGATAGCGTCCGCATGTCGCTCGCGATGGCCGGCGATCTCCCAGGCGGCGATGACCAAGAGCGTGGTTGCGATGTTCGAGAGCGAACGATCGGTATCCCCGAAGCCGCCATCGTCGTTCTGGGCACGGGCCAGCCATTGCGATCCCTTCTCGATGAGAGTCGGGAGGTCTTTGTGATGAGTCGTGGTGCCATCTCGCAAAACCATCGACATGGCGCTGACGGCGGTGGCGGTCGAAAGTGCGGAGTCGGAGAGTTTACCGGTCCAATGATCTCCATTCCCCTTGCTCTCGGCGGCCTCCAACTGGAGTTGATGCCACGCCGCCGTGACTCGGTCTCCGAGCGATTCCAGTCCAAAGGGTAGGTGAGTCGTGGGGGCGTTCATGTTAGTGGGATCCGCAAGCCGTCGTAGGCTAAGTGAACGTGTCCCGGAAGTTGGGCGCTGACAGTTTCGAAATCCACGTCGTGCGAAAGATGGGTCAAGTACGTCGTTTTGGGGCGGAGCAAATCGATCACGTGCAGAGCTTCTTCGATCGAGAAGTGCGTAGGGTGGGGAGTGAAGCGGAGGGCATCCAAAACGAGGGTGTCGAGATTCTGAAGGAGTTCCATGCTCGAGGATTCGATGCGATTGGTGTCGGTGCAATAGGCAACGTTTCCGATGCGAAACCCATAGACGTTGCAATACGGGCCGTGAATCAAGGGGATCGGCTGGATCCTAGCCCCGAGGACTTCAAAGGGCTCATCGCCGATCGTGACCAAATGAAGTTGGGGTGCTGCGCCGGCGTGGGTGGGTTCTCGTTTTTGAAATGCATAGTCGAACACGCGAACGATTCGTTCCTGCACGTGCTTGGAGGCATAAACCGGGACCGGGCCACCGATCATAAAGGGAAAGAGACGAATGTCATCCATGCCGTGGAGGTGGTCCGCGTGCTCGTGGGTGTAGAGAACGCTATGTACGATCCCAATTCTTTCTCGAAGCAGTTGTTGGCGAAGATCGGGAGCGGTGTCGATGAGGAGGTTTCCCCCGGGCAAACCCACGATGGCGCTACTGCGGGTTCTGTTATTGCGAGGATCCGTGCTGTGGCAAACAGAACAGCCGCAGCCGATAGCAGGTACCCCGACGCTCGTCCCCGTCCCTAGAAGAATCATTTCTCCCGGAAACTCGATGCTTTGGCGGGTGAATGTCACGGCAATCGGAGGTGGTTCGAGGGGAAGTGTCGTAGCGAACGGCCCGCGACAATGCGTCGCGAGCAGATCTGCGAAGGTTATCCCCCATCTCGAAGGAGTTCGCAACACCTGTGTTTTCGCATTTCAAAGTGCTTTTCCGAGCCCGCTCTGCTAGGCGAACGGATGCTGAAAGCCCTCTCCTGTCAGGACTGCCGGCCAACTCCGCATGGCGTTCGACCCCGCCTCCACTATAATACGGTGGAATAGTAGAACGTCGGAATGGTATGCGGATCGTCTCGGCTCCCCCCATACGTCCGCCACGATTCGGCTTTCCCCCCTCCCCCCAGTGCGCAAACGCTTGCAATTCCATCCTTTGCGGCTTCCTTTAACGCTGAGTTGCTATCAACTTGAAACCTTGTCCCCTCCACCTGTCTAGCCAGGTTTGCCTCGCGGCTGGGTTCTGCTTCCTGCTCGGATGCACCCCACCGAGTGAACCGAGAGTCTACCAAGCCCCCAAAAATGACACGGAGTTCGTGGTACAGCCACCTCGAATGCCCGGCGGAGGAGCTGGTTTGGCTTCCTCGGGCGGGATGCCTCCCATGATGGGGGGCAGCTCGATACCCATGGAAGAGAAACGAATTCTAGGGGCGATCTTCCCACTCAACGGAGCCGGGTATTTCCTCAAAATCACCGATTCGATCGCGCGGATTGAGGGGATACGCGAGGTTTTCCCCAAGATCGTTGCGGAGTTCAAGACGGACCCAGAGTCCGGCAAGCCCGTTATGGAATTGCCGGCGGGGTGGAAGATGATGCCCGGGGACGCGTTCGCGGAAGCCAAAGTGGCAATCCCCGTCGCAGGCGACGAAAAGCCAGCGATCATGACTATCTCCAAACTCGCAGCCCCCGCCGAGGAGTCCTCGTGGCCGGATTACCTGTTGATGCAACTGAACCGATGGAACGGGCAAGTCGCTCAAGAGAATCAAAGTCTGGAAGAATTGATGGCCTCGATTCAGCCGATTCCTCGCGAGGGCTCGAAGATTCCGGCTTATATCTTTGATAAGAACGGGGCGACGGGCAAAGGAGAAGCATCGAGATCGACACCCACCCCTGATACCTCTAATGCTTCCACGAGCTCAACTCCCAAACCGGGAACCGCCATGCCCGCCGAAAGCTTGCCCGCAGATCATGGAGCCCCAACGGAGGCAAAAGCGTTTGATCCTAGCACCCTGCAATACGAGTTGCCGGAGGGCTGGGAAAAACAGGCCGATCGACCGTTCCGAATCGCGACCTTTCGCGTTCCTGGTAGCGAGTCAGAAGAGGATGGTGAACTCGTGGTCAGCCAAGCGGTTGATAATCCTATTGAGAATTCCAAGATGTGGTCGGAGCAAGTTCTCAAGACGGACGATCCATCGGTGCTAGGTCCCAAAGCAGAGCAGATCGTTTCCCAAGCGGAGACGATTCCGGCAGGAAAGCGGGAGGCAAAGCTCTATTCGATCCGTGCGAACGATGAAAAGTCGGCCCTCTGCTTGACCATTGCGGTCATCCAGATGGAGGGATTTTCTACCTCTATGTTCGTGAAGCTTCGATCCACCACCCAACTGGCTGAACAACAAAAATCCAACTTGCTGCGTTTCATCGATTCGATGCGCTGGGAGTAGTTTGAATATGGCAACGATTACGAATGAAAAGTTTGCACAGAGCCGTACCGCCGCAGGGGCCATGGACATCCATAGCCTCTTTTGGAAGGGTATGAAAGCTCTCGGTTCGTTGAAGATAGCCGTCGCCATGTTCGGGCTCGGCACCTTGATGCTCTTGATCGGGACGTTGGCGCAGGACCAAGAAACGATCGTCGACGTCAAGCGAAACTACTTCAACAGTTGGATCGCGTATGTCAGTCTCGACGTCTTCGTCCCCCAAACGGTTTTTCCCCATGAAAAGCCCGTGGCGGGTATGTTTGCCATGCCGGGTGGAGCCACCATCGGATTGGTGTTGCTCATCAATTTGTTCGCGGCAAAGCTGACTCGTTTCTCGATGCACGCCAAAGGCAAACGATTCATCGCCGGCTTGATCGTGACGCTGCTTGGCTTCGCGATGGTGGGTGTGGTGATCGTCGGCGCGCACTTTGGGGACGGTCTGCAGGGAGAGCCCCCGTTTCGTTACGACACGATCTGGTTAGGGACCAAGGTCTCTGCCCATCTCTTGACGTTGTTGTCGCTGGCTTGGCTAATCCTTTGGACTCCCAAGACCAAGGTGATGTTTGGCACCGCGATCGCGGCGGTCACCCTTTGTTCGTTGGTGAGTTTGTTTCTCGTCTTCACGTTTGACGCATTCCGCATTCCGGATCCTGGTTTGCGGATTGTATGGCAATTGGCAAAGAGCCTAGGGGTAGGAGTGGTTCTCCTCGTTGGGCTCATCCTCTTGTTCGGGCATCGAGGCGGCAACGTCCTCGTTCACCTAGGAGTCGGCTTGCTGATGTTGGGGCAATTCATCTTCGGCGATGCCCAAACCGAAGAACGCGTTTCCTTGGCAGAAGGCCAAAAAACCTCGGCTGCTGTTGAAGTCGATGTCGTGGAATTGGTCGTGATCGACCGGAGCCCCGACGATACCGACCGAGTTGTTGCGTTCGACCATCACATGCTCTCCAGCGCGGCCGCGACCGGCAAGAAACTCACGGTGGATGGATTGCCATTTGAGATTCGTGTGGATCGATGGATGGAGAACTCGATGATTCGTCGTCGGTCCGGAAAGCCGGCCGAGGATTCGGTCGAGGCCAAGATGACGGGGTTGATCGAATCATGGGATTTGATCGAAGAACCCAAGGTTGGGGGGACTTCTGATCGTTCCAACGTCGCTTCCGCCTATGTCACACTCCTTGCGAAGGAGAATGGCAGTGAAATCGGACGTTATGCAGTGAGCCAGTGGTTTAGCGATGATCAGATCGCGATGCGGCCTTCTTACGATTCGGTGGAAGTTGCCTCGAAAAAGTACGACATCGGCATGATCTTCCGCCGCAATTACAAGGACTACAGTATTACCTTGAAGGACATTGTTCTCGAGGAGTACACCAACTCGGCGATACCGAAAGACTACTCTTCCTACATCACTATCCGCGATAAAGATGGGAATGTGTTGCAGGACGGTCGCGTTTGGATGAACAGTCCGATGCGATTCCGCGGAGAGACGTTTTATCAATCGAGCTATATTTCTCAGAACGATAGCCCGTACGGTGTGGAGCAGACGGTGCTCCAAGTGGTTACCAATGCAGGCTGGTTGATTCCTTACGTTTCCTGCGTTCTGGTAGGGCTGGGCATGTTCGTTCACTTTGGTGGCACGTTTGCTCGCTTTGCCATGCGATACGAGCGCGGAGCGGTGACTCCCGAAACCGTTGTTCCCAAACGTCCGAAGGGATCGGCGAGGCAATGGATTTTGGCCGGTTCCGTTTCGTTGTTAATGGCGATCTTCTTCGTGTCGCTCGCCATGCGCAAACCGACCGATCGTCAGGAGATCGATTATCAATCCATTGGAGCCCTCCCCGTCCATTACGGTGGACGAATCAAGCCGCTCGCGTCCGCAGGTGCAGAGGTGTTGGAGATTCTTTCCAACAAGCCATACGCCCTCATTCGCTTGGAAACAGACGACGAGAAATCGAAGGGGGATTCGTATGATCCCAAGGAAAAGCGAGTTCCTGCCGAACAATGGCTCTTCGCCGTCATGATGAATGAAGATTGGGTGCGAGCCAATCCGCTCATTCGTATCGATGCTACGTCGGTGACCACGGATTTGAACCTGACTCGTGTGAAGTCCAATCGCTATTCGTACAATGACATCGTCGATGGATTGCAGGCGATTTGGCCGAGGGTTCAAAAGATCATTCAGAGCCGGCAAGAAGGGACAAAACTGCCCTTTGAAGACGAGAAATTGTTGGAAGTGCTCAACAAGATTTCGTTTGTCGATTCGTTGATCGATTCGTATCGATGGATTGCACCTCCTAGTTTGACCACGGGAGACGCGGCGAAGATCCAAGATGAACTCACTCGATTGGCTCCGAGCGTGGAGCGTTTGCGAGCGAGCAACAATCCTGCCATCCTGCCAAGTCTCAAAACAGAGGTTGTCGCGGAAGGACAACCAGCCCCTCCGAAGCGATGGGACACGTTTGGCGTGGCCTTTTTCGATTCGATTCCTGGGATGTTAGCGAAGGATGACAATCCAGGTATTGCTGCTGTGCTCAAGTACTTTGAGATCAGTGGTGCTTACCGGGAAAACAAAAAGGATGCGGCTCAGATCAATCGCTTGGTTAGCGAGTTTCGGGAGGCAGCCATCAAGGCCTATGGTGCGGACACGCTTCGCATCAACAAGGTGGAGTACGAGTATCAATACGAAAGCATGAATGCTTTTGGAAATGCGCAGGTCATCTATCTGATGGTAGGGATTCTGGCCTTGGTGAGTTACGCCGTCATGCCGGCTTCTCTCAGAACGATTGCGTTGTGGATGTGCATCGCGACGTTGGTCTTGCACACCTACGGCATCGCCGCACGGATTTACATATCGGAACGGCCGCCAGTGGTCAGCCTTTACTCGGCCGCGGTGTTCATCGGTTGGGGGATGGTCTTGTTTTGTATCGGCGCGGAAATCCTATATCCAATCGGAGTTTCCTTGATCGTTGCGTCGATTTCCGGCTATTTGAGTCTGCTGGTCGCGTACGGGCTCGATGTGGGGGATTCCATGCCTGTGTTGCGCGCGGTGCTCGATACCCAATTCTGGTTGTCGACGCATGTGATCAGTGTATCGCTCGGGTATAGTGCCACGTTCTTTGCAGGTATTTTTGGGATCGTGATTGTGATCGCGAAGTGTCTTGCGATGGTAGCGGGTGACAAGACTCAAGCGGACTGGGCTGTGAAGGTGCGGGACTCGATTCCGATCCTTTACCGGATTTGTTACGCCGTGGTTTGCTTTGGATTGTTCTTTAGCTTTGTCGGAACGGTTCTGGGTGGGCTTTGGGGCGACGATAGTTGGGGGCGATTCTGGGGCTGGGATCCGAAGGAGAACGGCGCGCTCATGATCGTTCTTTGGAATGCGCTGCTGCTGCATGCGCGATGGGACAAGTTGGTAGGGGCGCTCGGATTCGCGAACCTGGCTATCTTCGGAAACATTGTGACCGCGTGGTCGATGTTCGGCACCAACCAGCTGGGGATCGGCCTCCATGCGTATGGGGCCTTCGAAGGTGACTTGATGCGGAACCTCGTGATTTGGTGTGCCGTACAGGTCCTCTTTATTGGAATGGGCGTAGTCCTTTACGCTTTGACGCTACGCAAAGAACCAGTTTGACGCGGAGGATAAAGAGGGATCGAGGCTTGCTGAGAATCCTCAACTCCTCGATCGTTGGGGGACACGGAAGGAGATTCCTCGCTCCGAAGTTCTCGCAAGATTCGTTCTTTGTACTCGGCCCCCGCCTCGATGTTGTAATCGTCTTCGATACGGATGATGAGCTGGTTCTGGAAGTGAAAATTGAGACAGACCCGGACCGGGGGGCTGAGGATCCCTGCAATTTTGACCAATTCATTCCATCGTGCGGAAACGATGCCATCTCCTTGGAGATAGACGGGAGAGATTCCTGGCACTCGTTCAAAGATTCCAAAGAACGCATCGAGCCAGCCTTGGTGCCCATCGAGACCGTGCCAAGTCCCGTTGAAGGGAAATGTTTCTTTGCTCCCCTCGCAAACGAAAACAACATCCTCGGACAAGAAGGGGCGGATGTGCTGCAGCATATTCACGCCGTGCTCGTCGAATGTTTCCATCCAACGTTTGGCAATCGCCAGAGTGGAAAAACAAAGATGTTCCAGCGTTATGGGGCGGGACGGTGTCGAGAGGGCTTCCGCGATATCGCAAGCAAGTTGGAATCGGATTCGACCTCCCAATTCGGCTTTGCGAATGACTCGCTCCGAGTATCCCGCTAAATTCGCCAGCTCCCGTTGGGTCAGGCCTCGCTCCAGTCTCGCGGATCGAAACAACTCTGGGCTCAGTTGGACGGTGGGTTGTTGACTCATGGAGGAAACCAGACGGGCTGCGGGTGACGGGGCAGGTGCTAGCGAAACAACACGCGGAATGTGCCTGTTTGGTGCCGGGCTGCAAGCTTGTGCGACCCGCACCGTGCACATACGATCTGGGGAGCACAGCGTTCTATTCTGCTATCTATTAAAAGCGAAATCGAGTCACGAAATCGCTCATCCCCTCCCTCAAATTTCGGAAAAAATCGGCTGGAGAAACGCGAGGTCTTCGCTACGTTGACGGGCGTTGTCTACGAAGACGTCAATGTCGACGTGGTGCGAGCTCCAGAAGGACCCGGATTGGCGGGCTGGACGGCGTCTCTCGAGACGGATCGCCACAACGCTCTCGACCCCACCGATCGATTCCATCCGAAGAATCCGGCATTATTTGTTCGAGGTTTCCGATCAAGGTCCATACCTTGAATTCTTGGGTTTATTGAAGCTTGCGATTGCCGCCCATGAGGAGTGGACGCCAACGACCGATGTCTACGGTGCGCTCGACCGATGTCTACGGTACGCTGAATTACGACCCCACTAAAGCCCTCGCGGCGGTTATGGGCTTTGCAGTACGACTAAATAACCTGGGAAATTTGACTCGGGCGGATGGTGAAGTTTTGGACCATCCAAGTGTTGAAGGACTACAAGGCAGTTATTGGTCTCAGGTTACGCGACTGGGCGATACGACAGATAGCGACGATACGGGATTCAACAAGCGAAGCATCGGTCCTCGATCTTAGGACATAGCTGTGACCTACAGGCTATCACGTTCGATCCCTCTCCGGAAGCGATCGTGAAATGAATTGGAGAGTGAGGAACTCGAGAACTGAAATAAAAAACGCTCCCGAGGGATCGGGAGCGTTTTGGTTATATCAGGGATGATCCTAATGCTGAATTAAGCACGAGCAGCAAGCTGCTTCTTGCGTTCCGAGATGATGTCGTCTTGCAAGTTGCGTGGCACGGCTGAGTACTTGGCCAATTCCATAGAGAAGGTGCCTTGGCCCTTGGTCATGCTTCGCAGGTCGGTTGCATAGCCGAAGGTATTTGCCAAAGGAACTTCTGCAGTGATGTAGGAGACCCTGTCTCGCGTATCGGTTTGGGTAACCAAACCGCGTCGCGAGATGATGTCGCCCACCACGGAACCTTGATCGAGCTCTGGGCATTCCACGTCGCATCGCATGATGGGTTCGAGAAGGACGGGCTGGGAAGCTCGCATGGTTTCTCGGAAGCAATCGCAAGCGGCGATGTAGAACGCGCGTTCGCTCGAGTCCACGTCGTGGTAGCTACCATCGTTGAGGTCGATCTTGACGCCCACAACTGGGAAGTCGGCGAGCGGCCCCTTGTGCATCGAATCTCGGAAGCCCTTTTCCACAGGGGGAATGAACTGCTTTGGAATCCGACCACCGGTAACGTGATCTTCGAATACGAACGTCGTTTCACCTTCTGGATCGATCGGAGTCAGCGAGCCCACGATGTGAGCGAATTGACCCGAACCACCCGTCTGCTTCTTGTGCTTGTAGTTGAAGTCCTGTTTGATGCCTGGTGATTCGCGGTAACTAACCTTCGGTGCACCCACTTGGACTTCGACTTTGTACTCCCGTCGCATGCGTTCGACGTAGATATCCAAGTGCAATTCACCCATCCCGCAGATGATCGTTTCGCTGGTTTCTTCGTCGTTGTAGACTTGGAATGTCGGATCTTCTTTGCGGAACCGGTTCAGAGCCTTGCTCATCTTGTCGGCATCGGCGCGGCTAGCAGGAGTGACTGCGACTTTGATCACAGGCTCGGGAATGTACATACTTTCCAAGGTGCAATAGTCGCGGTCGTTCGAGTAGGTTTCCCCGCTCGCGCAATCGATACCCATGATCGCGACGATATCGCCCGCTTCCGCCGAGTCGACTTCTTCTCGCTTGTCCGCGTGCATCCGAACGATACGGCTGAATCGCTCCTTCTTGCTAGTACGTTGATTGATGTACATCTCACCCTTGGAAATCTTTCCTTGGTAGATGCGCATGAACGTGAGCTGGCCGAATGGATCTTCTACGATCTTGAACGCCATACCAACGAACGGGAGGGTGGGATCGGGCTTCAAGTCGAGTTTGATCGATTCGTCCCCGACCTTACGAGCCTTGATTTCTCGTTCTGTCGGGTTGGGCAAGTATCGCAGAACCGCGTCGAGGAGCAGCTGTACCCCTTTGTTCTTGTAGGCACTGCCGCAGAAGACGGGGGTGATGCGTTGTTGTTGGGTGGCCTCTTTGCAGACTTTGTAAACGAGATCACTGGGGACTTCTTCTTCGCTGAGGAGAAGCTCCATCATCTCGTCGCTGTACATCGAGAGGGATTCCAGCATCTTTTGACGCATTTCCGCAGCCTTGTCCTGGAACTCGGCGGGGATTTCTTCTTCGCGGACCGTTTCACCGTCTTTGCCGTCGAAGTAGTAAGCTTTCATGCCGACCAAGTCGATGACGCCGGCGAAGGTTTCGCCAGCACCCATCGGGATTTGCATCATGATCGCGTCCGCGTTGAGTTTGTCGCGAACCATTTGAGCAACGCGGTATGCATCGGCTCCAGTTCGGTCCATCTTATTGACGAATGCCAAGCGAGGAACGCCGTAACGGCGCATCTGACGGTCCACGGTGAGGGACTGGCTTTGTACGCCACCGACCGAGCAGAGGACCAAGACGGCACCGTCGAGCACGCGAAGGGAACGCTCGACTTCGATGGTGAAGTCCACGTGGCCCGGGGTGTCGATCAAGTTGATGATGTTCTCTTTCCACTGAAGCTGGGTTGCAGCGCTGGTGATCGTAATCCCTCGCTCTTTTTCCAGTTCCATGAAGTCCATCGTCGCGCCGTCGCCATCACCCTTGACCTCTTCGATCTTGTGAATCCGACCTGCGTAGAAAAGAATTCGCTCGCTGAGGGTGGTCTTACCGGAGTCGATGTGGGCACTGATACCAATGTTACGTAGTTTTGTTAGATCCATACTTCACTCAGCGTTGTGCGCTCTCCGCTTCCAAGAGCACAGCAAAGGAACAAAAAACAGCCCGCCTCGGCTGTTCTGCCTCCAAAGGGGAGGGGGTGAGGCGGCACTTTTCACCAAAATCTATGGGAAAAGTGTACAAAAATGCGGGCTTCGCGGAAGGGCAAAACGAGGAGCGATCCTCCCCGCACCCTAGAAGACACCTTGTGCTACCAAGTGGTTCTCGCACGCCACGGTATCGAAAGCAGATGCTCCCAAGGGCTAAATGCAGATCGCTAGAGGGTGTTTAGGCGAAAGTCTTTGGCACTGGCTCCGCGATGGCGAGATGGGGCGGCTGGCCGTGGTGGCCAGTTGAGTATCTCTGCTGTCGGGATTTGGCTAGGCTAAGATATCGCGAACCACGCGACCGTATACATCGGTCAATCGGAAGTCCCGGCCGGCGTGTCGGAACGTGAGACGCTCGTGATCGATCCCAAGAACGTGGAGCAAGGTGGCGTGGAGGTCGTGCATGTGGACTTTGTTTTGGATGGCGAGCTGTCCGAATTCGTCGGTCTCGCCGTACGCGTAACCGGGCTTGGTGCCCGCGCCCGCCAACCACATGGTGAAACCGCCCGGGTTGTGATCGCGGCCTGTTCCATTTTTTTGCGCGTAGGGGGCTCGACCGAACTCGCTTCCCCACCAAACCAACGTGTCTTCGAGCAACCCGCGTCGCTCCAGGTCCTCTAGGAGACCTGTAATCGGGCGATCGACCGCTTGGGCATGATCCAAGTGCTTGGGCATGTTGCTGTGCTGATCCCAAGCTGGATTGGCGGTGTTGTCCCCGTAGTTGACTTGAATAAAACGCACGCCGGATTCGCATAGACGGCGCGCGAGCAAGCACTTTTTGCCGAAAGGTGCCGTTGCCGGGTCATCCATGCCATAGAGCCGGTGAGTCTCTTCGGTTTCCTTTTCAAGGTCCAGAATCTCGGGGGCGATCGATTGCATTTGCCAGGCAAGTTCGTAGGAGTGGATCAGGGCGTCGAGCTCGCTTTCGGATGGATTGTGCCTTTGGCGTTGAATTTGATTGAGTTGTTGCAATCGGTCTAAATCGGCGCGTTGAAGTTGCGAGTTCGAGTGGGTGGGGCCCTTCAAGTGCTCGATTTCTAACTCGTCCCGTCCCGCTTTCCCGATCGCGGTCCCTTGATGACGAGCCGGTAAGAAAGCGCTCCCATAGTTTCGCGGACCACCATTTCCAATCGACGGGGAAATGGAGACGAAGCCGGGCAAGTTTTCGTTTTCACTGCCGATGGCGTAGTCGATCCAAGATCCCATCGAGGGGCGGATGAAATTCAATGCTCCGCAATGGAGGAAGAGCGTCGCAGGTCCATGGGCTACCCCCTCGGTGTTCATGCTGTGGATGAATGTCATCTTGTCGACGTGTTCCGACATCGCTGGGAAAAGATCGGAGGTCCAACGTCCCGACTCCCCTCGCTGCCGAAACGGCCAGAGGGATTTCATGATTTTTTGCTTCGAACCGAGCGTGCCCGAATTCGCGAACTCGCGGGGATCGTCAAAGCTGATGAGTTCCCCATCCCTTTTGTCGAGAAGCGGCTTGTAGTCGAACGAGTCGACCTGGCTAACTCCTCCCTGCATGAAGAGAAAGATCACGCGCTTTGCTTTGGCCGGGTGATGCAAACCCGATCCACTTGTTTGAGAAATGCTCGGCGACCCGGATTGTGCCCGATTCCACTGGGCTAGCAACGACGCCATCGCGCAGGCTCCAAATCCACACGCGGACTGCTGCAATAACGTTCGGCGGGAAAACATGAGCAAGCCAGGGGAGAGCAGGGGAGGGAAGGGGGGCCAAGTGCACGGGAGTACCAGTATACTCGATCGAATCCCTCGATATCCAGTTGGTTCTGTCGGAGCCACGAGCCGGCTGCAAGCTCAGTCGGCCTGTCACCTTGGAGAGCGGCGGGATTGGTACCAATAGAGGGGCAGTCCGAGGAGGATCAGAACGCATCCGATCACCGCTTCTTGAGGATTCCCCAAGAAAATACTCCCGATGAACCAGGAATAGGCGACGAGATAGACGATCGGAACCCACGGATATCCTGGGGTTCGAAAGGGGCGGGGGTGGTCGGGTTGGGTGCGTCTTAGAACGAGTACCGCAGCGACGGCTAACGCGTAGAAGATGCTGGCCGCGAACACGATGCAGTTGGTCAGCAAATCGAAGATACTGTAGTCGCGAAAGGTCTCGCTAAAGCGAATCGAGAGAGCGGAAACCACGATAAGTAGGGCTGCCATGACGGCTTGCGCAACAATGGCTAGCACCGGAGTGCGATACCTTGCATGCAATCGTCCGAATCGATCGCTCAACATTCCGTCGCGTCCCATGGCGTAGGTCACTCTAGGGGAGGTAAGCAAATTGCTGTTGATGGTGCCGAGGGTGCTGATCACGATCCCCAGCGACATCAGTTGGCCTCCCAACGGGCCGAAAAGCTTGGCGACCACGATCTCCGCAACATGTTCGCGATTCTCTGGCTGCGCCATGACTTCGATGGGAACGACCGCGTGGTAAGCGGCAACCGCTGAAATATAAAGGAGCCCGAGCAAACCGATTCCGCCGATCAGGGCACGCGGGATATTCCGTCCCGGATCTCGAACTTCCTCCGCCACCGGAACCACCCCTTCCCATCCGTTGAAGGCCCACATAACGGCGAGCAAGACCGCGGCGGCTTGGGCTGCAAAGCCCTCCCGTTGCGGAGTGACGCTCTGAGAATAATTAGAGAGTTGTACAACATCGAAACCGAAGAGTTCAAACAACCAAGGTGAAAGGGCGATGGCGAGCACCATTCCGCACTTGACGATCGTAGTGATGGCCTGTGTCCATCCTCCCCAGAGAACTCCGACAATATTGACGATGGTCAAAGAGCTGACGATCGCGATCGCAGCGATGACGGAGGTAAAGATATCCACGTTCCACCCGCCGCAATGCGCGATCGATGCGACGCAGACAACCGCGAGAGCTCCCGTCGATGCGGGGCGAGCAAAGAGAAACTCTTGCCAGCCGAACAAGAATGCGACCCAGCGTCCGTAGGCTTGCTTGAGATAGACATAGAGGCCGCCCGCTTGGGGATGCATCGAAGAGAGTTCGGCCAAGCAGAATCCGCCGAGAACACAGAGCGCTGCGCCGATGAGCCAGATGGCAATGATGAGCGGAAAGGAGCCTGCGTCGGCCGCGATCCTGCCCGGTTTGACAAAGATTCCTGACCCAATCGTGTTTCCGATCACCACGGCGATCGCCATCCAAAGCCCTAAGTCCTTGCGGAGTGTTGTTCCAACGGGGGAGGACCCGTTCTGCGGAGCGTGGGTGCCCAGGGGCAGGGTAGGGGGGGAGGCGTTGGTATTGGCGCGCGGGGCAGGGGAGAGGGGGGATGAATGCGACGATTCAGATTCCATAGTGCAGCGTTTTGTTCGTACGAAGGTTAGAGAACCGAGAGGCCTTCGTTACGACGTTGGATCCACTGTTTCACCTCGGGCATTTTGCCGTACGCATAGGCCATAAGAGCGATGGGGTGGATCGTCGGTTTGTCGGTCCCTTGTTCCATTTGCAGTTTGCAGGCTGCGCATTCGGTGCTCCCGAGCTGCGCGGTGGATGCCTGAGTCGTGCTGATCAAGTTCCATCCGACGCGAAGAGAGGTTCGATAGGTTTGACGCCGCATGCCGTAGGTGCCTGCCATGCCGCTACAACCAGCATTGGCATGGGTCACCGTGACCCCGGGGATGAGGTCGAGCAAGCGGAGGCCGGAGTGTTCCGGATCGATCGCTTTCAGGTGGCAAGGGGTATGATACAGGATCGACGCCGAGAGCGGTTTGAAATCGAGTTGCAATTCATTGCGTTGGTGAAGTTGCCAGAGGTATTGGCCCGCTTCCCATGCGTGGCTGGCGACGAGTCGGGCGTCGTCGTTATCGAGGATGCTCACGTATTCGTTCTTGAGGCAGAGGATGGCGGTGGGTTCGGTGCTGACGATTTCGTAGCCTTGCCGCACGGCTTCCGCCAATTGACGGATTTGAGGCCCGATCCACTTTCGGACTTTCTCGATATCCCCCATGGCGATTCGAGTCATCCAAGTCACCGTCTGCCAAGTGGGAACGTAGACTTCGACGTTCTGGTGCTGCATGACCGCGACCAACGACGTTCCGAGCAGGGGATTGTTCCAATTGGCGTATTGATCGACGAGGTACAGAATCTTTCTACCACCAGCTCGATTGGGCCTGGTCAGCCGATTTTTGGAGGCCCATCTCAGAAACGGCTGCTTGGCAAAGCCAGGGAGGCGTCGGCCTTGCGCGATACCGGTGGCCTTTTCAAGGAGCCAACGCGCGGTCCCATTTTCGAGAGCCCAGTTCGATAAGACCGGAAGTTTCGAGGCGAGAGAGCTTAACAAATCGATACGAGATAGGAGCCGATCGCTCCATCGCAATCCGTTGATCGCGGTGTACTGCGACTTGAGCTCCAACACCAATTTGGGGATATCGACCGATGCGGGGCATTCGATCCTGCACTGATGGCAATGGAAGCACAGATCGGCGATTGCGCGCAACTCGTCCCCTTCGAGGGCCGTGGATTGGATGTTGCCTGTCAACAGGCCGCGGACCAAGTTCGCTTTGGAACGCGGGGATGCTTCTTCGCTCCGCGTCGCGCGAAACATGGGACACATCCTCTCGCTCGGAGCAGTGGTCCGGCATCGGCCGCAACCATTGCATGAGTCGGCTACTTCCTGAATCGATTCGTTCTCCGGTCCCCATCGCAAGATCGGGAGGAAGGGAGGGCGTTTGGCCAGCGACTCCAATGTCGATTCGGATTCGGGCTTGGGTGCACCGGTGTGTTCGGAAGGTACCGGTTCCAAGGATGGGACGCTCTGCGCTGCCGAGCCTCGGAGGTTATCGGTAATTTTCTGCGCGGAGTCGGTGATGAGTTTGCCGGGATTGAGGATTCCATTCGGATCGAACAATTCCTTCACTTGCCGGCAAACCGGATAGAGTTCCCCGAGCTGTTGGCGCAGATAGTAGCTACGGCTGAGTCCCACCGCATGTTCCCCTGAAATCACGCCCCGGTACTCGAGGACTTTTTCGACCAACCGGTCGGCAATCCGTTGCATCCGAAGGACATCTTCCGGGGAATTGGGATCAAGGAACGGGCGGAGGTGCAAATGTCCGTGGGCTGCGTGCGCAAAGAGTGCTCCGGTCACACGCTCCGCCTTGAGGGTGTTCTGAACGTCGATAACGAACTCGGGGAGTCGGTCGGGTGGGACGGCGAGGTCCTCGACGAACGGGAGCGGTCTGGCCAAACTCTTGAGGCGATAGAGTCTTGGGATAACCCGGCGGCTCAGCTTCCAGATAAAATCCCGCTCGTTGTCATCGAGGATGATTCGCGACGAGAGGGTATTCGGGGCTCGCCGACTAATCCGTTGCGAGAGACTGGTTAGTTTGTTCCGTACTTCGTGGGCATCGTCCCCGTGATGTTCAATCAAAAGGAGCGCCTCGGCGCCCCGGGGGAGCATCGATTCGTAACGGGTGTCGAGGTCGCGTGCGATTTCGATCAAGCGTCGGTCCATTAAATCACACGCAGCGACTTTATCCCGTCTCGCTTCGGAGGCGGCTTTGACCGCCAGCTCAAGCCGGTCGAAGAAAAGGAGGACGACGCCACGGGCCTCGGGCATCGGTTGAACTTGCAGGAGGAGCTCGGTGAGAACTGCCAAGGTCCCTTCGGCTCCCGATTGCAAACGAGCGAGGTTGACGGTCTCGTGATCGCTGACATCCAATCGGTATCCGCAACCGCGTGCGACGCCTCGCCATGGTGGATTTTTGATGGCCGATCGGTTCGCCCATAGAACCGACCCGACGTCGGATGCCAATTGATCCAATCGCGGATTGCCGGAATCAGGCCGCGACCATCGGTGCGTTCCCAGCCTTACCTTGGATCCATCGGCGAGTACCGAGGCCGATTCGAGGAGCGATTCTCCTGCTGTGCCATATCGTAGAAAGTGGCTTCCCAGAGAATCGATCGCGACGACGCTGCCGATCGTGGTGACAGACCGCGTGGCGGGGTCGGGTCCGAATACCAGCTTCTGTTTGGCCAGCGCGCGGTTAAGTTCGGCGAGCGGAAGGCCAGGCTGAACGCGGACCGTTAACGCGTCGCGGTCCAGTTTGATCAGCCGGCGCATAAACCGTGAAAAATCGATGACAATCCCAGGCCCGATGGCTTGGCCGGCATGCCCTGTTCCACCGCCGCGAGGCAAGATAGGCAAAGAGTTCTCTTGGGCGTATCGAACACATTGCGCGACATCTTCTTCGTGCCTTGGCCGAACGACCGCAATCGGAGTGATCTGATAGAGACTCGCATCGGTCGCATACATATGAGTATGGAGCGGATTGCAAAAGACTTCTCCGTCCAACGCACCTCGCAAATCGGCTTCGATTCTCGTCTGTTCAGCATCCATTCAGCTATCCGCGACTCCTTTGCCCATCATCCGTGGCTCGTTTGATAATGGGTGCAATTGCATGTCCACCATTGGGCAGCCTGTTTTTGATTCCACTCATTGGCTTCGGGTAACGCCTCGAGCGCATTGAGAAGCTCCTGCGCGGACTGAAATCGATCCTTCGGCTGTTTAGCTAAGCAACGGAGAACCAAACTATCAAGTTCCAGCGAGATGGGGGCCGAACCCTGTTTTCGTTGGCTTGATGGTGCAACCGGTTGTTCATGAATATGAGCCAACAGCACTTTCAGCGTTGGTCCGGAAAGAAATGGTGGTTTGCCGGTCAATATATAAAACGCAACTCCACCTAGCGAATAGATGTCGGAACGGTGGTCGGGCTGAGCTTCCCCTAGAGCTTGCTCAGGGGACATATAGAGGGGGGAGCCGGTCAAGGAGCCGACGACGGTGAGCTCGGGTTCTGAGGGCGCGTTGACGGAGGTCGTTATCGGTTTGGCCAAACCGAAATCGAGCAGCTTCACGACATCGTAGGCGCCCCCCAACTCGGTGACCATGATGTTAGCGGGCTTGATGTCTCGGTGGATCAATCCGATGCCATGTGCCTCGATCAATGCGTTGCATACTTGTTTGAGCAGGTAAACCGCACGGCCGGGAGACAAAGGGCCGCGGCGTTTGACGAGTTCTTGTAAACTGAGTCCCGTCAGGTACTCCATGACATAATAGAACTTGCCGTCGGCGGTACGGCCGTAGTCGAAAATCGAAACGCTGTTCCAGTGAGTCAATCGCGAGGTGGTGCGAACTTCTCGCTCGAACCTCGCAATGGCCTTCGGATCACCGGCTTTCTCAGGTCGGATGACTTTGATCGCGCAAGGCCTCTTCATGAGCCGATGCTCGGCAAGATAAACATCTCCCATCCCTCCGGAGCCAATCTTCTCTTTGAGCTTGTAACGACCCAATTCTTTCGCTTCGTGCGCCTTCTCACGCAGGTACGAGATCATCCGAACGCTCGATACGCTGGCGAAGATGGTTGCCACAAGGAATAGCACCATCTCGACCAAGCTAGAGGGATCAAACCCTATCGCGGCTCGTACATCGGGGTGCAAGATAATGGCGACGGCCGTGGCGACAATCGGAAAGATCGACATCGTGGCACTCGCCCAAAGGATGACCCACCAGGATCTTGGCACGAAAATCGAGTAGGTGAAAATGAGAATCAGCCAGCCTCCCATCGGCATTTGCGGGATCAAGCTGAAATCCTGAACAATGAAAACGATCTCCAGATAGTGGAGCAAGGCAAAAAGGCAGGATGTCAGGCCGAAGATCGCCAGCTCGCACCAGCGAAGGCAACGGCAGGTTGCCGAGGGAACGCGATACAGCCAGATTCCCATTCCGATCAAGGCAATCGCGGTGGTGATTTCCAAGCCGATGAAGAACCACCCCAAATGCTGCTCGATCGAAGTGACCTCGCGCAAGAGAGTCCACAACGAAAAGATGCCAGCGCCGAATCCCAAAGCCAAAGCAGCCCCCGCCAAGCGGGTTTGGAGCAGCTCATTGGTCCCTTGGGTCTCTCCCGTATCCCCTTCCTGCAACTCGATGCCGATCGGGGTATTCGAATCCACTTCCGGTCGCATCGGAATTGCAAAGGGACTATTTGCATCCAATGTGATGTCGTCGTGGTCGGTCGGGGCAATCCAGGTGCTCAAGCATCACCTATCGGTATCGGAAAATACGAAACAATGGCGTCAGGAATCTGGTTCTCTGCCCCGAGCGGAAATCCAACTTCGCCAGCTCAAAGCTGCACACCCTGTCGAACAGGTTTAGAGTAACCGAGTTGCAGCTCTGGGAGGATCTGGCCCATCCCGGACGGCATATTGTCGGGCAATTTGATCATTAATTCAACGAGCATATCCCCAGCAATTCCATCCGATCCCTTGAATCCTTGTCCTTTGAGACGTAGCTTTTTCCCGCTGCTGCTCATCGGAGGGATGGTGAGGGAGATCGTACCCGATGGAGTTTGTACGTCGATCCTTCCCCCCTGGATCGCTTCCCCAAGCGAAATCGGCAGACGCAATTCCAGGTTTCTGCCGGAGAGTTTGTAGTGGGGATTGGCTTCCGCATGCACGGTGAGCAGGAGATCGCCTGGCTTTCCACCGTGCACGGACTGGCCTCGGCCTCGCAACCGAATCTTTTTTCCAGGTTCGATTCCCGCTGGAATCTTCACCGTGATCGACTCGGCTGTGCCATTCGTATTGAGTTGGATTTGCGTTTCGCCACCTTGGACGAGCGTCCGAATCGGGACGAAGATTTCCGCGCTGACGTCTGCCCCACGCGGTTGCCTCCGCGAACGGCCTCCGCCAAACTGGCCGAAAATACTGCTGAAGTCGACCGGGGAGCCACCTCCCCCAAATATGTCCCCAAAATCGAAGCCCTGCGCGCCTTCTCCTCCAAAGGGCTGCCCGCCGAATTGTTCATACCCCGCCCCGAATTGATCGTATTTCGCGCGCTTGTCGGCATCGTTGAGGCAGTCGTAGGCCGTTTGAATTTCTTGAAATCGCTTCTTCGCACCTGCGTCATCTGGGTTGAGATCGGGGTGATGCTTTCTCGCCAATTTGCGATAGGCCTTCGTAATCTCCTCCGCGGACGCGCTTTTTTCGACTCCTAGTACTTTGTAATAATCCTCGGCCATCTCAATTTCCAAGCTGTCAAATCGGCTGTGTTTGAATCGGATTTCGACGACTGGAGCAAATTATCGGCCAATTCGATTTTGCAGGTCGAAATTCTGGGGTAGGGCAGGGGGGCTATTCGACGGGCTCATCCTGCCAAGTCACGATGTGCCCCAGCGCCGAGAGCTTCTCCGCCAACGCCGACTTAGCAGGCTCTTCGCCATGCACCAATCTGATCTCGCGAGGTTTGGTCGGAATGTTCTCCACGAAGCGAATCAAATCGTTTTGGTCGGCGTGCGCGGAGTAACCCGTGAGCGTGTGCGTCTTCGCTTTGACCTGCAAATCCATGTTGTCCAGGTGGATGTTGCACTTCCCCTCGGAGCATTCTTGGATCGACCGCCCCGGCGTTCCCAACGCTTGATAGCCGACAAAGACAACGTCTGTGTTTTCTCGACCCAAAAATGCCTTCAAATAGTCGACGACCCGACCTCCCGTGCACATCCCGCTTCCGGCGATGACGATGGCCGGCTTTTTAGACTTCAACAGATGGGTGACCGCTTCGCGATGGTCTGCGCCGGAATCGATTTGCACCAGATTATTAAAGACCAGCGGTTGGCTGTCCACCGAGAGGACTTCCCAAGCCTCTTCATCCCAGTACTCCTGCATCGCATCGTAAATGTCCGTCAGTTTGATCGCTAAGGGAGAGTCGACGATGATGTCGATGTGCTTGAGCATCGAGCACTGCATCTTGTGCCCGATCTCTTCAAGGATCTTATTGAGTTCATAGAGCAATTCCTGGGTTCGACCCAGGCTGAATGCGGGGATAATGGTGAGTCCACTATTGGAGATGGTCTCGCACAAAATCGATTCGAGTCGGTGGATCCGAGTCTCGCGTCCTTCGTGAACGCGATCACCATAGGTGCTTTCGAGGACCAAGTAGTCCGCACGCTCGGGACTCACCGGGTCCTTCAAAATCGGCGTACACCGGGAGCCAAGATCTCCGCTGAAGACGATCCGGTCGTCGTCGTGGTCCACCTCGATGTATGCGGAACCGAGGATATGGCCCGCCTGTTGGAATCGAACCTTCGTTCCGTGACCTATGTCGATCCATTCGTTGTAGGGGCAAGGGTGGATGTGTCGCTTGAGATCATCCAAAAAAGACTTGATAACCTGCCGATTTCGGGTGATGCCCAGACGCATCGCATCTTCGAGCATGATGGGAATCAGCTTGGCCGTCGGGACGGTGCAGTACATCGGTTTATTGAAACCGGCCTCCATCAAATAAGGGATCCTGCCGATGTGGTCGATGTGCACATGGGTGAGGAGGAGGGCATCGATTCCCTCGAGCGGAAAGTCGATGTCCATGGACGGACGTTTGCGTGCATCGGCTCCCTGGAACATGCCACAGTCGACCAGAATCGATCGACCATTCTTGAAAAATAATTGGTGGCATGACCCGGTTACGCCGGTATGTCCGCCGTGATGGACAATTCGCATAGCAAGTTCGATTCGGTGATGGGTGGGAGGAGGAGGGGCGTATGACCTCAGTGTAGTTCGATCGGTTGAATTTCGGTGCAGGGCCAATCTTTTCCGATTTGAATTCGCCGTAGATTGCCTGCTTTACCTGTTTTGTCTTTGGAGACGCTAGCGACCCGGCTATTCTCCCCGGGCGAGCATGGACACTTTGGGACCTCACACCCCTCGGTCCTTCTAAGTTCGTTTCGTCCCGCCTTCCATCCGTCCCCCAATCAGGTTGTTGATGATACGGTTTGTTCTCGAAACAGGTCCAAGTCGCTATCTACTTATTGGGGCGTTGATCGTCGGCCTACTCCAGGTGCTCGTCGGTTGTGGGACAACGAAGTCTTTCACCGCCACCGAACAACTGTTGATGTCCGACGCAGTGGATTCCACGATTTCGAAGATGGATTTTCGCCCCTTGTCGGGGCATAAAGTTTTCTTGGACGTGACCTATGTTTCTGCGGCGGGCAAGGTTATTCCTGGGGTTCCACTGCCGGCGAATCTTGTAACCTCGGACTACATCATCAGCGGACTGCGGCAACAAATGACGGCGGCCGGGTGCATGCTCGTCGACTCGCGCGATGCGGCGGAGATCATCTGCGAAGCGCGTTGCGGTGCGCTCGGAACCGATGGACACAGCGTCATCTATGGGATGCCGGCCAACAATATCTTTGCGAACGCGTCCAACGTCATCCCAGGCTCTCCGCAACTGCCGACCATTCCGGAAATCTCTGTGGCAAAACGGGAGATGAAGAGCGCGGCAGCCAAAGTCTCGGTGTTCGCGTACGACCGTGAGACGCGTGAACCAATATGGCAGTCTGGGATTGCGCAAGCCGGCAGCAGCGCCCGAGACACTTGGATTCTCGGGGTCGGTCCGCTCCAATATGGAACCATCTACGGCGGGACCCGATTTGCAGGAAAGCGGATCAAGCCCCAGCCGAATGGAGCGATCAAGCCTGACGCAGTCGTCCACGCCAACGGGGTGGATCACCGAGGTGGATTCCTCTTTGCGAACCGAATATTTGGCCAAAAGCCCAACGGCCAACCCACTCCAGAGAATGCACCCACGTCGGCCCCGACGATGACGGCTACGACCGATACCAATCCCACGACGCGATGATATCGCCCGGACCGCGTATTTCCCTTGATATTTTACTTGACATGGAGGGATGTCCTTCGTTAGCCTCTCGCAATGTTGTTCTAAACGCCTTTACCTGTCGCTCCCTCTCGCTGTCGTCAAACGCCCGTCCCACCCAACTGGTCGAGGTAAAGTATGGACGTGCCTTTTTTTTCATCCAATCAGAGCTCCCAACCTAGCTCCGTTTTGAGCCATCCTGAGTCGCTTCTCCCGGGCTTTTTCCATTGCCCCAGTCAAGACCTCGTTCTTTACACACACGACAAAGAACGACGCGTCACGTACATCAGCGAATCGGCGTCCCGGGTCTTCGAAGTAGATATCGGTCAATGGAAGCGGAAGAACTACGTCCTTCTGTTGACCAATCACGCTTGGAATGATGAGTACGTCATCGCGGCCAACAATTCGATCCCTACCGATGATGTGCAAATACTCCGATGCGAGATCTTAAGCGACCGCGGCCGCCGCATACCGCTCGAGATACGTCGAAAAGGTGTCGTGCTCCACGGCGAATGCATCGGCACTATCGGCATCACCCGACGCATATCGGCAGAAGAGATTAGTTGCCAAGTTCTCAACCGGCTCTTTAAAAAGTCGGAGGACCTCCAAGTCATGATTGCGCGTTGGGAAACGTTAACATCTTCCGAAAGGGACGTGGTCCAACTAGTGGTCGATGGTGCGATGAACAAAATGATTGCCCGCAAGCTGAATATCGCGGAGCGAACCGTCGAGGCGAGACGGTCAAAAATCATGCGAAAGCTGGAACTGAACTCGGTGCCTGATTTGGTGCGCTTCCACTTGATCATCCAGCACGCCATTACCGGCATTGAGCCATCTGCCCCTCCTGTAGAGCCAACAGAACAGAATTAGAAAGCCGGGTCGGTCCCGCGCTGGATTGCCGGCCTATTCATTCCCTCTGCACGCAATCTTCATCTGCACGACACAATCTAATCCTAGTCTGGTCGCGTATTGCTAGCGAACTGAAAGGAAACCAAGATGATTGCAGTCGAATCGTTTGCGAGTGGTCGGCCCCGTCTTCGCGCTTCGAGCGAGGATATCTACCAGTTCATCGACGGTGGTTTGCGCCATCCCGACCGAAGGATCCGAAAGCGATTTCTCCGATCTGCTGCCGCTGCTGCCCAAGGAATCTCGGAGAATGCGTGTGTCACTTCGATCGTGGCCACCTTGTTTAGCGGGTGCAGCGAGATGTTCGTACTGGGGTGCTATTTCGACCGCGACGCTTCCGCGGATTCCTTGTTGGAAACCCACGCTTATGATTGGCTGGCGCTCCAGTTCGGTTCCGATGTCGCGGAACTGGTGCGCCTGCAGTTTTCTGCCCGCCGGTTCCTATCAACCGTGATTCCTCAGTACTTTCCAAGACTTGCACTGGCACATCAACGGGAAGTTTTCGGTGGCGGTGGATTCATGAACCCATTCGAGAAGCAGGTCTTTACCGAGAGTCCGTTTTACTTGCGAGCCCTGGCGATCGTTCGTTGGCTGGAGCAGGCGAACGAAGGTCGGGTCGATATCCCGGATATCGAGTTCTTTATGGTCTTCCTCGAATTGGGAATGGAGAGGGCGGAGCGACGAGGGCTACTCAGTTAATCGGGTTCAAGCTGCTCGATAGGGACTGATGGACCACGAATGGGTATGGGCAGGATGCGAGGGCCCCATAGGCGGAATTCCTCCAGTCGACTCTTCGTCCTGTTCGTTTAGCCAAAGAGGAAGGAGCCGGATGGCTTCCACTACCGATTCCGGCGTATCTTTGAGAAACACATCGATTACCACGAACTGTGTTTCACGGCACTCTTTCACGCTGCTCCAATAAGGTTCGTTCTTGGCTAACTCCATGAACGTTAAGAAGCACCGAAGTTTCTTGTTCCGAAAGGCATGGTGGACAGAAGAATAGTGCACGAGGTCGATGTCCTCGATGTTTCGGCGTAAGCCTCTAGGAAAGCGAAGCGAACTCTGGGCCAGCGTTGCTGCAATCTCCTCTGCGTGGGGAATGCCCCCCGATAAGAATCGATGGAACTGATCCCATCCCTGCATCGTTTTGGTCGCGTAGCTCTCGGCTCTGATTTCCATACGTGACATCCCTGATTGTGCCCGTCGTGCGCAGATTTCATCCATGAAGTCTTTGGTCCTCTAACGGACGGCAGCGTACCGCTATCGGACGGTCAGGGAAATGCAAATGGAATGCCACCAGAATCGAGACCCTCTATTTGGGAGGTTGGGCGAATTGCGAAAATGGCTGGGAGGGATTGGGCAAGATTCCACCCTGGTCGTCTACGAATCGACTACGACAAAATTTCGCTAAGGAGCGACGGGTTGTCGTGCCGTACGGCGTCTAGCTGTCATCTGTCTCTTTGAAGACGTGGAATTGCCAAGGGTCCAAGCGGACCAACATGCCGGGATTGAACAGTTCACCTCGATGGAATGAACAGGACCCACCGCTGAGCAAGTCTTCGAAGTGGACATGGCTCACGCAGTTTCGATCGATCGAAAGTCGAATGCGTCCCTGCGACGCTTGAGGGGAATAGTTGACGATGACGACCAAGTGGCGGAATTCGGGATCCTTCCAACGGAACGCGATAATGTTCTCGAACGAGGCATCGCCCTCCCAAGCCGGCTTGGCCTCCAACTGCAGCCATCGTCCTCGGACGAGCGTATCGTCACGAAGTAGTTTCAGGAGGCGAAGGTAAAAGTCGTGGACTTGCTCATCCACCAGCTCGGGGTGGCGGCGAACGACATGGGGCGAAATCTTGAGTCGCCGACCTTCGAGCTGTCCTTCATGAAAAAACTTCAATCCTTGTGAAAGGTAGCAAAGCACGGCGGCGGCGAAGTGCTGGGGGTTGGAAAGGAGGTTCCGAATGCGAGGTTCGTCGTGGTTCTCGAGAAATCGAACCAGTTTGGATTGGTAGCTTTCATCGGCCTGCCAGTGAAGCCGAATGGATTCCGGGGAATCGCGGAGGAGGCGGTCGTAAAGAATCTTGTCATAGCAGTAGTCAAACCCAAGCTGCTGAAGATCCCATTCGCGGCTCCAATAGACCTCTGCCATGAAGCAGAAATCGGGATGTTCTTCTTTGACTGCTGGTATTGCTTCCGACCAAAAGGGGAGGGCAGGGCGGTGCCATGTCTTCTCGAAAATATCGGGGAGGACGAGCATCGCCATGTCGCATCGGACACCATCGCAGAGAGTTGCGATGTTTCGTAACTCCTTTTGCATCCGCTCCACCAGTTTCGGACTGCTGAAGTCGAGTTGGGCGGTATCGATCCACCCGGGAAAGTAGGGATCGCGTCCGTGAGCAAACACGGTCCCGTTGGGGTGGCGGAAGTAGTTCTGCGGTCTTCGTTCCAGCGCCTCTTCCGTGCCCACGACGAAGAGATCGGGATCTGTATCCAACCAAGGGTGGTCGAGACCGACATGGTTGGGAACAAAGTCGAGCATCAATCGCAGTCCTCGTTCCTGAAGGCGGCCGCGAAGACGCGCTAACGCTGCGTTGCCTCCCAAAGCATCATGCACTCGATAACTGGTGATAGCAAATCCGGAACCTTGGATGTCCTCGTCGTCCAAATCTGGGAGGGCGGCTTGGAATTCCTGTCGCCAGGTTGCCTGCCGTCGCGAGATCAACTTGGAGGCTTCGCCGGTTTGCCAAACACTCAGAAGCCAAATCCAGTGGATTCCCAGCGATTGCCATTGGTTCAGAAGCTCATCCGGCAAGTCGTCCAATGTGGCGGGACGGCAATTTGTTTGGGACAGGTCTCGAAGCAGCGCTCGGATGTTGACTTGATAAAGTGAGGTCATGATCAGGCGAGGCAATCTTCGGACAGCTACCTCGTCAACAAATTCTGTGCGTGGGTACGGAAGTGATGAAACCAATCGAGCGCGGTTTGGGGAGTGTGTGGGATGTAACCGAACCGCGACATCAGACCCTCATCATAGTAAGCCAGAATGCAAAGTATCATCAAAAATGCGTAGCTGAAGAGATTGGCGATACGGCTTTGCCCCCAGAATTTGAGCGCGGTTCCAAAACTGTGTTTGAATGTGTAGCGACCTCGTCGAAATTCGACGGACCAAATTTCGTCGAGAAGAATGTGCGACATGAAGCCGATGAAGATCGCCAGTGTTTTGAACAGTCGAAGGCTCATGTTGTCGCACGAGCTGACGAGGAAGGCAAAAAGGGCGGCGGAGAGCGCGGCCGGCATGCTGTGCCACATCCCTCGGTGAACGGTGTAGCGTCGAAAGAGTTCCGCGATGCCAAATCGCAAAAAGAAATAGACACCGATGGTCGTGACCAACATCATCTCATGACTCATTCCGATTCGACGCAAACGCTCTACCAAGAGCATGGGAATGACCGCCGAGGCGAATCCGATCGCTTCTCGCAAAGGAATGCCCGAATCGCTATCCAGATCCGGCAGCATTCCGCTGACGCTGCAGAGCGCCCCACCGATCACGCAGCT